>DATFXR010000068.1:0-2840 GCA_035315685.1 Vicinamibacterales bacterium | reverse complement strand
GTGTCGAGCGCCTTGGCGCGAATCGCCGATCGATAGACGGCGTCGGAGTCGTCCGGAGACTTCGGGTACTTCGCCCGGAAGTGCGCCTCGACGGACGGGATCCAGCGCGCGTAGGTCTCGAACGCGCGATCGAGCGTGCCGACGAACAGGTCGCGTAATGGCGATCCGTCGAGCTCAGCGGGCACGTGGTACTTCCAACGGCCGCCGGGGCGGTCGGTGAACGGCACGTAGCGTGTGGACTGCTCGAGATACGCCATCAGGCGTCCCCACTCGAGTACCTTCGTGAGTAGGTTCGAGACGCCCTCGCACGCGATGTGGGCGCCGCCGAGCTGAGCGACCGAGTCGTCTCCGTAGTCGCTGAGCACGCGCGCGTAGAGCCGATCGGCGCGTTCGGTGCCGACGGCGGTCGGCGCCGGCGCCGCCGCGGCCATCTCGCCGAGGAACTCGTCGAGGAACAGGCGTCGCACCGACTTCGCGGAGCGCGAGTAACGCGCGAACAGCGCGCCTTTCACCGACTCGGGCAGATTGGTCAGCGCGAAGATCGGCCGATCGGTGTTCGTGAAGTACGGAGCGAGTGCGCGCTGCTCGTCGTCGGTGAAGGTCTCGCCGATAGTCGTCGGGGACGGCACGATCGTCGGGTATTGTAGCGGCGATGTCGGACGAAGTCAGCAGGGCGCGCGATCGTGCGCGCGGCGATGCGGATGAGCGACGCGTCGGTGAATGGGTCTATCGACATCGCCTCGCGGTGCGCTTCCGGGACTGTGACGCGATGGGCCACGTCAATCACGCGGTCTACTTCACCTATCTCGAGCAGTGCCGCCTGACGTTCTGGCGCGAGGTCACCGGCTCGGCGTCGCCGCACACGCGCGTGATCATCGCCAGGGCGGAGTGCGACTACCGTGCGCCGGCGCATTTCGGCGACGAGCTCGAAGTCCGCGTCCGCGTCGGCGCGATCGGACGATCCAGCTTCACCCTCGAGTACGAGATCGCGCAGGCGGCGAGCGGCCGACCGGTCGCGGTCGGAAAAACCGTGATGGTCGCGTACGACTACACGGCGGCGCGTCCGATGCCGCTGCCCGACGACACGCGCGCGCTGCTGCAGCGGCTGAAGTCACTGTCGCAGTAGTGTCGGACGCCGGTCAGGTAGAATCACGGAATGGTCTACATCTTCGGCAAGGACACGTGACCGTACACGCAAGCCGCCCGGGAGGACTATGAGCGGCGGCAGGTCCGGTTTGAATATCTGAACGTCAAGAAGGACGCGGCGGCGCTCGAGCGGATGCTGGGCCACAGCAAGGGGCGCCGTGCAGTGCCGGTGATCGTGGACGGCGACGAGGTCACGATCGGCTTCGGCGGCACCTGAGGCGTTTAGGGTCGGCGCCGCGTGTCGGCGCTGGAATGAGGTATTTCAGGCCAGATTTGACAGCATTGTGAAGCCGTTCACATAATCGGGCGATGACGACCGCCCTTCGGTCCGATCTCCCGCCCGCCTCCGCTCCCGCCACCGCCCCCTCGATGATCGAACTGCACCGGGTGACGAAGCAGTTCGCAGGCAAGCGCGACGTCGTCGCGCTCGACGGCGTCTCGCTCGCCATCCCGCGCGGCGAGATGGTCGCCGTCATCGGACCGTCCGGCTCCGGCAAGTCGACGCTGCTGAACCTCGTCGGCGGCCTCGATCGTCCCACCGCCGGCGACGTCAGCGTCGACGGCGCCCGCTACGGCGGCCTCACCGACGATGAGCTGACGAAGGTGCGGCGGGACAAAATCGGCTTCATCTTCCAGTTCTTCAACCTGCTGCCGACGCTGTCCTCCCTCGAGAACGTCGGCCTGCCGCTGCACCTGCGCGGCTGGCCGCGCAAGCAGGTGCACGAGCGTGCGCGCGAACTGCTCGACCTGGTGCAGCTCGGCCACCGCCTCACGCACCTTCCCGACGAACTCTCCGGCGGCGAGCGCCAGCGCGTCGCCATCGCCCGCGCGCTGTCGGTATATCCACCGATCATCCTCGCCGACGAGCCGACGGGAAATCTCGACACGCGGACCGGCGAGGAAATCCTGACCCTGATTCGCGACGTGCACGCCCGCCTCGGATCGACCGTCGTGATCGTGACCCACGACCTGACCGTCGCCCGCAGCTGCGCGCGCACGATCGCGCTGCGCGACGGCCGGATCGTCGAGGACCTGCGGCGGTGATCCTCCTCCGGCTGATCAGCTGGCCGTACTTCCGCAAGCACGTCGTGCGCACGGCGCTCACGACCGCCGGCATCGTGCTCGGTGTCGCCGTCTTCGTCGGGATGCACACCGCGAATCAGAGTGTGCTGTTCGCGTTCTCCCGCACCGTCGATCGCATCGCCGGCAAGACCGAGCTGCAGGTGACGGCCGGCGAGCCTGGCTTCGACGAAGAGGTGCTCGAGAAGGTGCAGAGCGCAGCGTCGGTGCGCGTCGCCGTACCGGTGATCGAAGCGGTCGTCGACAGCAGGCTCGCTGGCCAGGGCAACCTGCTCGTGCTCGGCATCGACATGACCGGCGATCGCAGCCTGCGCGACTACGACCTGGAGAGCGGAGACGAGGCCGTCGTCGACGATCCGCTGGTGTTTCTGGCGCAGCCCGACTCGATCATCCTGTCGAACGAGTTCGCCGACCGGAACCACATCGTGATCGGCGGTCGGCTTCCACTCGGGACCGCCGACGGCGAGCGCCAGTTCGCGGTTCGCGGCATCATGAAGTCGACCGGTCTCACCAGCGCATTCGGCGGCAACCTCGCCATCATGGACATCTACGCGGCGCAGAAGATGTTCGGCCGTGGCCGGAAGTTCGATCGCATCGACCTCGCCGTGAAGCCG
>DATFXR010000067.1:0-3521 GCA_035315685.1 Vicinamibacterales bacterium | reverse complement strand
CGCATTGGGGGCTGACGGCCAGGCGAAGTCGAGCATGGGCGTGGACGCCGGCGATTTCGACAACGACGGCGACGAGGATCTCTTCGTCACCGAGCTCACGGGCCAGGGCGCGGACTTGTATGTCAATTCCGGCGGCGGCGTGTTCGACGAGGGCAGCGCGCGCGCCGGTCTGCGACAGCCAACGCTGCCGTTCACGGGATTCGGCACCGCATGGCTCGACATCGACAACGACGGGTGGCTCGATCTGGTGGCGTTCAACGGCGCCGTCACCCAGGGCGTGGACGCCGCCGCCCGCCGGGAGCGGTTCGCACTCCAGCAGCGCAAGCAGGCGTTCCGAAACCTGGGAAACGGACGCTTCGAGGACGTCACGAGTCGAGCCGGTCCAGCGTTCATGCGTGCCGAGGTCAGCCGCGGCGCCGCTTTCGGAGACCTCGACAACGACGGCGACATCGACATCGTCTACGCCAACGCGAGCGGTCCGCTGAGGCTGCTGCTCAACGGAGTCGGACAGCGTCGCCACTGGATCGGACTGCGGCTCGTCGGCCGGGACGGCCGCCGCGACATGCTCGGCGCGCGTGTTGCCGTGACCCGCTCGGGCGGCCTGACGCTGTGGCGGCGGGCGCGGTCCGACGGCAGCTACGCGTCCGCCAACGATCCGCGCGTGCTCGTCGGACTCGGGGACTCGCAAGGGCCCGTCTCGGCACGCGTCATCTGGCCCGACGGCTTTACCGAGACGTTCGCGAACCTCGCGATCGACCACTACATGACGATCCGCGAAGGCGCCGGCCGGTGATGGCGATTGCGTACGTAGTATCCGCGTTCAGGCGGACTCTCATGGTCAGGCTGAAGCCGAACAGTACGTCGATATTCCATTACACGATCGCGCTGTGTCTGCTGGCGATCGGGTGCCGCGCGCCGGCGAGACCTCCGTTGCGCGCGACGCCGCTTCCCGATGTCTCACACGCTGCCGCGCCGGTGCAGGCGCAGCTGCGCGAGCGCTACGCCGCCCTGACCCGCGTGACCGCCAATCCGAAGGCGTCGAGCGGGGAACTCGCTGACGCCTACGGTGCGATGGGAATGCTGCTGATGGCCGCCGAGTATCGCGAAGCCGCCGAAGCGTGCCTGCTCAACGCGAAAGCGCTCGCCCCGGACGTCGTCAAGTGGCCGTACTACCTGGCGCATCTGTACCGAGCCGCGGGCGACAACGCACGGTCCCAGGCGGAATTCGAGCGGGTACTGCAGCTGCAGCCGCGCAACGTGAGCGCGCTCGTCTGGCTTGGCGACGCGCTGCTCGATCAGGGACGTCCGGAGGCAGCGCAGCCGCTCTTCGAGCGGGCCCTCGCCGATGCCCCGCAGTCGATCGCCGCGCTCGTCGGGCTCGGCCGTGCCGCGCTCGCGCGATCCGATTACGCGCTCGCGGTCGATCGCCTCGAGCGGGCGCTCGCACTCGATCCGCGCGAGCGCGCGATTCACTATCAGCTCGCGATGGCCTACCGGGGTCTCGGGCAGCAGGACCAGGCAGAGGCGCACCTGAGGCTCCGCGCTCCCGGCACGATCCGGCCGTCCGATCCGTTGATGTCGGAGCTGGACACCATCCTGGAGAGCCCGGTTGCGTACGAAGTGCGGGGTGGGAAAGCGCTCGACAAGCATGACTTCGCAGCCGCCGCGAACTACTTTCGGAAAGGGATCGATCTGGCGCCCGGCGAGGCGGCGCTGCATCACAAGCTGGGCACGGCCCTGTACTTGTCGGGCGACGCGCGCGGCGCGGCGGACGAGTTCGCGGAAGCGCTGCGCCTCTCACCAGCCTTCGCCAGAGCCCACTACAGCTTGGGCGTGACGCTCGCGGCAGACGGCCGCACTGCCGACGCGCTCACCCATCTGAACGCCGCGGTGCGCGCCGATCCTGCGGACGTTGAGTCGCGGGTGCGCCTTGCCGACGTCCTTCGCCGCAGCGGGCGTGCCGCTGAATCGCTGTCGCGGTATGCGGAGGCCGCAGCGCTCGACCCGCGCGCCGCCGACGCTGCGCTCGGCTACGCGCTGGCGCTGGTCGATCTGCGTCGCTACGGTGAGGCGCGCGATCGGCTCCGGGAGAACGTGCAGCAATACCCCGATCGGCCGGAGTTCGTCCACGCGCTGGTCCGGCTGCTGACGGCGGCGCCCGACGCTGCGGTGCGCGACGGGCAGCAGGCGCTGGCACTGATGCAGGGCGTGCTCGCACGCGAGCCGCGCAGCGTCGAGGTCGGCGAACTGATGGCGATGACGCAGGCGGAGCTCGGACAATACGGCGAGGCCGTGACGTGGCAGCGCGCAGCGCTGGCAGCGGCGGAGCGGCTGTCGCGGCCCGATCTCGTCCGGCGTCTGACCGAGACGCTCGAGCGATACGAGCACCGCCAGCCGTGCCGGACGCTCGCGCTCGATGACGTGGCAGCCCGGTAGAATCGTCCGATGACACGCAGCAGAGTTGTCCCCGCCATCATCGTGGTGAGCCTTGCAGTGGCTGGCGCCGCGGCACGGCAACAGCGCCCGCGCATTCCGCCGACCGGCGTGATCAAGAAGGTCCGCGACAACCTGTACGTGATTCCCGGTGCAGGTGGAAACACGACGGTGTTCGTGACGCAAGGCGGCGTCGTGCTCGTCGACACCAAGCTGCCAAACAACGGCGAGCCGATCCTGAACCAGGTGCGCACCGTCACCGACAAGCCGGTGTCGGTGATCGTCAACACGCATTCGCACCCGGATCACATCGGCAGCAACGAGTACTTCCCGGCGTCGGTCGAGGTGGTCACCCACGAGAACACACGGAAGTGGATGGCGGCCAACCCGCGCGTCGCGTCGAATCCGGCAGCGATGCCGGACCGGACGTTCAGCGACCGGATGACCCTCGGCAGCGGCGACGATCGGATCGATCTGTATTACTTCGGGGCCGGCCACACCGATGGCGACGCCTTCGTCGTCTTTCCCGCGCGCCGCGCGATGTGCGCCGGCGATCTCTTCGCGTGGAAGATGTCGCCGCTCATCGATCCGATGGCGGGCGGCAGCGTGCTGGCGCTGCCTGGCACGCTCGAGAAGGCGGTGCGGGGGATTCCGAACGTCGACACGGTGATCGAAGGCCACGGCGACGTCAACACCTGGCAGGGATTCCGTGACTACGTTCAGTTCAATCGGGCGCTGGTCGACGCTGCGACCGCCGGCATGGGGAAGAAGAGCGCGGAGGAGATCGCCGCCGGGCTGAAGTCGAAATTCCCTCTCTTCACGAAAGAGGAACTGCTGACGGATATGGAGTATGGCGGCACGCCCTTGTCGCGCGCGGTCATCAACGTGAACGTCGCGTTCCAGGAGCTGGGGAAGCGCTGAGGACGTTGCTACGCATCACTTCTTGATCATGTGGACCAGGTCCTTCTCGTTCTCCAGGCAGTAGTAATCCAGCAGCTCGCTGTCGAGCACGAGCGGCTGCTTCAGCGTCACTGTCCAGGGCGCGGTATAGGACGTCGGGTCGTCTATCGTCATCTCGACTTCGAGCG
>DATFXR010000066.1:0-4895 GCA_035315685.1 Vicinamibacterales bacterium | reverse complement strand
ACGTGCAAGATCTGCGAGAAGACCTGCGAGTGGGGCGCGATTCGCGGACCGCAGATCGTGAAGCGCGAGTGCGTCCGCTGCGACGACTGCGAGCGCCTCTATCTCGATCAGCAGAAGTGCCCGCACTGGATCATCCTGCGGCGCAAGGGCAACGCGTTTCTGTCGGCCTAGTGTGTGGGACTGATAGGCCGTGGGCTGGGTGGGTTAGGACCGATCGGTCCCTCGCAACCAACCCCATGGGCCCATCGGTCCCACACTCTACGGCGAGTCAGTGGGTCGCGAGAGGATCGTCAACCTTCCCTGGAGTCCCGACGAAACGAGCACCTCGTTCTTCGCCGAGACGATCACGCCTTCGACGTTCGGCAGACGTTCGATCAACGCCATGCCCGCCTCGGGGCCAAGCAGGAAGACGCCCGTCGACAGACCGTCGGCGAGCGCCGGACTGTCGGCGACGATCGTCACGCTGCGGCAGCCGCGTGCCGGCTGACCGGTGGCCGGGTCGATGATGTGGTGGTAGCGCACGCCGTCCTTGATGAAAAATCGCGCGTAATCGCCTGACGTGCTGAACGTGCGGTCAGTGAGATCGAGCGTGGCAAAGATTTTTCCGTCGGGGCCGCGCGGATCGTTGATCCCGAGCCGCCACGGGCGGCCGGCTTTCCGGCCGGCGCCGTACAGATCGCCGCCGGCCTGGATCATGAAGTCGCCGAGGCCGGCGCGCCGGAGGATCGCCACGGCGCGCTCGACCGCGTAGCCCTTCCCGATGCCACCGAGATGGATCTGCATGCCCGACCGTCGCAGGAAGACGGTCCCCGCGCGATCGTCGATCTCGATCTGCCGGTAATCGATGAGCGGCAGCCGCGAACGCACCGCGTCCCCGGCCGGCACGGTCTGATCTTCGTTCTGGTAATCGAACTTCCAGAGATCGGCGAGCGGCCCGAACGTCACGTCGAACTTGCCGCCGGTCCACTCGCTCACCTGACGAGCGGTGTGCAGCGCCTCGCGCACGTCCGGGCTGACCGCGACCGCTCGCTTACCGGCCGCCTCGTTGATCCGCAACACGTCGCTGCCCGGCCGCCACACGCTCATCAGCGCATCGAGTCGATCGAACTCGCGAAACACCGCGTCGAATGCGGCGTGCGCCGCCGTCTCGTCGCCGGTCCACGCGGTGAGTCGCAGATCGGATCCCATCGCCGCACTCGCGCGCTCGACGAGATGCGGCGCGGGACCGCGGCAGCCGCCGACGGTCGCCGCGAACAGTGCGCCAGCGATCCAGGCGCGTCTCACGCGCGACAATGCCGACCTCGGCGGTGTTGCGTCGCCACGCGAGTCGGTGGCCGCGCCGATCTCCGCTTTTGCACTACACTCTCCTGCCATGCGCATCATACTTCCCGTGATCTGCTGCGTTCTGATCGGCAGCACGGCCGATCGCCTGCTCGCGCAAGGCGAGGCGCCCGATCCGATCAAGACGCTCGTCGAGCGTCTCGATCTCGAGAAGTACAAGGCGACGATCAAGGGGCTGACGCAGTTCGGCGATCGGCGCCAGGGAACCGATCGGAATCGCGCAGCCGTCGACTGGATCGAGACGCAGCTCAAGAGCTATGGATGCCAGACCGATCGCATCAAGTACGTCTACGATCCGCCGCCGGCGCAGAACACCGGCGGCCGCGGCCGCGGCAATACCGGTCTCGCAGTGGGCGGCGGCAAGCCTCGCGGCGTGCGCACGCCGACCGGCGTCAATACCGATCCGATGAAGCAGCCGGACGAGAAGCTTCGCGCGCTCAACATGCAACCGACGACGCCCGGGCCGCGCGAAGCAGCCTACTGCACGAAAGTCGGCACGACGCACCCCGAGGAGATGTACATCGTCAGCGGGCACATGGACGGCCACGGCTGGGGGGAAGCGGCAAATGACGATGGATCCGGCACGGCGCTGGTCATGGAGCTGGCACGTGTCTTCAGCGGTCCGGACGTCCAGACCGAGCGAACGATTCGTTTCATCCTGTGGAACAACGAAGAGACCGGCTCGCAGGCGGCGCGCGCCTACATCGCGCAGCGGCAGGAGCAGCAGGGCAAGGAAAACCCGTCCGGTTCAGGCACCTATCCGGAGCCCAGGTGGCTCGGCCTGATCCAGCACGACATGATGCTGTTCGATCATGGCATGCCCGATCCGGACGGCACGATGCGCAGGGAGCAGCGGCCCGAAGCCGACGTGAACATCGAGTTTCAGTCGAACTCGAAGATGGCCGCGGAGAGCCAGAAGCTCGCCTGGATCTTCGAGATCGCCAATGAGAAGTACGCCAGCGACTATCCGGCCCAGGTCGGCTCGCACATGACCAACACCGATTCGGGTCCGTTCCAGGATCTGATCCCGGCGATCAGCCTGCGCGAAAACGAGCGCGGCGTGCAGATCGGCAGCGGCTGGGATCCGCAATGGCACCAGCCGACCGATGTCTACACCACCTACAACGACCAGGACTTCCGCCTCGGCCTCAACGCCGCCCAGACGACGCTGGCCGGAGTGGCGGGACTGACGGGCGCCACGCTGAAGAAATGACTACGGCGAAAGCGCCCACCAAGACACGAAAGCACGAAGCATGCTATTTCCGGACATCAACTCGGAAGCGCCGGGCCATCCCGGCCGCTTCGATGCGTACAGAATTTTCGTGGTCTTCGTGACTTCGTGTCTTCGTGGGAGACCTCAGCGTCTCCATTCATCGATCAGATTCGCCACCAGCCCGGTCCAACCCGTTTGATGGGCGGCGCCGAGGCCGGCGCCGTTGTCGCCGTGGAAATACTCGAAGAACTGCAGATGATCGCGCCACTGCGGATCGGTCTGGAATCGTGCCGTCTCGCCGAAGATCCGTCGCCTGCCGTCGGCGCCGCGCGTGAAGAGGCCGATCATCCGGTCGGCGAGCTGGCGCGCCATGTCACGAGGCGTCAGCGCGCGATCGGGTGAGCCCGGTGAGCGCACCGCGAACTGCGAGAGCAGCGCATCGTCGAATCTGACCAGCGACTCGATGAGCAGGAACGAGGTCGGAAACCAGATCGGCCCTCGCCAGTTCGAGTTGCCACCCTTGATCTTCTCGACTGCCTCGGCGGGCTCATAGCTGACGCCGCTGCCGCCGTACGAGAACGGGTGTGCCTCGTGGTACTTCGAGAGGCTGCGCACGCCGGCGACCGAGAGAAACTCCGCCGGATCCCACAGCCGCTGCAGCAGCCGCGCAAGCTGCTGCGTGTCGACAATCGACAGCACGTGCCGCGTCTCGAGGCCGATCTGCTGCGTGAAGCATGCCTCGCCGACCAGATCCGGACGATTGCGCACGAACCACTTGATGCTGGTGGTGAACGTCGGCAAGGTCTGCTCGGCTTCTTCGTCGATCACGTCGACGGCGAATAGCGGAATCA
The DNA here is from genome assembly GCA_035315685.1 of Vicinamibacterales bacterium. Lineage (GTDB taxonomy): Bacteria > Acidobacteriota > Vicinamibacteria > Vicinamibacterales > CAVVIG01 > QHWK01. The sequence continues at coordinate 1,490 of DATFXR010000066.1, read as the reverse complement.
GGCCAACCAGCGAGCGGACCGCGAACTTCTGGAAGCGGCCGTCCGGGTAGCGCAACACGTCGTAGAAGAAACCGTCGGCCTCGTCCCACATCTGATAGTCGCGGCCGCCGATCCGCTTCATCGCCCCGCCAATGTAGACGAAGTGTTCGAAGAACTTCGTGGCGAGTGTTTCGTAGGTGCGGTTGTCGGACGCGAGCTCGAGCGCGATGCGCATCATGCACAGCGAGTAGAACCCCATCCAGCCGGTGGCATCGGACTGCTCGAGCGTCGCGCCGTCGCTGATCCGCTCGCTGCGATTGATCACCGCGATGTTGTCGAGGCCGAGGAAGCCGCCCTCGAACACGTTGTTGCCTTCGCTGTCGACTTTGTTCACCCACCACGCGAAATTCATCAACAGCTTGTGGAAGCAGCGCTCGAGAAACGCACGGTCGCCGACGCCCTCCCGCTCCTTGCGCATGTGGTACACCCGGAGGCACGCCCATGCGTGCACCGGCGGGTTGACGTCCGAGAACTCCCACTCGTAGGCGGGCAGCTGACCGTTGGGATGCTGGAACTGCTCGAACAGCAGTACCCAGAGGAGCTCCTCGGCGAAATCAGGATCGACGAGCGCGATCGCGACGGCGTGGAACGCCAGATCCCACGCGGCGAACCACGGATACTCCCATCCGTCGGGCATCGACAGCACCCGCATCGAGTTCAGATGCCGCCAATGGGTGTTGCGGACGTAGGGACGATTTGCCGGCGGCGGATGGCGGGGATCGTCGCCGTTGAGCCACTGGTTCACGTCGAAGAGATAGATCTGCTTCGTCCACAGCATGCCCGCGAGGGCCTGGCGCTGCACCAGGCGCTCGTCGTCGGACGCCTTCGGTGGATGAATCGTGGCGTAGAACTCGTCGGCCTCCGCTTTGCGCATCGTGACGATGGCGTCCACCTCGTCGAGCGGACGTCGGAGCCGGTCCGGCGTCAGCCGGAATCGCCAGACGTGCGATCCGCCGGCGGGAACGGTTTCGGCGTAGTCGATGCACGCCTTGGTGCCCGATGCGGTCGGATTCACCGCGCCGCGCTCGCCGTCGACGATGAATCGATGGAACGCGTCCTTCGTATACGGCGACATGTTGCGGGCGCCGCGTCCGTAGAGTCGCACGTTGTTGCTCTCGTTGTCGGTGAACAGCGGCTGTCCGCCCTCGGGCGCGTAGAGGTGCCGCTCGCCGAGCTCGTACTGGAACGTCAGATTCGGCAGGTGGCCGGCGCGCCGATCGTCCGCGACCAGCATCATCGCGCCGTCGCCGTCGCGGGTCGAATCGACGAGGATCGTCGGTTCGAGCGTGCGTTCGCGGCCCCACGCCCAGGTGTTGCGAAACCAGAGGTGCGGAATCACGTGCAGCGGCGCCGCATCGGGCCCGCGATTGAACGCTTCGATGCGCACGCAGACGTCCTCGACGTCGCTCTTCGCGTACTCGACGAAGATGTCGAAGTAGCGGTCCCCGTCG
>DATFXR010000065.1:0-14487 GCA_035315685.1 Vicinamibacterales bacterium | reverse complement strand
CGGCCTTGACGTTGGTCTTGGATTTCATGATCCGGTCCTTTCCGGGTTATGCCGGCGATGCCGGCGTTATCGCGCTGACTCGTGCCGATCAGCAAACGACGATGATCAGGCCGGCCTTGACGTTCGTTTTGGTGGTCATGCATTCCTCCTTTCGCTGGAACGGGCGCAAAACGGGTTCGAAATCGATCACACCCACGCGTGATCGGTTCCGGCACTCCTTTGCGCCCGTTCTACCAGCAGCGTGGTTTTCGTGTCAGGAGGCGTCTGAGGAACCTTGCGAGGCGAGTTCCGGGCGGGCCGTCGATCGTGTGCGGCACGGCGATTCTCGCCATGACGTTTGCGGCGCCGCTGGTGAAGGTCTTCTACGGCGGCAACTCGAGCATGCTCTTGAGTTTCTTTGCGTACAACGCGCGGATCGGCAGCGGCGTGTATGTCGCCGCGGCGGCTGCCAGCGGCAAGCATCGGTAGTCCAACGCGCTCCGGTCGAGCGCTCATCGGCCGAAGAGCGTCGACGCCAGGAACGTGAACACCGCCGCGCGGCTGTTCGCATCCTGATCGAGCGTGAACCCGTGCGCAGCGCCGGGCACGAGGACGAGTTGCGCCGTTCGACCGACCTGCGCAAGTGCGTCCCGCATGAGCAGGCTCTGCTCCGTCGGCACGCGCGTGTCGGCGTCTCCGTGTACCAGCAGAACCGGGGCGGCGATGCGGGCAGCCTGCAGCGCGGGCGACCTCAGATCGGAGCCGCCGGGTTCGCACACGCTCATGATGTAGTCGGGAATGCCGGGGAAGGTCGTGGTCGTCTTCCAACGTTCCACGTCGGTGACCGGGTAATACGCGACGATCGCGCGAACGCGGGGCGAGCGCGTGCCGGACAGAAGGGCCACCTGCCCGCCTTGCGAGTACCCGAAGACCGCGAGTCGTGCGGAATCGACACCCGGCTGCGCCGCCAGCCAGTCGAACGCGGCCGCAATGTCATCGGGCTGACGAAGACCACAATCGTCGCGGCCTCCGCTTGGCGGCCATCCGCGCAGAGACAGAGCCAACGCGACGTAGCCCATTGTCGCGAACTCGGTCGCCAGCGGCTCGACGAGGCTGGCCCCGACCGTGCCGGCCGGTTGAAAGCCATGGAGCACGACGATCGCCGGGCGCAAGCCGGCGGTCTGAGGCGACACAAGGACGCCGCCTAGTGAGATGCCCGCACCAGGGAGCTGGACGTCTGTTCGGATCACCCCTCCGTTCGGCGGCGGAGCGCTGGGCGGGCTGGCACCACCACAGGCGCTCGCTGGCGCGAGCGCGGCGGTCAGCGTCGCTGGCAGAAGAACACGGCGCATCACGAGAGTCACTCGTGCTCGCTGTCGTGGCACCGCGCGCGAACGTCGAAGCCTTGGAGGCGGTATCAAAACCCTGACGGCAGCTCGGAAAAAGAACGGCAGGCTACCTGGCCGGCACGCGCTCCTTCAGCTCCTGAAACCAGGCGAGACGCTCGGAATCCAGCGCGAATTCGGCACCGGGAACACGGCGGGCCGGTTTGCCGACGCTTCCCGAGCGCCCGCTACAGATCAGTGCACAGCCAGGCGAGACGCCCCTGTGCCTATCGCTGACCGACCGCGAAGAGGATTCCGTCGTTCTCGGTGTAAATGCTTCCGTTCGGGCCGAGCGAGAGCGGTGTATACGCGGCTCCGATGGCCTGGTTGAGAAAGATGCGACCGCCGAGCGCTCCGCCCGGGCGAATCACGTATAGATTCCCATCTTCGCTGTTCGCGTACACGTTCCCGACTCCGTCCACGGCCGGCGCGTTGATGCACCACTCGAACCCGTTCGTGTGTGTCGCGTCCGTGCTCGTGTTCTTGAACTGCCATTCCACGTGCATGTTCGAGTCGAGCTGGGTCATGAAATACGGCCCTTTCGGTGCGGTCGGACACACAGCCTCGTTGTCGCAGTAAGAGCCCGCATCGTAGTGGTTGTCCTTGATCACGATCGAGTAGGTGCCGTCATGCGGGTGGACGGCAGGCGTTGAATCCCAACCAAAATCGTAGGCCGCCTTGAACGTTCCATCCGCGGCGAAACGAAACATGTGGCCCCTGGCAAAGTTGTACCGGCTGTACGCGCCGTAAATTACGCCGCCGTCCGGCGTCACGACCGGAGACGAAGACGATTGATCGATGACACGTCCGGCGGGAGCGTCGTTGGTGGCTGGATCGACGCCGTTGGCCGGTTGACCGGCCCGGCACCCGCCCGGTCCGCCGATGGGCAGCAGCACGCCGCAGCCGTCGTGAATACGATCGCGCAGCGAGGCGGTCCATTTCACTGACAGGTCGGGGTTGAACGCCACCACGTACGAGTAGCGGCTGGCGAACGGACTGTGCGCGACAGTCACCGAGTAAATCGTTCCATCGGGTGCCACCGCCGGCGTGATGTTGACGCCGGGACGTTGCGATAAACATGGAACCGTTCGCGGCGTCGCCGTTGGACTGGGCGGCCACGGCAACTGCGACGCGCGGAATGTCGCATGGCACGTGGCCGGCGCCGGCGGATCGTACGTGAGCGTCTTGTAGCTGACCGTGCTCGGTGTGCCATTCGCAGCCACCTTGACCAGCCACGCGTCGGGAATATCGATGGTGTTGTTGCCGTCGCCGTTTGGCCCGAACGCCCAGGGATCGTTGCTGAGCGGATCGGTCGTGATGTTCAGCTTGAGAACGTTGTAGTAGACGTTGCCGTCCGCGTCTGCCGTGATTGGCCCCGACACGAACGTGTGCGGATCAATCGTCTCGCCGAAGGGATTGACGCGACTGATGACGTGTCCGGCACCGCGGTTCAGCAAGAACACGGTTCCACCCGCGCCGGGCACCCAGACGCCTGCGTCGGTCAACGCGGCGTGGAACACCGGTTGCCAACCGCCGAGTTCACCGCCTGCATCCGGAGCGGGTGTCCAGTCGCTGGCAAACGACCATTTTTCAACCAGCCGCCCGCCTTCCCAATGCAGGCGCTTCTCGCTCCAGACTTGATTGAACCAGTTGTCGTTCCCACACGGAAACGGCGTATACGATCCCGGCGGGTTGCACGACACATATCTGCCTCCGATGAACTCCATGAAGACATCCTGACCGTCGGTCAGAGGCACTTGATAGTGGGCGAGCAGCTCTCCAAAATTCTCGCTCTGCTCCTGACCCACGAACGGGTCGTAGACGAGGCTCGCCAGCTTCTGCGCCGGACTCTGTCCGACGATCGTCGTGAAGCCCGAATGCTGCGGGTTCTGTCCCCACTGCGGCCAGTTCTGCGCCAGGAGCGTTTCCCCACCGGAGACGAGGCCGAGCACGACGAGAACGCGTGCGTATGACCGATTCATGATCGTCCTCCTCGCCAACCCGCGCGGCATCATGGGAACCGGTAGTCGGTCGCCACTCAGCGCGCTCGAGGGGTCAGAGTGTGAACCGCGCCGCGTAAGGATTCCAGTGCTCGACTCACGCTCGAGCTCGTCGGACGACGGCTGCACCGACTGCGCGAAAGGGATGAGGATTTCGGAAGGCGGGTCGCTTATTTTGCTTCGGGCATCAGCGTGACCTTCACGTAGTTCCGGGCGTCCAGATACGTCTGCGCCGCCTGCTGGATGGCGTCAGAGGTCAGCGCCGCAATTCGAGCCGGCACGTTGTCGATGTCTCCGACGTTCGCTGAATCGCCGTCCTCGTAACGCCGCGCGATCTGGTCCAGCACGTAGCCGTTCTCCTGGCTGTTCGTTTCGTAGTCGCGGACGAGACCGTCCCGCAGCCGTGCCATCTGATTCGGCGAGAGCGTCGTCTTCTTGACGAACTCGACCTCCTCGAAGACGCGCTGCACGAGTGCCGAAGTTCGTTGAGGGTCGCACGTCCAGTCGATCCGGATCCGGTATTCGGGCCGGGGAACCTTTCTCGCCGCGGGAATGGCGGTGATGCTGTAGGTGCCGCCGAGCTCCTGCCGGATCGTATCGAACAGGCGGCCCTGGAGGACGCGCGCCATCGTATCGAAGGCGAGCCGGTGCGCCGGATCGTAGGTGAACGGACCGGAGAAGACGATGGCGACTTCGCTTTTGGGCGCGATTCCTTTTTCGACCGTCTTTTCGATCACGCCAGTCGGCGGCACGATGCCGAGATCCCGCCAGCTCTCACGCGTGTGGGTCGCCGGCAAGCTGGCAATGTAGGTCTCGACGAGCGGCTTGATTGCATCGACCGTGAAGCTGCCGACGAACACGAACGTGAAGTTACTCGCGTCGGCGAAGCGCGCTTGGTAGAACGCCAGTGATTTCTCGAGATTCCACTGCTCGACCGTGGCCGGCGTCTCGGACTGCCGGCGCGGGCTGTTCCTGGTGAGGATCGTGTCGAGCGTCTGGTTGAACACCACCTCCGGGCTCGCTGACTGGTTCGCAAGGAGGGCCTTGGCCTGCGATGCCATCGAGGCGAACGCGCGCTGATCGGCCCGCGGCTGCGTGAACCGGAGATACAGGAGCTGGAACATCGTTTCGAGATCCTGTGGCGTGCTCCCGCCGCGCATGCCTTCGTGAGTGTCGTTGATGAACGGCGTGACACCGGCCGCCGTACCCGCGAGGATCCGATCCAGCATGACGGCGCTGTACCGGCCGACCCCGCCGGCCGGGATCACATCGTCCGCCACGCGGGCCGGGATGAGATCGGCGTCGCTCGCGAGCGACGTTCCGCCTGGCGCCATGGCGCGAAAAAGAATCTGGTCCTGCCTCAGCGTCGTCGGTTTGAGGACGACTGTGGCGCCGTTGGACAGCGTCCACTCTGTGATGCCTGCGCCACGACTGGTGGTTCGGGCGATCGAGCCGGGTGGTGGCGGCGCATCGACGAGCTTCTGATCGGACGCACCGTCGGCGTACGGCTCGAGGCGCTTGCCGGACGCCGCCTGCACCACCGACTCGAGCTGTGCCTGATCGGGCAGCACGACGCCGGATGCGTCAGGCGCTGCGACGATGACGAGACGGTTCTGGGTGGGGAACCAGTCGCCGGCGAGCGCGTTCATTTCGTTCAGCGTGATCTCCGGGAGAAAGCGCCGATGAAACGCGAGCTCCTGCCATATCGTCGGCAATGCTTCCGACTGGAGAAAATTCCTCGTGTACTCGTCCGCGCGGCTTTCCGACTCGCGGTCCGGACTCTCGGTCACCGCTCGCTCGTAGTCGCGCATCATCGCCTGCTTCGCGCGATCGAGCTCGGTGGCCGTGAAGCCAAACCGCGTCACGCGCTGCACTTCGGTGACCAGCGCGTCGAGGCCGCGCGGGACGCCGTCGCTCGCGACGAGCGCCTCGAGCGCCGCTTCGTCCCGCGAGCGGGGAGTCGGGAACAGCCCGCGATTGGCCATCGCTTTGAAGAAGGGCGGATTGCCAGTCTGCGTGAGCTCCGCGAGCCGTCCGGTGAGCATGCCGGAGAACAGCTGGTCGCGGATGATGTCGCGATAGCCGCCGACCGTCCCCTGGTTCCGCGCGGGGCGGAGATCGCTCAGCTCGACGGCAGTCGCCGTCGTTTCCTTGTCGGTGACGACGGCGAACTTCGTGCCGGAGTGTTCGGGCACGTCGAAAAACGGACGCGGCCGCTCGGGCGAGGGCGCCTCGAGCGACGAGAAGTGCGCCCTGATCATCGCCGCGACGGCATTGCGATCGATGTCGCCCACCACGATCACCGACATCAGATCCGGCCGGTACCAGTCACGGTAGTACCGCACCAGCTGTTCGCGCCGCGCGCGCTCGATGCTGTCGGGCTTGCCGATCGGCGGCCGGTCCGCGTAGCGCGACCCCTCGAGCTGGACGCGCCGGATCTTGTCGGCGATGCGCTCGTCGGCGCCGAGGTTCATCCGCCATTCCGAAAAAACAATGCCGCGCTCGCGCTCGATGGCGCTCTCGTCGAACGTGGCCCCGCCGGCCCAGTCCTCGAGAACCAGCAGGGCCCGATCGAGCACACCCGGCACGTCGGTTGGAACCCGCAGCGTGTATTGCGTGTCGTCGTAGCTGGTCGCGGCGTTCGCGTCCGCGCCAATGCTCAAGCCAAGCGATCCCAGGAACTCGACGATGCCCTGCCCGGGGAAGTGGCGTGTGCCTTCGAACTCCATGTGTTCGACGAAGTGGGCGAGCCCCTGCTGGTCGTCGTCCTCGAGCACCGAGCCGGCCTTGACGACCAGGCGCAGCTCCGCCCGGCGTGCCGGCTTCGCGTTCGCGCGCACGTAGTAGCGCAGCCCGTTCGGCAACCCGCCGATCAGCACGTCGGGGTCCGCGGGCATCGATTGATCGAGGGTGTACGAAGCAACCGACGCGGCGGACGTCTCCCGCCCGGGCGGCGGTGCCTGGGCGGAGAGCAGAGATGCGCCCGCAACGAGCAGGGTGGCGACGACTGTGGCGAAACGGCGATCGCGCAGGATCATGCGTCCGATCCTAACCCGGCGTCGGCCCGAGTGCCCTTACCTCGAACGGCCTCCCCCAGCGGGCGCGCGGCAGGCCCAGTTCGCCCCATCCTTCGTGTCCCCCGATCCCTTGTACTCCGCGTACTGTGGGTATGGGCATAGCGGACGCGTCAGACCTTGCGCTCCGGTCCCGAGCATGCGATCGGGAGCGATCCCCTGTTCCACCCACTTTTCCAGCGTGCCAATGGAGTCGAAGGTATTGACGCCCGGACCGCCGCCACAATGGCCCATGCCTGGCGCCATGAACAGACGCATCCAGTCGCTCTGATTCCTTCCCATCTTGTCGAGCACGGAGTCGTAATACCAGATCGTCGTTTCCGGTGTGATGCCGGTGTCCGCCCACCCATGCGTCAGGAGTAACTTGCCGCCGCTCTTCTTGAACGCGGTGAGATCCGGATTCACCGCGTCCACGTAACTGAGGGCCTTGTCGATGATCGGCATGTCTCGATCGAGATCGAATTTCTGCCAATCGAGGTTCGGATCGTTGAACGCGATGCGAACGATGTCGAAGGTGCCGCCTGGTGACTGATTGGTGCCGCGAAGTGCCGGTATCGGATTGCCAAGCGCCTGGCCGGAAAAGATCAACTCGCCCTTCGAGTTCTTGACGCCGCCATAAAATCTGCTGACGGTCTTCAGTTGCGCGGGCGTGAGGCAGGTTGCGTCGTCTTTGCCCGCCGTGCAGGACAGGCTCGAGAAGTCCACGTGGCATTGCCGCGGATTGTTCAGAAATCCTTCCTTCAGCGTGTCGCAGGTGTCGGTGACCATCTGATTCACGAGCGCGGCTTTCTCGGCGGTGAGGCCTCCGTCCGGATGCCGCGACAGCTCGATGCTTCGAGCAACGCCGGCCGTCCACATGTGGATGTGGCGATTGGCAAGGGAGCCGGCAATGATGCCGTCGTAGTCGTCGGGGTACCTCTGCGCTTCCATCAACGCCATCCGGCCGCCGGTGGAGCACCCTTTGAAGTAGGAGTACTTTGCGCTCTGATCGTAGAAAGCCTTGACGATCTGCTTGGCCTTCAGGGTCATCTCGTGCGTTGCGCGGTACCCGAAATCGATCATCTTCTCCGGGTGGCCGAAGGCCCAGTCGCCACCCGGCTCCTGGTGCCCCGTGTCAGTGCCCGCCGTCGCGTAGCCGAGCCGCAGCGCCTGCGGCATCTCGTTCGTCAAACCCTGGATGGATCCCGCGAAGCCGCCGTTGCCGACGCCTATGAACTTTCCGTTCCAGTTTTCGACCGGCAGCCACAGCTCCATGTTGATGAGAGAGTCCGACGTCGGTTTGAGAACCATCTGAACGCGGCAATGCGCCGGGATGTTCGCCGGCGGCGCACCACCTCGCGCAGCCGGTTGCGGGAGTGCTCCCTGGCCCCGGGCTGCGCCGGGTGCGGCTGGTGCACCAGCTCCGCTGGTTCCGCGGGCCGGCGGCGGACCTTCGGGGACGACAATCGCGCTGGTAATCGTCGCATCGGTGAGTGTGAGACTCTTCAGGCTCTCGCAGGGTACTGCTGATGCGGTGACGGCGAGGAGCAGAAACGCGCTGCCGATCATGGTGCCTCCTCGTGCGAACACTCGAACGGATTCGTCGAAGGGCCTTCACCGTATCACACACCCTGAGCCCAATCCATTCGCGAGAAGAATGCATGATCGGCCGTCGCGGTGCGAAGCTCGGCGGATGGGCGCGCCGTGGAAATCCATCTGGGAACGGAGCTCCCGCGTCCACGGACGACCTCGAATCCTCAGCGAACCACGATAGAACCGACCATCCCCGGGTGGATCGCGCAGTGGTAGGGAAAGGTGCCGGTCGCCTGGAACGTGAAATCGAAATGCGCTCCGGCCGCGAGTGTTCCGGAGTTCCATGCGCTCCCGTCCGCGGTCGACGTGTGCGCAACGGAGTCGGTATTGGTCCAGCGGACGGTCGTTCCGACCGAGACCGTTACCGGATTCGGATTGAACGCGGTCAGCGTCAGCAACGAGGCGCCCTGCGGGATCGACACGCTCGTAGTCTGAGTGGACGGCGGCGTCGCTGTGGAAGGCGGCGTCGATGGAGTCGGCGTAGCCGGCGAGGATGAACTGCTGCAGCCTGCCGCGACGAGCGCGGCCGAGAACGAGAACGCCACCAGGAGTCGTGAGTACATGAGATCTGTCCTTTCAAAGCTCTGTATGACAACGCACGCTGAAGACGACTCCACGAGCGTACGAGATCGATGGGCGGCAATCATGGAGATTGAGTAAGCGTCTGGTTAGGAAACGGGTACGAGCGATTTGAACTTCGGCGGGTGCCGTCAGGTTGCCAGAAAGATCGCCGTCGCACCGACCAGCAGCAGCACCATCAGCCAGCCGACGGCGAACCCGGTCAGATCGTCGCGGTAGGTGCGCAGATCCTGGCGCCGGGTGGCGCGGTCCATCCGCAACAGATGGACGAGCAGGAGAGGCCGATCCACATCGTCATCACTCGACGTCTCCAGTCGGCCGAAAAACGACGCAATGGCCTCGGATGGCTCCGGAGACGTCAGGATGCTGACGATCACGAGCGCGGCAATACCGGCGAGGAGCGCCGCCAGGAACACGTTCGCGTCCCAATAATCCAGGCGCTGGCCTTTGATCGAGTACAGCGCGAAGTTCGTCGTCAGCGCGACCAGCAGGCTCGCGAGCGCGCCCCATCGGTTCGCGCGTCGCCAGACGATGCCCCCGAGCACGCTGATGCCGACAAACGTCGCGAGCGTTTCGGTCAGCAGAAAGGTGTACAGCACACTCTGAATCAGAAACACCGCATACAGCACGCCGATCGCGGTGATCGCCAGACCGCTGACGCGGCCGACCCACAAATAATGCCGATCGGGACGGTGTGGTACGAGCCGTCGTCGATAGAGCCCTTCGGTGAACAACGCGCCGCTGTCGACCATGAACGCGGAGCAGGCCGACATGTTCGTCGCCAGGATCGACGCGATCAGCAACCCGAGCGCGCCTGGGAACAGCAGCTGCCGGCAGGCAAAACCGAACGCGTTCTCGGGATCGTCGAGCGCCACGGCGTTGCCGCGGCCTTGAGCGATCATCGCGCCGACGATCAGCCCGACGAGCATCCAGCCGACGGTGCAGACCCGCTTCACGTAGTTGCCGTAGAACATGCCGATCCGGCACGTGCGCTCGTCGCGGCCGGTGCCGACCGCTGCGATCATGTGCGGCTGCGCCATGATGCCCACCAGGCCGTTGATCGTCAGCATGACGATCACCCACGGGCCGATCCCGGAGGGTGTCGACAGCGAGAAATGAAACGGCGCCAGCGCCGCTTTCATCCCCGCGAGGCCGCCGACGACGCGCCAGCCGAGTGGAATCAGCATGAACGAGAGCACGATGATCAGAAAGCCCTGGAAGAGATCGGTCCAGGCCGCCGAGATGAGCCCGCCGACGAAGCTGTAGAGGATGAACATCGTCGTCATCGCGACGACGATCGCGTTCACGCTGACCGTCCCGCCGGTCGCCTGGCTGATCACTTTGCCCGCGCCCTTCAGCATGCCGCTCGTCTCGATGACGAAGAAACAAATCGCGAACACGCTGTAGAGGCCAGCCATCCACGGGCCGTAGCGATCCTCGGTGAACTCCGCCATCGTCGTTCGCCTGATCCGGCGGAACACCGGCGCCATGATCCAGTAGAAGGGCGTTATGAACAGGTTTTTCCACTGGAACCAGATGCCGGACGCCCCATTCGTGTAGACCGCACCGGCGAGCGCGACCGGCATTTCCGCGTGCGTGCCGGCGCCGAAGCTTTGCGCAATCATCAACCACGGACCGAAGCGGCGGCCGCCGAGGAAGTACTCGCTGCTGCGCCGGACGCGATAGCCGGCGACGAGGCCGATCGCCGTGATGATGACGAGATATCCGATCAGCACCGCCCAGTCGAGCGCCGTGATGTTCATGGTCAGTCGATCACGCGCCGCACGTGCAAGGCGCCTCGTTCAGAATCCCACTCGGCGCTCACCTGGCCGGCAGTCGTCATGCCGAGGTAAGCAGCCGGAATCGTCGATGCCATCGGCGTGACCTCGTCGATCGAGAGGCTGGTGAACCGAACCACATTTGCGATCGCGCGATCGAGCGTCAACGCCGAGCCAGCCAGGTACGGCGTCCCCGGCAAAGAGACGCGGCCGTCCGCAGAAAGCTCAGATCTGACGCCGCCGATCGTGTACGTTCCCGGCGCACAGCCGGCGGCGGCCACGGCATCGGTGACGAGAATGGTTCGACGTGCGCCCTTCGCGCGCACCATCGCCTTGACCGTCGCCGGTGGAAGGTGGTGCCCGTCGACGACCAGGCTGGCGACCACGGCGTCGGCGGCGAGCAGCTCCCAGATGACGTTTGGATGCCGCGGCAGCATCTGCGCGCAGCCGTTGCCGAGATGGGTCGCCAGCGTGGCGCCCGCCGTGATCGCGTCGGCGAGTTGACCGGGTGTCGCGGCGGTATGCCCGATTGCCACGTGCACGCCGGACGCGGCGAGATGCTCGATGAGGCGCAGTGCGCCGTCGACTTCAGCCGCAAGCGTGACGAGGACGATTCGGCCGTCAGCCGCTTCCTGCCGGCGATTGAAGTCGTCGATCGCTGCCGGCCTCACGTGCTCGCGCGGATGAACGCCGCGGGCGCCGTCCTCTGGCGACACATACGGTCCTTCCATGTGAATACCGGCGATCGCCGGAGACGTCGCACGCGACAGCACCCGGGCGCTCGCCGCGAACTGCGCGAACGACGAGGTGATGAGCGTCGGCAGGCAGCGGGTCACTCCGGTGGTCCGCATGCGCTGGAGCGCCTCGTCCACCTGACCCGCTGTCAGGTCAGGCGCGTTGAAATCGACGCCGCCAAAGCCGTTCACCTGCAGGTCGAACAGCCCCGGCAGATCGATGGTCATGACTCGTCGCTCTCGAGGATCTCACCCCGGCTCGCCGGCCGAAGCAGCGCCGCAGAATCGCGATCGAGGTACAAGGTCGTGGCCGCGTGCGTGCGCAGAATCGATGCGGGCGCGAGTGGCGACACCTCGCCGTCGACGCACGCCTTGACGGCGCCGGCTTTGCGCGCGTCTGGAACGACGCAGATGATCTCGCGCGACTCGAGAATCTGCCTGATCGACATGGAGATCGCCCGCACCGGCACGGCGTCGACCGAGCTGAACCATCCTTCGCCGACCTGCTGCCGCCGGCACGCCTCGTCCAGCGTCACGATGATGTACGGGCGGTCGACCGCGAAATCGGCCGGCGGATCGTTGAACGCGAGGTGCCCGTTCTCGCCGATTCCAACGAACGCGACGTCGACAGGTGTTCCGGCAAGCTCGCGCCCGATTCGATCGGCCACGCCCTCCGGATCACGTTCGGCGTCGAGGAGATGGTAGTGGCGGATGCCGGTCTTCGTGATCAACCGGTCGAGCAGGTATCTCCGGAAACTGGCGGGATGATCGATCCCGAGTCCAACGTACTCGTCGAGATGAAACATCTCCACCCGGCTCCAGTCGATGCCTGGCGCCTCGGTGAGCGCCGCCAGGAATTCGAATTGCGACGCGCCGGTCGCCGCCACGAGCCGGACGTGGCCGCGTTGCGCGATCGCCCCGCGCAGCGTGCGGCTCGCGTGCCGCGCGGCGGCCCGACTGAGCGTCGAACGATCCGCATAGGTCTTGATGAGCATCGGTCACCGCGGTTTGCACGCAAGCGCGCGGGTGACACGATAACGCATCGGCCGGGCAACGCCTTCGTGGCGGTCGATGAGCGCGTCGAGATCCCCTGACCATATTCGGCACCTGCCAATCTGCCGGCGCGGCCCTTGACGAAGACAAGGAGAATACGGCCGAAAATCGGAAGGTTTCAGCCCATTCCAGGCGGCCATCGACGGGAACAGCCCATGCACGCTATCGCCGACAGAACGACCGCCAGCAGGCGCGTTGATCCTGACCGGCCCGTTGCGGCCACTTTGAGGCGTTTCGCCGAGAAGCGCTGCGTGGAGACGATCGATGAACTGGACTCGTGGCGAACAGGTGGGCGAGGTTCTCAGCGGGCTTCGAAGACTGATGGATCCATGCCGCATCTGCCAGGGCCGTGGCACACGCGGCTGGCGGTGGTTCTGGTCGCCGTGCGAAAAATGCGCGGGTACTGGAAGCCTGCGGAGTGCGGTGTAGCGATCGTGCCATCGGTCGCTGCCCGCACGGCGATCGATCCGGCCTCGCATGAAAATGGCTCACGAACGGGTGAAAGACGGTGTATAAGTGCGTCCTGCACCTGCACGTGATTCCGTTCGTCAGCCCATTTCGAGAGGAGGGTGCTTCATGCGAGGCACGCGAGTGTGGAACATCTCCGTCGTCGGGGTCGCGCTTCTCGTGTCGGCGGGTACGGCACTGGCCGAGGATATCAGCGGCCTGATATCGACGACTCGAACGATCAGGGAAGGCAGTCGGCTGGTTGGAGATGTCACGTGCACCGTTACCGGCGCGCCGTGTATTCAGTTCGGCAGCTCACATATCGACCTTCGGCTGAATGGGTTCACGATCACAGGGCCGGCCGATCCGGCGACCGCGTGCGGCGGGTCGACGTCCACCGCTGCTGAAACGGGAATCAACAGCGGCGCGCAAGCCGACGTCGAGATCCGTGGACCGGGCATCGTGCAACGATTTCGTGGCGACGGGATTCTCTTCAACGGCACGCTGCTTGGAAAAGTCGAAGGCGTGACCACGACGACCAACTGCATGTCTGGCATTCGCGTCGCTGCGACGTCATCGCGAATCACCGTCGGGTCGAATGTGTCCGTCAGAAACGGCAGCGCCGTTCCGGGCCTCTCCTGCGGCGGCATATGAATCATCGGCAGCAATAACTCGCTCCGGTGGAACGAGACGACTGGAAACGGCTTCGCAACTCCAAACGATGACTTCGGCATCGGCATCCTCAACGGTGACAACAATCTCGTCGAGGAGAACACTGCCTACGGCAACACGAACGGGATCATCGTCTTCCCGGCCGCGACCAATACACGGGTCCGCGGGAACGTCGTCGTAGGCAATCCATCGATCCAGCTTTCGACCGGCGTCCCTGGCAGTATCGGCGTCGATATCTGGGATCAGTCGCCGCCGGGCGCGACGTCCTTCGACAAGAATCTCTGCCTCACTGCGGTGAATGCGCCGTGCCCGGGACTCGCACCGAGCCAGATCCCGCGGAAGCCCGGCAGCTAGAAATGGGGCGTCTGACTCGACGCGCGGTGCGTCGCGCCGTTCTGGTCCTCGCGGCCGGGACGGCGCTGACCGCAGCCTGGTTGGCGTCGCCGCCGGCCGCGGCGAACGCCCGAACCACGCCCGCGCTCTCTGAACTCGGCGGGCCGGCGGCGCTGCGCAATCGTTTCAACGACGATCGAGGCCACGTCCGGCTCGTGCTGTTGCTTTCCCCGACATGACCCGCCTGCATCGCAGCCGCCCGTTGGGCGCAGCAGGCGTTGGCCGATCCAAAGCTGGACCCAGAGCTTCGCGTATACGCCATCTGGTTCAACATGTATTCGGGCGATGCGCGCCACCGCTGGCCGGGCACGCTGTTGACCGACCAGCGAGTTCGCCACTACTGGGACGAGCAGCGCGCGGTCGGGCAGCTCTATCTTCAGATGTTGCCTGCGCTGTGGCCGAAGCGATCGGCCGAAACGGTTTTGCCGGACGCCGACGCGCTCTGGGATGCCTACGTGTTGTACCGTCGCGACGCCCAGTGGAACGACCAGCACCCGGACGTCGTCAGTTGGGGGTCGCCGATCCTTCAGACGAACGACGCCCTGCTTCGGCAACTCGAGCAGATCGACCGCTAGTTCGCTACGGTTCATCGGGCGTCGTCGTCCTTGTCGCCGAGACGCGTGAGGAAATGATCCGTCACGAAGTCGGCCACATGCTCGCCCAGCCGGCGACCGGCCGTCTCGTCGAAGCGAAAGTGAACGCCCGCGAAGATCCGGCTCAGGGTCGCTTCCTCCGCAGCGTCAGACAGGCTGTGAAACGATCGCGTCACGCCGGGCAAGACCTCTGACGTCACGTCGAGCGAGAAGCGATCACGCCTGAGC
>DATFXR010000064.1:0-4623 GCA_035315685.1 Vicinamibacterales bacterium | reverse complement strand
GGTCGGGATGCACGACACGCTGCCGTCGCCGACCGGAACGACGCGGCTCGAGCGCCGCGCCGATCGCTGGCTCTTCATGCGCGGCCGGCTGAGGCAGGGCACGACGATCGAGCAGGCGCGCGCGAATCTCGCGCTGCTCATCGCGCGCATCGACGCCGACAATCCGATCACGAACAAGGGACGCCGGGTATCGCTCAAGAAGACGAGCGACGTGCATTTCCATCCCGTCGCGGATCCGATCGTGGTGCCGATCGCGGCGGGGCTGATGGTCGTGGTCGGCCTGGTGCTGCTGATCGCGTGCGCCAACGTCGCCAGCATGCTGCTCGCGCGCGCGTCGAGCCGGCAGAAGGAGATCGGGATCCGGCTGGCCCTGGGCGCGAGCCGCGGACGGCTGGTGCGGCAACTCGTCACCGAAGCGGTCGTGTTGTCGCTGCTCGGCGCGGTCGCCGGGACGCTGCTCGCAACCTGGCTCGCGTCCCTGGCCGCGGCCGTCAGTCTGCCGATTCCGATTCCGCTCGCGTTCGACCTGCGCATCGACGGCCGCGTGCTTGCGTTCACGCTCGCGGCGACCGGCCTGGCCGGTCTGCTCGCCGGGCTCGCGCCGGCGATGCAGGCGCTCAAGCCGGACGTGACGCTGGATCTGCGCGGAGAGGCGTCGATGTCGCGCGTCGGCGGACGGCGATGGTCGCTGCGCGACGTGCTCGTCGCCGGTCAGATGGCGGTCACCGCGCTGTTGCTGGTCGTCGCCGCGCTGCTCACCCGCAGCCTCGTCGCCGCGCAGCGCACCGACCCGGGCTTCGCGGCAAGCCGGCTGGCCGTCGTCTCCACGGACACGGCGATGCTGCGCTACGACGAACAGCAGAGCCGTCGGTTCTTCGACCAGGCGATCGCCAGGGTGTCCGGGATTCCAGGCGTCGAATCGGTGGCGCTCGCGTCACGCGTGCCGCTGCAGGTGAATGCGAATCGCTGGGAGATCTGGATTCCCGGGCGTCACCGGCCCGGCGATCAGGGCGACACGGTCGAAGTCACCACCGTCTCACCCGAGTTTTTCAAGACCCTCGGCGTTGCCATCGTCGAGGGCCGCGGCTTCACCGACGACGATCGACCCGAGACGCCGCGGGTCGCGGTGGTGAACGAAACACTGGCGCGGCGCTTCTGGCCCGGCGAGAGCGCCATCGACAAGGTGTTCCATACCCGCGGCGGCGACGGGCCGGCATTTCACATCGTCGGCGTTTCTGCCGATCACAAAGTGCTGACTCTCAGCGAGCGGCCGACGTCGTTTCTTCACGTCGCGCGCAGCCAGCGTCCGGGCTCGTATTCGGCGATCATGGCGCGTACGCGTGGTGACGCGAACAGTCTGCTCCGCGATATGCGCCGCGCCCTGCTCGCGCTCGATCCGAACGTCGTCTTCGTCGAGAACCAGACGATGGAGGCGGAAGTGGACGCGACGCTGCTGCCGATGCGCGCCAGCGCGTGGCTGGTGAGCGGCGTCGGCCTGGTCGCGATGCTGCTCGCGGCGATCGGGCTCTACGGCGTCATCGCCTACTCGGTCGCCTGCCGGACGCGCGAAATCGGCATCCGCATCGCGCTCGGCGCGCACCGCGGCGCGGTTGTCCGCATGATCATGCGGCAGGGCCTGCTGGTCGCGGTGTCGGGACTCCTCGCCGGCTCGATCCTCGCCATCGCCGCAGCCCGGGCGATCGCAGGCGCGCTCTACGGCGTCACCGCTGCGGATCCGGTGTCGTGGCTGGCCGCCGCCGCGGTGCTCCTCGGTGTCGCGTCGATCGCGAATTTCATTCCGGCATCGCGGGCCGCGCGCGTCCAGCCGACTCAAGCGTTGCGCACCGAGTAAGCGTCAGCCTCACCAAGGAACCTCGCGCGACGCGGCTCCGTCTGACTATCCGACCCATCGCAGGAGATTCCTGTGCAAACCCTGCTTCACGATGTTCGCGTCGGCCTGCGGCTCCTGTGGAAGGACCGGGCGTTCGCGATCACGGCCGGGCTCACGCTCGCGGTCTGCATCGGCGCGAACACCGCACTCTTCTCGGTCGTCCACACGGTTCTGCTGCGGCCGCTGCCATTCGCCCACGCCGAGCGCATCGTGCTCCTGGGCAACCAATACCCGGGCGCTGGCGTGGACACCAGCGAGAACTCGGGCGCGCCCGACTACTACGACCGCCTGCGCGAGACCACCGTGTTCGAGGAGCAGGCGATGTACAACTCGAGCAACGTCAGCGTCGATCAGAACGGCACGCCGACGCGCGTACGGATCATGAACGTCACGCCGTCATTCTTCCGCTTGCTGCAGGTGTCGCCGCAGCTCGGTCGATCGTTCACGGACCCGGAAGGGGAGGTCGGCGCAGAGAAGAAGGCGCTGCTCAGTTACGCGCTCTGGCAGTCGCAGTTCGGCGGCGACCCGTCGGTGGTCGGCCGGGACATCCGGATCGACAGTCAGCCGTACACGATCGTCGGCGTCATGCCGCACGATTTTCGCTTCATCACCAGCGACGTGATGCTGTGGCGGCCGCTCGCGTTCACGGCGGCGCAAAAGGAGCAGCGGCACAGCAACAACTGGCGGAACATCGCGCGTCTGAAGGAACACGCCACAGTCGCACAGGCGCAGCAGCAGGTCGACGCGCTCAACGCCGCCAATCTCGATCGCTTTCCGCAGTACAAGCAGCTGTTGATCAACGCACGCTTCCATACCAGGGTCGTTCCGCTTCAGGAGAACCTGGTGCGCGACGTGCGGTCGACGCTGTACCTGATGTGGGGCGGCGCGCTGTTCGTCCTGCTGATCGGTTGCCTCAACGTCGCCAATCTCGTCCTCGTCCGCTCGCGCGCGCGGCTGAAAGAGCTGGCCACGCGCATTGCTCTCGGCGCGGGACGGACCCGCATTTCGCGTCAGCTGATCACCGAGAGCGTCCTGTTGACGCTGGCATCGGCTGCGGCGGGGCTCGCCGTCGGCGTCGCGGCGCTGCGCGTGCTCGCGACTCTGAGCATTCAGGATCTGCCCCGCGGCAGCGAGATCGCGATCGACGGCGTGGTTGTCGCCTTCACGCTCGCGATGGCGGCGGCGATCGGGCTGCTGCTCGGGCTGATCCCGATCGCCAGCGTGCTGCCCGCCAACGTCACCTCGGTCCTGCGCGAGGAAGGCCGCGGCGGGACCAGTGGACGGGGCGCCCGCTCGCTGCGCCGCGTGCTCGTCGTGGCGCAGGTCGCGTTCGCCTTCGTGCTGCTGGTCGGCGCCGGCCTGCTGTTCGCCAGCTTCCGGCAACTGCTCGCCGTTGATCCGGGATTCGATCCCCACGGCGTACTGACTGCGTCGGTGAGCCTGCCGCGAGCGCGCTACAAGGACGACCTGGCGTTGAACGCCTTCGCCGACGAAGCGCTGCGGCGGCTGCGCGCGCTGCCCGGCGTCACAGCGGCCGGCGCGACCGATACGATTCCGTTCGGCGACAACCATAGCGACAGCGTGATCCTCGCCGAGGGCTATCAGATGAGCCCCGGCGAGTCCGTCATTTCGCCGAACCAGGTCCACCTGTCGCCCGGCTATTTCGAGTCGATGAGGGCGCGGCTGGTGCGCGGTCGGTTCTTCGACGATCGCGACGGGCCAAAAGCGCCGAAAGCGGTCATCGTCGACGAGAAGCTGGCGCATCGGTTCTGGCCGAACCAGGATCCGATCGGCCGGCGCATGTTCCTGCCCGAAGACATCAACAACCTGCTCGCGATCACCGAGAAAACCGTGTTCCTCGACGTCGTCGGCGTCGTCCACGATCTGAAGCTGGCCAATCTGGTCGACGGCAACGGCGCGGTCGGCTCGTACTTCTTTCCGCTCCAGCAGGATGCGTCGCGGCTGCTGACCTTCACGCTTCGCACCGCCACCGATCCCGCGGCGCAGGCCACTGCGCTCCGCGACGTCGTCGCCGGCCTCGATCGGGAGCTGCCGCTCTACGATCTCCAGACCATGGCCGAACGCGCCGACAAGTCGCTGGTGACCCGCCGCTCGCCGATGGTGCTGTCGCTGGCGTTCGGCGCCGTCGCGCTGTTCCTGTCGGCGATCGGCATCTACGGCGTGCTCGCGTACCTGGTGACGCAGCGGACGAAGGAGATTGGCATCCGGATCGCACTCGGGAGCAGCGCCCGCGGCGTGTTCGAGCTGGTGCTGCGCGAGGGGCTGCTGCTGATCGCCGCCGGCTTCGCGTTCGGTGCCGTCGGCGCGTTCGCGCTGCGCCGCACGATGGCGAGCCAGCTGTTCGGGGTCAGCGCCGGCGATCCGATCGTGCTCGCGGCGGTGACGCTGCTGCTCGCGATCGTCGCCATCGCGGCCTGCGCCGTGCCGGCCCGCCGTGCGACGCGCATCGATCCGATCGTCGCGCTCGCCGAATGAGGTGCGTATAATCCGCCGGTGACCACGGAACGGCTCCGGCGGATTGCCGACCCGGCGCCGGCCGCGGTCACGCCCGTTCTCGCCGATCCGGCGCCCGTCGTCGTGAAGGTGCGCCGGCGCCTGATTCCGTTCCTCTTCCTGCTCTACATCGTCGCCTACCTCGATCGGATCAACGTCGGGTTCGCGGCGCTGCAGATGAATGCGTCGCTCGGCTTTTCCTCGACCGTCTACGGGCT
>DATFXR010000063.1:0-6128 GCA_035315685.1 Vicinamibacterales bacterium | reverse complement strand
TTCGAACGGCACGGCGACCAGCCGCGGCTGGCCCGCCTCGAGAGCAACGCCGGCAACATCTATTTCCGTCAGGACCGGTTCGAGGAAGCGCTCGTCTGTTATCAGAGCGCACTGGCCGGCCTGCGCCAATCGGCGGCGCCGGCCGACGTCGCGGTCGCGCTCCGCAACCTGGCCACCTGCCTGATCAGCCTGTCGCGGTTCGACGAAGCGCTTCGCGTCTACGAAGACGCGCGCGAGTACTGCGAGCGCGAGCAGATGTCGCTGATGCAGGCGGAGGCCGACTACAACATCGGCTACCTCTACTTCGTCCGCGGCGACTATCAACGCGCCCTCGATCTCTATGGGGCGGCGCGCGAGATCTGCGCGCGCGTCGGCGACCGCTATCACCACGCGTTGTGCGATCTCGACGAAGCGGAGCTCAATCTCGAGCTCAACGACTTTCCGGCGGCGGTGCAGATCGCGCGCCGCGCGGTTGCCACGTTCCGGAGACTTCGCCTGCGCTACGAACGCGGCAAGGGAAAGGTGTTCCTCGCCATCGCCTCGGGGCAGCTCGGCGACACGCATGCCTCGCGGCGGATGTTCGCACTGGCGCGCGCGCTGTTCGCGCGGGAGCAGAACCGCGCCTGGCCGTCGCTGATCGATCTGTATCAGGCGGCGGTGTTCCTCAAGGCCGGCCGTCCGATCGAGGCGCGCCGTCTCGCTGCCGACGCGCGACGGACCTTCACGCGTCTCGCGATGCCGGCAAAGGCGGCGCTCGCGGAAGTGCTGATGGCGCGCATCGCGCTCGACTCGGGCCATCGGGCGCGGGCGCTGGTGCTGAGCAGGTCGGCCGTCGACCGCGTCGAGGCGGTGCCGGCGCCGGCCGTCGGCTGGCAGGCGGCGCTGATGCTCGGCGCGACCCACGAAGCGCTCGGCCACCCGGCGGACGCCTACGCCGCGTATCAGATGGCGCGGCGTCTCCTCGAGGAGCTCCGCAGCCACCTCCGCGGCGACGAGCTGAAGATCACCTTTCTCGCCGACAAGCTCGCCGTGTACGAAGGCCTCGTCACGATGGCGCTCAAGGACGAGACATCGCCGTCGCGGGCGGCAACCGCGTTCATGTACATCGAGGAAGCAAAGTCACGCAGCTTCGCCGATCTGATCGCGTTTCGCGCCGCCGACCTGCCGGCGCGCGAGCCGGGCGGCGAGCGGGCCGCCGCCAGCGTCCGCGAGGCGCGGCAGCAGCTGCACGGCTACGACCATCAGATCGAACGTGAGACCACCGGCCAGCGCCACGTCGATCCGGCACGGCTCGCGCGTCTCCGGAAAGACGCCAGCCTGCGCGAAGCGCAGCTCGCCGATCGTCTTCGCGCGCTGCAGACGGTTGACGCCGAACTCGCCGACCTCCACGGCGTCGGCGACATCGACGTCGCGGCGATCCGCGCCGCGCTCGCGCCCGGTGTGCAGATCCTCGAGTACTTCATTGGACGCGGCATCATTCGCGCGTGCGTCGTGAGCCGCGACCAGATCGAGATCCGCGACATCGGGACCGAAGACGCCGTCGCCGGCATCGTGCACCTGCTGCGGTTCCAGCTTGGAAAGTTCCGGCTGCATACCGACTACCTGCGCACATTCGGCCGGGTGCTCACGGATGCGACGACGAGCCATCTCGAGCGGCTGCATCAGCTGCTGATCGCCCCGGTGCGTCCGCTGCTGACCGGCCGTCATCTCGTCGTAATCCCGCACGGGGTGCTGCACTCGGTACCGTTCCACGCGCTGCAGGAAGACGGGGTCGCGCTGATCGATCGATTCGCGATGTCGTACGCGCCGAGTGCGCGCGTGCATTACCTCTGCGCGAAGCGGCCGCGGGCGGCGCTCGATCGCAGCCTCGTGCTCGGCGTCGGCGATACGCTCGCGCCGCTCATCTCGCGCGAGGTGAAGCACGTCGCGTCGGTCCTGCCGAACGTGCAGGTCGGTCTGGCGGCCGACGCGACGTCGGCGCATCTGCGCAGCGAGACGGCAGCCCATGCGCGCGTCGTGCACATCGCGACGCACGGGTTCTTCAGGCGCGAGCAGCCGATGCAGTCGGCGATCAGATTGAGCGACGGCGATCTGACCGTCGCGGACGTCTATCGCCTGCGACTGTCGGCGGATCTGGTGACGTTGAGCGGATGCGGAACGGGGCTGAACGTCGTGTCAGGGGGTGACGAGCTCGTCGGCCTGACACGCGGGTTCCTGCACGCGGGCGCGCGCGCAGTGCTGGTGAGCCTGTGGGACGTGCACGACGAGAGCGCGGCTGAATTCATGGGTGAGTTCTACCGCCGTTTTGTCCAGGGTGACGGCCCGGCGGCAGCACTCGCCGCCGCGATGAAGGCCGCCCGCATGGAACGGCCCCATCCGTATTACTGGGCGCCGTTCGGACTGGTGGGTCATGCGTCGCTTTGAGAAATAAGATGACAATTTTCTCAACTCAGCCTATATTTCTGCACCTACTGCCGAGTCTGTATCTGGCGTGGCGAGGTGTCTCTCGCTACCAATACGACCGGAGAGGAATCGATGCTTCACGCTGACGCCGCGACCTGCGCCGACTTCGTTCGGGGGATTCTCCCAGCGGATGCCCGCGATGCGCTGGCGCGCCACATCACTGTGTGCCGAACGTGCGCGGGAACCGTCGACTGGCTGCGGGCAGTCACCGCGATCACCTCGGCGGACAGCCAATACGAGCCGCCCGCGCACGTGTTGCGCAGGGCGCGCGCGGTTTTTGCGCTCGAACGCCCGCGGCTCATTCGTGCGCTTCCACGCCTCGTCGGCAAGCTGTTGTTCGACAGCCTCACACAGCCGGCACTGGCTGGCGTCCGCGGACCCGCGGCCGCCAGCCGACAGGCCGTCTTTGAGGCTGGCGACTATGCAGTCGACATCACGGTCGATCAGCCCGGCGGGGCGGGTCGCACCATGCTGGTCGGCCAGGTGATGAGCCGTGTGAAGCCGATCGCGCCGATCACTGCGGCGCCCGTGCTGCTCACGGCGGGAGATACCGTCGTTGCACGAACCGTCTGCGATCGATTCGGTGAATTCCTCATCGAATACGACACGCAGCCTCGTTTACAGCTACACGTCGTGGTCGACGCGGGCAAGCGGCGTCTCGAGATGCCGCTGGACGTGGATACCGTGGTGACCCGGCGCTCGGTCGATGAGCGCGCCAAGCGGCTCCGACGCGGGCGCCGACGCCGGTGATCAGACGAGTCTCGATCCTGTCGGGGATAAGGGGCTGGTGATGTTCAGGTCGGGCACACGTGCTCTGGCCTGCGCGGTTGTTTCGCTTGCGTTGACGATGGCGTCTGCGCAGGCGCGGTCAGGAGCGTCGGCGGCGGCCGCTGCGCAGCAGCCGACCGTCAGCGGTTCGGGCCCATCGTCTGGGCCCGGAACATCCGGCGGACCCGGCGGCTCGTCGACGAGCGGGCCGGGCGGGAGTGGTGTGTCTGGAGGGCCGGGTTCGTTGCCCTCCGATACAGGCTACGCCCTCGCGCCGCCACAAGCTCCGGATCCATCCGCGGCAACCACGACGCCGTCATCCGATCCGGCCAGCCAGAACCCAGCGCCGACTCAGCAGGCTGCGTCCACGGCGCCGGCGGCTAGCTCTCCGACTGAACCGACACCGGCCGCTAAACCCGATCCGTCCGCTCCGGCCGCGACGCCGCAGCCGACCGCTCCGCCGACCGATGCTACTGCTCCGTCCATCCAGCCCACTCCTGGCGCGACAGCTCATACTAGTGGCGATGGCGGACCCGCGCCCAGCGATCCGACGGCCGCCCCGCCGCCGAATCCGCCAGCTGCCGGCCAACCGTCGGCACCAGCCGGGCCGCCACCGGCTGGTCCACGATTCCTCGTGCGCGCCCGCTCGGCCGTCATTGACGACCTCATGACCCGGCACCGTCTCGTGCAAATCGCAACCATTCACGAGTCGACGTCCACCGATCCCGCGTTAGCCGAGAAGATCGTGCTGATCGCCGGTCCGCAAGACATGTCCGTGGACGCCATTGACGCCGAGATGGACCAGGATCCGGACGTTCTCGGGTGCGAGCGCGATCGATCGCTGGCCGTGCCCGAAGTCGCGGGCGCGACGACGGGCACCTCGGCTGACGCAGTTGCACAGGCACTGCCCGCGCGAACCGTCCTGCCGTTTTTCGGCGCTGATGCGCCCAGCAACTACGTTTCGCAGCCAGGGGGAGCCCTCATCAATCTCGCAGCGGTGCAGGGCACCTACACAGGCGCCGGTATCGTGGCAGTCATCGACACGGGCGTCGACGCCACCCACCCGCAGCTGGCAAGCTCTGTCTCACCGGGCTACGACTTCATCCGCGATCAGGCAGGCCCCGCAACCGATCTGCTCGATCTCGATCAGTCGACGGCGGCGATTCTGGAGCAGTCAACCGCCGCAATCCTCGAGCAGAATCAAGTAGTTGTCGTCAATCAGTCGACCGCGGCGATCCTCGAGCAATCGACGGCCGCGATCCTCGAAGGGCTTCCCGCGTTACCGGCCGCGTTCGGTCACGGAACGATGGTCGCAGGCCTCGTGCACCTGACGGCGCCGACGGCCACGATTCTGCCGCTCAAGGCCTTTGCCGCCGATGGCACGTCCACGGTTGCCACCGTGGTGCGCGCGATCTATTTCGCGGTCGACAGCGGCGCACGAGTCATCAACATGAGCTTCAGCCTGGCCGATGCGTCGCCGGAGTTGATGCGAGCCATCAACTACGCGACCAGTCGCCGGGTCACCTGCGTGGCAGCCTCCGGCAACCAGGGGCGCGAAACGGTGGTCTACCCGGCCGCTTATCGCAATGTGGTCGCCGTGGCGGCGACCGGAAACACCGACCAGCGGAGCAGCTTCTCGAACTTCGGCGATGCCGACGTCACGCTGGCCGCGCCAGGCGAGGGGGTCACGACCACCTACCCCGGCGGCCATTACGCCAGTGCTAGCGGCACGTCGTTCAGCGCGGCTTGGGTGTCAGGCGCGGTCGCCCTTCTGCTCCAAGAAGATGCGACGACGACGCCTCGCGACGCCCTGGACAGCCTGTCGCACGCCGCCAGGACCACGCCTCGGCTTGGCTACGGACGGTTGGATCTGCAAAGAGCCATCAGCAAAGATCACCCGTAAGCCATATATTTTTTGGCTCTCATCGCGCCCTGTATACGGGACGCGATGAATAGCAAGTCCGCCCGATTCCCCCGTGCCGTGTTACCCGCCGGCGTCCGTGAGACGCGCTCACTTCCTTATTGGGGGGAGCGCGTCCACCCCGCCCCGCCCTCGCTGCTGCTGTATTGGGGCAGTCGGGACGTTTCGTGGGGAGCACAGGTAGTCCGTTCCACGCTGGCGCAGGCTCTGACGACGCGGTTTCATGTCGTCGTAGCCGGAGATGCCCAAGGCTTGTCCACTCCCGGGGGGTCTTCCGCAATCCAGACGATTTCCCTCCCCCCTATTGGCTCGCCGAACGCGGAACGGGATCGACGGAGAATCCTCGCCAGCACGTGCGCCGCGCTTCAGCCCCGGGTGATCCTCGTCGATCAGTTTCCCTTCGGGGACCTGTACCTCGGCGCAGAGATCCTTCATCTGCTGGACGCCGCGGCATCGAACGTCCGGACCCCGCTGATCGTAACGAGCGTCCGGCAGCTGCCCGACAGCGACAACCTGTCACGCGTTGAAATTCACGCCGCACGATCGGCCGCCGAAGCGTACTTCGACGCCGTCCTCGTGCACACAGACCCCGCGATCGCTCGACTGCCTGACGACGGGTTCGAGAGCGACGCGCGGTGGTCTGCACCCGTGCGATACACGGGTTTCATCAGCGCCGATCCCCGCGGTCCAGCCGACATTCCCAGCCAGCCGATGGCTGAGTGCGGCGAGATCGTCGTGTTCGGCGAAGGCGGCGGTGGACGCGACCGCCTGTGTCATATCGCGGTGGACGCCTGCAAGCACCTTGCGGCGGCCGACCGTCTGCCGATGCGCATCGTCGCGGGCCTGGCGATGCCGGAGACCGACTACCGGTCACTGGAACACGCAGCGGCGGGGACGGCTGGCGTCACGGTGCAACGGAGCGTCCCCGACGTGCGCAACCTGCTCGCGACGGCGGCCGTCGCGATCAGCCACTGCT
>DATFXR010000062.1:0-4303 GCA_035315685.1 Vicinamibacterales bacterium | reverse complement strand
GCGATCGATCCCGACTCGATGGAGCCCGATTACAACGCCATCGTGACGCTCATTTCAGTCGCCGGCGACGAAGCCTCGGCAGTATAGTCCCGGTGATGAGGCGAGTCGCCGGCTGCGTGTCCGCCGTCGCCGCGCTGCTGGCGACTGCGCTCGCCGCCGCGCCGCCGCCGACCGTCGATGCCGCCTTTCAGAAGTTCTGGTCCGCGCGCAACCGCGATGATGCGGCGAAGGCTGCCGCTGCGGTCGTCGCCTCGCGGACCGGCTTCGATGACGCGCTCGCGCGGTTGAAGCGGGGGCGCACCTACAGCGAGAAGGTGCAGCGCGGACTCGCACACTTCGATCGGCGGTCGGTCGCCGGCCAGTTCTTCTACGATGTCGACATTCCGCGCTCGTATGATCCGGATCGCCCGTACCAGATGCGCGTGCAACTGCACGGTGGCGTGAATGCGAGCGAGACGAGCGAGGCGCGCGCACGATCGCCGCGGCCGCTCCCGGGGAACGAGCAGATCTATGTCTACCCGATGGCCTGGCAGGACGCACCGTGGTGGAGCCGGGCCCAGCTCGAGAACATCGACGGCATCGTCGATGCCGTGAAGCGCATCTACAACGTCGACGAAAACCACGTGGTCCTGTCCGGTGTCTCCGACGGTGCGACCGGCCTCTACTACCACGCGATGAGGAACACGACGCCGTTCGCCAGCTTCCTGCCGCTGAACGGCTCGATGATGGTGCTCTCGAACGATCGGCTGGGTGTTGATGCCGATCTCTTTCCGACCAATCTGCTGAACAAGCCGTTTTTCGTCGTCAACGGCGGCCAGGATCCGCTGTATCCCGCGCGATCTGTCGAACCGTACATCGCCCACCTCCGCGGCAGCGGCGTCACACTGGACTATCACCCGCGGCCCGAAGCCGGCCACAACACCGCGTGGTGGCCTGACGTGAAGGACACTTTCGAGACCTTCGTTCACGAGCACGCGCGGGCGCCCTATCCGGAGACGATCACATGGGAGGCCACCGATCGCGATTTACCGAGTCGGGCGCACTGGATCGTGATCGACAGAGTCAGGCAGGCTGCCGTGTCGGAAGCGCGCCTCGAGCCGGACTTGAACGTCTATTCCGGCGCCGGCCCGAACCACGGGCGCGAGTTGTTCGGCCGATCGCGGCCATCTGGACGGGTCGACGCCCACCGCAGCGGCAACACGATCGAGCTGAGAACACGCGGGATCGCGGAGCTCACGCTGCTGTTGCCGCCGGAGGTGTTCGATCTGTCCCAGCCGGTCCGCGTGATCGCGAATGGCCGGACGGTCATCGACGCCGTTCAGCAGCCGTCGGTCGCGGCGTTGATGAAGTGGGCGGCGCGGGACAACGATCGTTCCATGCTCTTTGGCGCGGAACTGCACGTCACTTTCAAGTGAGAGGAACGCATATGCAACGCAGGACGGTTGTCTGTCTCGCCGTTGCGTGCCTGGCGATCGGCACGGTCGTCGGTTACGCGGCGAAGGAAAACGGCGGCGGTGTGGCCGTCTTCAAAGGCAAGCCGGCGAAGGACGGCGCCTACGCGGCGCTCGCCGAAGCGGAAAAGCTTGCCGGCAACGGCTCGTGGGAGCTGATCGGCGTCGGCCGCGTGTACTACCTGTCCGGCGACAAAGCCAAGGGACAGGCGATCTTCGATCGCGTGCTGAACGCCAGGCCGGCCACCAGTGACTAGAGCGTCTCGCGGAGGTCTATGCGGACGCGAAGGAAAACGACAAGGCGGACGAGTACTACCAGAAGGTGCTGGCAGCCGACCCCAAAGGGAAGGACGACACCGGCGCCGCGCAAATCGGCGCCTATTACATTCGCACGGGACGCCGCGACAAGGGCGAGGAGCTGTTCGCGAAGGCGCTCGGCAAGAACCCGAACGAGCTCTGGCACTACGTCCGCGCGGCGGAAGGCTTGCTCGGCGTTCCGTCGAAGTAGACACTCCGCTCCGTGTCGTATTGAACTGGCCGGCCGCAGTGGCGAACTAATCGTCGGCAACGGCGCATGATCTCGTTTTCCAGGATCAGCAAGCAGTACGGCAAGCAGGTTCTCTTCGTCGACGCCTCGTTCCAGCTGAATCCAGGCGAGAAGGTCGGTCTCGTCGGGCCGAACGGAGCAGGGAAGACGACGCTCTTCCGCATGATCGTCGGCGAGGAGGTGCCGGACGAAGGCGACGTCTCGGTCCCGAAGCGGACGACGATCGGCTATTTCCGGCAGGACGTCGAGGAGATGACCGGCCGCTCGGTGATAGACGAGGCAATTCTCGGCAGCGGCCGCGTCGGCGACCTCCACCACGAGCTCGAACGGCTCCAGCACGACATGGCCGATCCCGCCAAGGCCGGCGACCTGGATCGCATCCTCTCGCGCTTCGGCGAGGTGCAGGAGGAATACGATCATCTCGGCGGCTACGCGCTCGAGGCACAGGCGCGCGAGGTGCTGCACGGCCTCGGCTTCGACGCCGAGCGGATCGACCGCGACGTCGGCGCGCTCTCTGGCGGCTGGAAGATGCGCGTCGCGATGGCTCGCGTCCTCCTCGGACGGCCAGACGTGCTGCTGATGGACGAGCCGACCAACCACCTGGACATCGAGTCGATCATCTGGCTCGAACAATTCCTGAAGTCGCTGCCGGGCGCGCTGCTCATGACGTCGCACGACCGCGAGTTCATGAACCGCGTCGTGACGAAGATCGCCGAGATCGACGGCGGCGAGATCACGACCTATTCCGGCAACTACGACTTCTACGAACGCGAGCGGGCGATCCGCGAAGCGAACCGCGAGGCCGCCTACGCACGCCAGCAGGCGATGCTCGCCAAGGAGCAGCGTTTCATCGAGCGCTTTGCCGCACACGCCGCCAAGGCCGCGCAGGTGCAGAGCCGCGTGAAGGCGCTCGAGAAGATCGAAAAGATCGAACTGCCGAAGAAGCGCCGCGTCGTGCAGTTCGACTTCCGCACACCGCCGCGATCCGGTGATCAGGTAGCGGTGCTCGAAGGAGTGACGAAAGCCTACGGGCGGCGCGTCGTGCACGACGGCCTCAACCTGACGATCCGCCGCGGTGAACGCTGGTGCGTGATGGGCAAGAACGGCGCCGGCAAATCAACGCTGCTGAAGATGGTCGCCGGCCAGATTCCGCCCGACGCCGGCCGAGTGAGGCTCGGTGCCAGCCTATCCATGGGCTACTTCGCGCAACAATCGCTCGATGTCCTCGACCCGGATCTGACAATCGAAGAGCAGCTGCGCAAGGATTTCCCCGACGAATCGATCGGGGCGCTGCGCAACCTGGCCGGCGCGTTTCAGTTCTCCGGTGATGAGATCGACAAAAAGATCCGCGCACTGTCAGGTGGGGAGAAAACGCGGCTGGTCCTCGCACGGATGCTGCTGAACCCGCCCAATTTCCTGGTCCTCGACGAGCCGACCAACCATCTCGACCTGGCGACGAAGGAGATGCTGCTCGAGGCGTTGAACGGGTTCGAGGGCACGATGTTGTTCGTGTCGCACGACCGCGCCTTCCTCCGCGGCCTGAGCAACCGCGTGCTCGAGCTCGGCGGCGAGAGCGGGACCGAGGCGCAGCCGCACGCGTATCTGGGGTCCTACGTCGAATACGTCGCGCGCACAGGTCATGAGGCGCCCGGCGTGCACGCGTGAGCGCACCTTCACCGGCCCTTCGCTGTCAATTTTTATTTCCTTTTGACGTTCCCATGACCAAATGCCCGCAAGAGCAGCGCGGCGTATCGATCCGATCGGCTGGCTTCAGCGATCGAGTCCCGCCACAGCTTGGCAGCGCGGGCACCAGTAGGTGACTCGCGCGTCCGATCCGGTCTTCCGCAACTGGATCCGTGTTCCGCATCGGCGGCATGGCTTGCCCCCTCGCCCGTAGACCCAGAGCCGCTTGTTCGGATCGAGGCTGCGGATCGTTGTCCTGCCTATAGCGGGGCTAAGGCTTTGAGACGGTGTCATGACGTTCGCAGCGAGCTGCTCTCGGGATATCCCGATGAGTCGCTCGATGTCCGCATCGGACAGCGCAGCGACCGGCGTGAACGGCTCGATTCCGGCGAGGAACAGGATTTCGGACTTGAACACGTTCCCGATGCCCGCCATCACGCGCTGATTCAGCAGGACATCGCCGACCGGCTCGCGCTCGCGCCCCCGCATGCGGCGCATCGCTTCTGCGCCATCGAACGCCGGATCAAGCAGGTCCGGGCCGAGCGCATTCAGCTGCCCGTGGCGTGCCAGGTCGCGCGCCGTCAACAGTTCCGCGACTGGCACGTTGAAGCCGACCGCTTCG
>DATFXR010000061.1:0-5299 GCA_035315685.1 Vicinamibacterales bacterium | reverse complement strand
CCCTGCTGTTCGGCCGACTGCCGCCGCACGCGTCGCTCACCGGTACGATCGCGAGCGAGACGCCCTTGTACTGCTCCGCCGCCGACGCCTGGCGCCGCGCGAGGATGCTCGCGGCGTCGCGTCCGCCGGCGCGCTGGATCTCCAGCGCCGTGCTTTGCGCGATGAAGCGCGCCTGCTCGCTGAGCGCGCGCAGCCGGCTCTGCACCAGATACGAGCTGAAGTGATAGAAGAGCAGGAAGCCGCACAGCAGCGCGAACAAAACCAGCAGCAGCGCCGGGAACAGGCCGATGAAGACGTAGGAGATGATCAGCTTGCGGCGGACGCGCCAGAGCAGGCGGCGTTTGGCGGCGACGATCAGCCGAAAGCCGAACACCGCGATGCCGGCGGCCGCAGCCAGCACGGCGACCGTATCGACGACGCCGAGGAACGATCCGACGCCGCCGAGGACGGCGCCAATCGCCATCACCGCGAGCTTGACGGCGACGCCGATCACGATCGCGCGGCCGGGCAGCGTGTGCAGCAACACCCCGCGGATCCCCTCGCGTCGGTCGGTCGCGACCGGTAGCGTGCGCCGGCTCATCGATCGTTCATGTTATCGTAGTTGGATCGTGAAGCTCACATCACGCGCACGGTTCAGCACCATCTGTCTTCATGCCGGGCAGGAGCCCGATCCCTCGACCGGCGCGATCATCACGCCGATCTATCAGACCTCTACTTACGTTCAGGAGGCGCTCGGCGTTCACAAGGGGTTCGAGTATGCGCGGACCCAGAACCCGACGCGGATGGCACTCGAGGGCAATGTCGCCGCGATCGAGGGTGGCAGGGCGGGATTCGCGTTCGCCTCCGGGATGGCGGCGATCGGCGCGATCGCCACGCTGCTGCGGGCCGGCGATCACGTCGTCGTCTCCGACAATACCTACGGCGGAACATTTCGGCTGTTCGACAAAGTACTCACCCGCTATCAGCTCTCCTTCACCTACGTCGATACCTCGAACCTCGCCGCGGTGGAGCAGGCGTTTACCAGAACGACGCGCATGCTGTTCGTCGAGACGCCGACCAACCCGGTGATGCGAATCACCGACCTTCGCGCGGCCGCCGGTCTCGCGCACGCGCACAACATCCGGCTGGTCGTCGACAACACCTTCGCCAGCCCCTATGTCCAGCGGCCGATCGAGTTCGGCGCCGACCTCGTCACGCACAGCACGACCAAGTATCTGAACGGCCACAGCGACAGCGTCGGCGGCGTGGTGATCGCGATGCACGACGAGGACATCGAGTGGCTGCGGTTCGTCCAGAATGCAGAGGGCGCCATCCTGAGCCCGTTCGACTCGTGGCTCGTGCTGCGCGGGACCAAGACGCTGCCGCTGCGGATGCAGCGGCACAACGAGAACGGGCTGGCGCTGGCCGAGTACCTGGCCGCTCATCCGAAAGTGAAGCACGTCTACTATCCGGGCCTGCCGACGCATCCCCACTACGATCTGGCGAAACGTCAAATGCGCGGCTTCGGCGGCATGCTCGCGTTCGAGCTCGGCTCACTCGAGGCAGCGCGCCGGCTTCTGAACACGGTAAAGCTGCACGCGCTCGCCGAGAGCCTCGGCGGCGTCGAGACGCTGATCTCGCATCCTGCCTCGATGACCCATGCCTCGGTTCCCGTGGAGCGCCGCAACGAGATCGGAATCACCGATGGCCTGGTTCGCATTTCCGCCGGCATCGAAGACATCGAGGATCTGAAGGACGATCTCGGCCGCGCGCTCGACGCGATCTGATGGGTCTCGTCGATTTCGTCCTCCACTTCGACAGGCACCTGCTCGAGTTCGTCCGCGACTACGGCACGTGGGTGTACGCGATCCTGTTCACGATCGTCTTCGCGGAGACCGGCTTCGTCGTGACGCCGTTCCTGCCCGGCGATTCGTTGCTGTTCGCGGCGGGCGCCTTGTGCGCAACCGGCGAGCTGAGCCTGCCGACGATGCTCGGCCTGCTCATCTTCGCGGCCTTCGCCGGGAACGCGGTCAACTACAGCGTCGGCCGTTTCATCGGCCCGCGGGTGTTCCAGTCCGGCCATCGCCTGCTCAACAAACAGTACCTCGATCGCGCGCACGCCTTCTTCGAACAGTACGGTGGCAAGGCGATCGTGCTCGGACGCTTCGTGCCGATCGTCCGCACGTTCGTGCCGTTCGTCGCCGGCGCGGCGCAGATGACGACCACGTCCTTCGTCGCCTACAACGCGGCGGGTGCGGTGGCGTGGGTGTCGCTCTGCCTGCTCGCCGGTGCGCTGTTCGGAAACATCCCGGTCATCAGGAACAATTTCTCGCTGGTGACGATCGGGATCGTGTTCGTGTCGATGCTGCCGATGCTGTTCGAGGTACTGAGCCAACGCCGCCGCAGCGGCGGTGGCACCTGACATGGCTGATGGCTCATGGCTATGGTGGATGGCTCATGACATCGGCCCATGCGATCAGCCATCAGCCATCAGCCATTAGCCATCAGCCATCCCCACGCGCAGCCTCCTTCACCCAGCCTCCATAAGCGCGGCTGGTCTCCGCCGCGAGCACCAGAAACTCCGGCAGCTCGTACGGATGCAGATCCTGCAGCCGTGCCTCGACGGCCGCTCTACGATCACGCGTCGTCTTGATCACGACCTGGCGTTCGGGTTCCCGCTCGACCGTGCCTTTCCATCGATAGGTCGACAGCATCGCGCTGTGGACGTTGACGCACGCAGCGAGCCGCTCGTCGACCAGCGTCCGCGCGAGCGCGTCGGCGCGATCGTCGTCCGGCATGGTCGTCAGAATAATGATGAGATCTGGCGTCACGGTTGTACTTTTCCTGAAGTTGTTGTACTGTTTGCGCGCGTGGCGAAGACCGACGACCCTCAACCGGCGCCGCGGCGCCGCGCGCCCAAGGCCAAACGGCCCTCGACGCGCAATCGCCGCGTCGTCCACCTGGTCCTGCTGTTCGTCGCCTCGGTAATCGTCGTCGATGCGCTGGTCGGCGATCGCGGCCTCGTCGCCATGCTGCGCGCCCGCCACGAGTACGACGAACTGTCGGCCTCGATCGCGCGGCAGCGCGCCGAGAATGCCGGCCTGCGCGACCTGGCCGGCCGGCTCCGCGAGGATCCGAAGACGATCGAGGAAATCGCCCGCCGCGATCTGGGACTGATCAGGCCCGGGGAGAAGGTGTTCATCGTCAAAGACGCCCCGCACAAGAATTAAGAATTGACAATTAAGAATTATGAATTCGTGAACGCTGCTGGGGAGCGTCGTAGCCGTGATCACGAATTCTTAATTCTTACTTCTTGATTCTTAATTGGAAGCGCCCGACTCCCAGCAACCGGCCGGCAACTACGGTCACCGCCGCCCCGCTGACGCTGAGCAGCGCGCCCAGCTTGGAAAAGGGGCGGCGCTCGCGCACGCCCCTATTTGAGCATGGGATCTGTGCAGGCTAGCGACGGCGGAACGCGCGGATGGCAAAGCTGCCGGCAAACGCAAGACCGCTCAACAGCTCGTAGAGCGGCAGCTCACCGGCCGTTCGCGGCAGACGCCGGGACGAACGCGATGCGGTGTTCGAATGCGCGCCGTTCGTGCCAACGGCTCGATTCCGATCCGCGGCGTTCGACTGGGCGGTCGTGCTGGCACGCGTCGACGTGCCGGCGGTCGAGGACGGCGTGCTCGGCGCGTTCGCCGCAGTCGATCCGGGCGCCGCCGCCGGCGGCCGATTGGCTGCAGTCGTCGTGCTGGACGGTCGCCGCGAACTCGAGTTCTTCAGCGCCTCATCGCTCGATACCGGCTTGCCGTTTGCGTCGATCCGGGTCACTTCAGTGGTCGTCATCGCGGCCCGGCGCTCCTCGTCGGTGGTGGACTTCGGCGTCTCCTTCATCGCGAGGACCGACTGGTGGTTCGCCTGTGCGATCTTCATCGCCTGATCGTGCGGGTAGACGAATTCGTAGCCGTACGTCTCACCGGGGTAGAACCACGCCTGCATCGCAGGCGGCGCGCCGGCCGGTGTCTCTTTGAACATCACGACTGGATCGCTCGCCGGTTCGAGTTTCTGGTCCGCGATGCTGAGGAAGATGCCGTAGCTCGTCGACCCATCCTTATCCGACACGCGGACGACGCGACGACTCGAGTCTGGATCCGCGAGCTGGAAGCGGTACGTCCCGGCGGGGAGCGTCACTCCAGGCAACTGCACCGGGCCGCTGAACGTGAGGTACGTCAGCTTGTTCCATTCGTCTGCATGAGCCGTCCCGGTGAGGCTCAGCGCGAGCAGTGCCGCGCCGCACACGAAAGACCATCTACGCATGGGTTCTCCTTTGGATTGGTCGGTCACATGAAGGGGTAGTGCAGGTTGTGTGCCTGCGAGCGCCAGCCCGGCAATGTAAGATGCTGACCTCGTGTATGGTTCAGGCACGCGGCCGGCGCTGGCCGCTGATCGTTCTCGGCCTGCTCGCGCTGTTCGCGTTCCGTGTGTGGTTCGGCCTGTCGCGCGAGTTTTTCTTCGAGGACGAGACGCAGATTTTCCTGATCGGTTTCCGCTATTACGCGACCGGCGAGTGGCCGTTCTTCGGGCCGGACGTCGTGTGGACGAGAAGCGAGATTCCTGGCGCGCTGCAGGGACTCCTCGTCGGGATTCCTTTACGAATCGCGCCGTACCCCGAATCGCCGTATCTACTGCTCGCGCTGCTGTCGTTCGGCGCGCTCTGCGCCTTCGCGTGGTACATCGGCGAGCACCGGCCGGCGATACCTCGCTGGCTGGTGTGGGGCTGGCTGCTCACGATCCCGTGGACGATCGAGTTCTCGGGACACCTGATCAACACGTCGTACATCCTTCCGGCATCGCTCGTCTTTTTCCTCGGCTTTTTCGAGAGTGTGCCAGCGCTCAGCCTCGGCCGGATCCCGCGGCCCGCTGCCCACGCGATGATGGGCGCGGGGCTGACATGGATGATGCAGATCCACATGTCCTGGCCCCTGCTGCTGCCGTTCGCCGCGTTCGCCTGGATCAGCCGCGCTCGCGACGGCGCCGGCCGTCTTGCCGTCGACGCCGCCGCCTTCACCGGCGGCGCGGCGCTGCCGGCGCTGCTGCTCGTGCCGACATTGCTTCAGCACGGCACTGACACCGGATCGGGCGGCGTCCTGCGCAACATCCACCTCCACGGCGTGAACCCCTGGATCGTCGTGACGACGCTGGCGCGCTTCTTCTCGTTCGCGAGCCTGGAGATCGTGCGGTTCATCGCCACCGACGGCGCGAAGCGCCTCGAGTTCTTTCAGCGTCATCTCTGGCTGACGCCGCTCGCCGCCGTGGTCTT
>DATFXR010000060.1:0-9481 GCA_035315685.1 Vicinamibacterales bacterium | reverse complement strand
TCGCCGGCTCCCTCCGCGCGGAGATCATCGAGCAGATCCTCGTGAAGGTGAACGGCGAGATCTTCACGAAGAGCGATCTCGAGCAGCGCCAGGTCCAGGCGCTCCGCCAGAAGGGCCAGGCGATCGACCTCAAGAGCGATCCGAACAACGTGCAATTGCGGAAGGCGCTCGACGAAATCACGCCGCAGATCATCGTCGACGCCGTC
Source organism: Vicinamibacterales bacterium (assembly GCA_035315685.1). GTDB lineage: Bacteria > Acidobacteriota > Vicinamibacteria > Vicinamibacterales > CAVVIG01 > QHWK01. The sequence goes on along the minus strand of DATFXR010000060.1, from coordinate 9,275 downwards.
GACGAGATGCTGATCGTCCAGCGCGGCAAGGAGCTCGGCTACAAGCTGAGCGACGAGCAGTTCAAGAGCGTCGTCGACAACATCCGCAAGGAGAACAAGATCGAGACCGACGAGCAGTTTCAGGCGGCGCTCAAGTCCGAGAACATGACGATGGCCGATCTGCGGCGGAATCTCGAGCGATCGATGATCGTCCAGCGGGTGCAACAGAACGAGGTCATGGGGAAGATCGGCGTCACCGACGACGAGGCGAAGGCGTACTACGACTCGCACATGAACGAGTTCACGACCGCGCCGACCGTGACGCTGCGCGAGATCCTCGTCGCCACGCCAACCGATCCAAAAGGCATCAACGTCGGCGCGGACGAAGCCGCCCTGGCCAAAGCGGAGGACATCCGCAGGCGCGTGACGACCGGCCGCGAAGCCTTCGACAGGCTGGCCGGCGAGCTCTCCGATTCGCCGTCGAAGGCGAACGGCGGGTTGATCGGCCCGTTGAGCGTCAACGACATCGCACCAGACTTGCGCAAGATGATCGAGAAAATGAAGCCTGGCGACGTCAGCGAGCCGGTCCGCGTCGCCCGCGGCTACCAGCTGCTGAAGCTGGACTCGGTGACCGCGACGCAGGTGCTTGCGCTCGACCAGGCGCGCGAGCAGATCAGCGAGCGCGTGTTCACCGACAAGCGCAAGGCGGAATTCCAGAAGTACATCCAGAAGCTGCGAGCGCAGGCGATCATCGAATGGAAGAATCCGGACATCCGCAAGGCGTTCGAGGAAGGCGTGAAGCAGCAGAGTTCGGGGGTTGGGGATTAGGGATTGGGGACCGGGGATTGGCGATCGGGGATTATGGGATTGGAGAGCGGTGAAGCGAGGTAGGAAGCGAGAAACGTCCGTATGAACGAACGAAGTCAGCATCACTCTCCGCAGACGCGTCAGTCATCGGTCACCAATCCCCACCAATCCCCAATCCCCAATCCCCAATCCGCTGGCGAAGCGCAGTGGTTCGCGATCTGGACGCGATCGCGACACGAGCAGGTCGTGCGCGATCAGCTCGAACGCAAGCGGTTCGAGGCCTTCCTCCCCACGATCACCCGCTGGAGCCGTTGGAAGGATCGCAAGAAGAAGATCGACTGGCCGCTCTTCCCCGGCTATTGCTTCGCCCGGTTCAACCCTGGAGACACGCTGCCGATCCTGAAATGCACCGGCGTCGTGAACATCGTCTCCTTCGAGGGGAAGCCGGCGCCGATCCCCGAGTACGAGCTCGATAGCATCCGGCTGCTGGTCGGCAGCGAACTGCAGTACGACCCCTGCCCGCTGATCCATGAAGGTATGATGGTCGAGGTCGTCCATGGGCCGCTGAAGGGGGTGATCGGACGGCTGATGCGCAAGGACGCGCCGAAGGCGCGCCTCGTCCTGTCGGTCGATCTGATCGGCCAGGCGGTCAGCGTCGAAGTCGACGCAGCGGACGTCAAGGCGTATTAGGAACGCAAAGGCCTCCAAAGAGCGCGAAGAACTGGTCGGGAACAGACCGAAGATCGCCTTCGCGATCTTTGTGTCTCGCGTTTATGACGATGAAAATCGGCGCTGTCGATCTTCCCTCGCCGTACGCCATTGCCCCGATGGCGGGCATGACCGACACGGCGTTCCGCCGCCTCGTGAAGCGTCACGGCGGGTGCGGCCTCGTGGTCACCGAGATGGTCAGCTCGGAAGGCCTCGTGCGCGGCATCGACCGGACGCTCGAGTACGCCGACTACACCGAAGAAGAACGCCCGATCTCGATTCAGATTTTCGGTGGCGATCCCGACAAGATGGCGGCGGCCGCGCAGATCGTCGAGGGCATGGGCGCCGACATCGTCGACATCAACATGGGCTGTCCGGTGCCGAAGATCGCCAAACACGACGCCGGCTGCAGCCTGATGCGGGAGCCGGAGCACGCCGCGCAGGTCGTCGCGGCGATGACCAGGGCGGTGAAGATTCCCGTCACCGTGAAGATGCGCGCCGGCTGGAACGACGACAGCCGCAATGCGCCGACGCTGGCCCGGATGGTCGAGGATGCAGGCGCAGCCGCGGTCGCGGTTCACGGACGGACCGCCGCACAAAGCTATAGCGGCGCGGCCGACTGGGAGCTCGTCGCGCGCATCGCCGACGATCTCACTATTCCGGTCTTCGGCAGCGGAGACTGTATCGATCCGCAGCAGATCGTCGAGCGGATGCGCACGGGTGTCGAAGGCGTGCTGGTCGGACGCGGCGTTCTCCGCAATCCCTGGATCCTCGCGCAGGCGACGGAGCTGGCTGCCGGCCGGCCGCCGCGCGACGTGACGCTCGCGGACCGCGGCCAGTTCCTCCTCGATTACATCGATCTTCTCCTCCGAGAGCGTATCGACGAGGCGCGTGCAACGAGCCACGATCGCTGGGTGATCAACAAGCTGAGGGCGCTCGGGTCCTGGTACACCAAGGGTTTCGAGAACGGGTCGCACCTCCGAACGGCGATCAACTCCGCCGAGTCGCTGGCCGGCCTGTGCGACACGATCAACGCCTTCTTCATGGAGCCAGCCGGCGTCTGAGCCGATCGCCGTGTATCATTTGCATGGCCCGCTGTGCCCGGGGCGAGAGATCCGGCCGCCTCTATATAGAGGGAACCTGGCGTGGCCGATACGACCGCGGTTCGTCTGCAACCGCTCTGTCCGCGCGTCCTGCGTGTGACGCGCGCACTGACGCCCACCCCGACTTCCTTCGCGGGTTGCGTCCCTCGACCAGCCGCCGAACTGTAAGTCACAGGGTGAAGCCTTGTTCCTCGAGTGCCGTCGTGCCGTCGGCGTTTTTCGCTCTCCCCGGCCTGTCGCCGGCGATGGTCATTTCGTCGGATGTCCGCCACCCGAGCGGTCGTAACAATGCACACAATGACGAACGGCTTCCGGCCTGTCACGGCGGCGGTGATACGCACGCGCATGGTGAGGGTGCTCGCCATCGCCGCGATTCTCTTCGCTCGTCAGGCGGCGGCACAAAACGTCGACGAACCGGATCCGGCGCGGGTGCGCGTTCGGCTGGGGCCGCTGTGGATGAACCCAACCGTCGCGATGACGAACATCGGCGTCGACAGCAACATCTTCAACGAGCCGGACGATCAAAACCCGAAGAGCGATTTCACGTTTACTCTCTCACCCGCGGCTGATCTCTGGCTGCGCGTCGGCGAAACGTGGGTGGTCGGACGCGTCGTCGAGGATTTGATCTGGTACCAGACGTACGCGAGCGAGCGGAACGCGAGCACTGGCTACACGGTGGGCTGGCGTGTTCCTCTCGCGCGGTTCGGGTTCAAGATCGACGCGGCCCGTCGCAACGCCCGCGATCGTCCGAACCTCGAGATCGACACACGGGCCGAGCGGGCGGAAACGAAGCTGACCGGACTCGTCGAGTACAGGATGCTGTCCAAGACCTATGTCGGCGTGATCCTGGAGCGTCAGGGCACGGACTACGACAGCGCGGAGTTCTACAACGACGCCAACCTGCAGACCGAGCTCGATCACACGAGGACGGGTGGCGGTCTCTCGCTGCGATACCAGCTCACACCGCTCACATCCCTGTCGCTGACGGCTACCAGAGCAGACGATCGATTCCAGTACTCGCCACTCCGCAACTCGACCCAGTCCACTGTTTCCGGTGCGGTTTTCTTCGACAAGTTTGCGTTGATTCGAGGGAGTGCTTCCTTCGGATTCACCGACTTCCGCCCCGACTTGCAGAGTCTCCAGGCCTACCGGGGCCCGACGGCGAGCGCCAGCCTCTCGTACACGCTGCTGGAAGCGACGCGCTTCGCGTTCGATCTCGGCCGGGACGTCCAATACTCGTACGACGTCGGCCAGGCGTACTACGTGCAGACCCGCGTTGGCGGATCGGTCCAGCAGCAGATTTACGGCCCGCTCGATGCCATCGTTCGTGGATCGTTCGCGACGCTCGCCTACACCGATCGCCAGGCGATCGGGGTCACGGTACCCGGTCGCGTGGACGACGTGAGCTCGTACGGCGGCGGCGTCGGATACCACCTCGGGCGAGACGTTCGGCTTGGATTCAACATCGACCATACCGACAGGGCATCCGACGTCGCGTCGCATCGATACAGCGATCTGATCTTCGGCGCAGCGGTGACCTACGGCTTCTAGGCTTCGCGCCGCCGGTCGCAGTCACGACCCGAAGATCCCGATAGAATAGACAGTCTTGCCGCTTCGCATCGCCTTCGACATGGACGGCGTTCTCGCGGACATGGAGGGAGAACTGGTCCGCCAGGCCGAGATGCTCTTCGGCCGGCCGATGCCGCGCCGCCCTCCTGACCGCGAGGTCACCTCGAGTCCGAGCGCCACGCCGAGCGGCAGCGGTCAGGGCGAGACGCCACCCGAATCGACGAGTCCCGCACAGGCGGCTGCCGAAACGTCGCCGGACAACGTGCCGCCGCTGCTGCGGATGAACATGTCGGCACGACAGCAGCGGAAGCTGTGGCGTCACATCGAATCGATCGAGAACTTCTGGCAGACGCTCAGTGAGACCGAGCCCGGCATCGTCGCGCGCCTGGCATCGATTGCGGACGAGAGACACTGGGAAGTGATTTTTCTGACCAAGCGGCCAGAGACCGCCGGCGTGACCGCGCAGCTGCAGAGCCAGCGCTGGCTCGAGTCGAAAGGCTTCACGCTGCCGAGCGTGTACGTCGTGAGGGGATCGCGTGGCCGAATCGCCGCCGCACTGGGCCTCGATGTCGTCGTCGACGATCGGCCCGAGAACTGCCTCGATGTCGTCGTCGATTCACGAGCCCGCGCGATTCTGGTGTGGCGCGACGACGAACAGCTGCTGCCGGGAGCGGCGCGCCGGCTGGGCATCGGCGTCGTGAAGACCCTTGGAGAATGCCTCGACATCCTCGTCAAGGTCGACTCCAAGGAACAGGAGTCGACCGGCGTCGTCGATCGCGTCAAGCGATTGCTGGGCCTGAAGGAAACGGCGCGCGCCTAACCGTCGCCGCGCTTCGACTGAAAGACCATCCGGCGCGCAGCGCCTCGATCCCTCCGGCTTCGAAGTCCACGACCAGCGCTGAACTCAGGGACGCCCCAAAACGTGCGCCGAGCTCGCCGTGCGCGGGATGCCGGAGGTACGCCTGCAGTCCGTCGAGGTCGTCGAAATCGATCAGCGCAACGTAATCTGCCGCATCGCGTGCGAACGCCTCGTAGCCCGCGCCATGCGTCACGCGACGCCCGATGCGCACGGCACGGATCGACGGGATCTCGCGAACGGCGCGTTCGAAGGCGGCAATGAACGCGTCTCGATCCGCCTCCGACAGATCCGGCTGCGGCTTCATCAGGACGACGTGGGTGACGACAGTCATCGATCGACTCCCGCCTGGCGTCACGGCGTCAGCTCTCGTCGGGCGGCTCGTCCTTGCGTTTCCTCCACGGCCGCTCGCCACCGCGCTGCGGTTGGTCGCTCCGCTTCGGTCGATCACCGCGCGGGCGGTCTGCGGGCTTTTGCCACGGCTTGCGATCGCCGCGCGGTGGACCGCTCGAAGCATGCTGCCAGGGCTTGCGATACGGACGCGTTCCGTGATGGGGCGCTCGTTCGCCGCCGCGCCACTCGCGATTGGAGGACGGCCGTTGGTCGCGCGGCGGACGAGGCGGCCGATCCTTCCAGGGGCGAGCGCCTCGCGGCGGGCCGGCGGGTTTGTCGCGCCAGGGTCGATCAGGGCGTGGAGGCCGCGAGCCGGCCTGGCCTCGATCGCGATCGGATCCGCCCGGCGGTCTGGAAGCGCTCCAGTTCGCGCGCTGCTCGCGCTTCTTCCGGCGCTGCGCTTCCTTGTCAAAGCGCGCGCGGGGATCCTTGTGCTGTCCGCCCGGGCGCCAGTCGCGGTCGCGTTTCTCGCGCGGCGGACGAGGGCGGTGCTCGGCGGCGCGCTGTGCCTCCGGCGAATCCCACAACCGTCCGTGCGCGAACCATTTCAAGAGGACGTGTTCGTTGGTGCGCTTCAGCTGAGCGATTGTCGGCAGCAGTTCCTGCTGATCGCGCGCGCGGAACGCCGTCGGCTGGCCGTCGATGAGGATCGTCCAGTAGGCGAAGCGCGGCGGCATTGGACTATTCTACGGTGTCCGCTCCACCTGCCCCGTGTCCGGGTCGCCAAAACCCCGCCGGCTTTTCTCAGGATTTCGAGAACCGCTTCAACTTCTCGACCAGCGTCGTGCGCTTCAGGTGGAGAAGCCGCGCCGCCTGCCCCTTGTTGCCGCCGGTCCGCTCCAGCGAGCGCTCGATGAGTTCGCGCTCGATGTTTGCGACGAACGCGTCGAGATCCACGCCCTCTTCGGGAAGGGCGACCGCCGACGACAGGACCATCTCGCGCGACTGCTGAATCTCGGCGGGCAGCTCATGGACGTCGATCTGCGGGCGGCCCGCCGCGAGCGCCACCGCGCGTTCGATGACGTTCTCGAGCTGGCGGACGTTGCCGGGCCAGGCGTACGCCATCAGCCGTCGCATCGCTTCCTGCGAAACGGTGATCGCGCGATCGGTCGCGCGCCGCTCGCGTTCACCCGGCGGCTTTCCGCCACGCTCCTCGCGCAGCTTGTCGAGAAAATGCTGCACCAGCAGCGGAATGTCTTCCTTCCGCTCGCGCAGCGGCGGCAGATGCACGGGAATGACGTTCAGCCGGTAGAAGAGATCTTCGCGGAAAAGACCGTCGGCGACCATGCGGCTCAGATCGCTGTTGGTTGCCGCGATGATCCGCACGTCCACTTTCGTCGTGTGCGAGTCGCCGACGCGCTCGAACTCGCGCTCCTGCAGCACGCGCAGCAGCTTGACCTGTAGGGTCATGCTCATCGTACCGACTTCGTCGAGGAACAACGTCCCGCGATGCGCCTGCTCGATCCGGCCTTGCCGGTTGCCGACCGCGCCGGTGAACGCGCCGCGCACGTGGCCGAAGATCTCGGCTTCGAGCAGCGTCTCGGGAATCGCGCTGCAGTTCAGCGCGACGAAGCGGTGCATCCGCCGCGCGCTGTTGTGATGGATCGCGCGCGCGATCACTTCCTTGCCGGTGCCCGTCTCTCCGGTGATCAGAATCGTGCTGTTGGTGGGCGCAACCGTTTCGAGCAGCTGGAACAGCAGCTTCATCGGCCGGCTCCTGCCGATGATGCCCTCGAAGCGGTAACGCTCCTCGAGCTGTGCGCGCAGATAGGCATTCTCCGACTTCAATCGCCGCTGCTCGAGCGCGGCGTCGAGCACGTGCAGCAGTTCGTCGATCTGAAACGGCTTGCTGACGAAATCCCACGCGCCCCGCTTGATCGCCTCGACGGCGTCCTTCACGGTGCCATAGCCAGTGACGACGATCGCGATGATGTGCGGGTAGCGTTCGACGGCCGCCTCGACGACGGCGGAGCCGTCCGCGCCCGGCAGCCGCAGATCGGTGACGATGATGTCGAAGGCGAAGTCAGCCAGCTTCGCAATCGCCGACTCGCCCGAGTCAGCCTGCTCCACGCGATAGCCGCGATCGCCGAGCTGCTCGGCAATTGCCTCACGGAGTGGCGCCTCGTCTTCGACGAGCAGCAGATGTTTCTGCGTGTCAGCCATTTAGATGCAGTGCCAGAATTTTGACACAAAGTGATGCGTATCGGGGGCCCTGAGATCGGGAATCGGAGCCGGGAGCCGGGAGTCGGGAGTCGAGGACATGGAAGGACGACACGACTCATACCTTGAACCGCGCCGAAACCAAATCCCGAATCCCGAATCCCGAATCCCGAATCCCGAATCCCAAATCCCAAATCCCAAATCCCGATTCCCGGTACGATCCCCGCGTGTCCGTCGCCGTCGCTTCGCATTCATTTCCAAAGCATCCGACTCTCCGGCGCGAACTGACTGAGCGCCACCCCGACGCTGTCTTCAACGACACGCGACAGCCGCTCAGAGGCGACGACGTCATCGGTTTCCTTCGCGGTCACGACAAGGCGATCACCGGCCTCGAGGTGCTCGACGAGCAAGTGTTCGATGCGCTGCCGGGTTTGCGCGTCGTCAGCAAGTACGGTGTCGGCCTGGACATGATCGATCTCGATGCCGCGCGGCGACACGGCGTCAGCGTTCGGTGGACTCCTGGCGTGAACCGGCAGTCGGTCGCCGAGCTCACGATCGCATTGATGATCGCGCTGTGCCGTCGCATCGTGCCGCTGGCGATCGATCTGCGGGAGGGACGGTGGAGCGCCGGCGGCGGGCGTCAGATCTCCTCGGCAACCGTCGGCGTCGTCGGCTGCGGTCACGTCGGCAAGACGGTCGCGCGATTATGCGTTGCCTTCGGCGCAACGGTTCTCGCGCATGACATCGTGGACTACGAGGAGTTCTATCGCGCGCACGGCGTGCGCGCGGTGGCGCTCGACACCCTCCTGCGCGAGTCAGACATCGTCACCGTGCACGTACCGCTGGACGATTCCACACGGAATCTGATCGATGCGCGTGCGCTCGCGGCGATGAAGTCGACCGCTGTCGTGATCAACGCCGCGCGAGGCGGCATCGTGGACGAGGACGCGCTGACGGCGGCGCTGCGTGACGGCCGGATTGCAGGCGCAGCCGCGGACGTCTTTGCAATCGAGCCCGCGACAGACCTCGAGCTGCTTCGACTGCCGAATTTCATCGGCACGCCGCACGTTGGCGGAAGCACTGAGGAGGCCGTCCTCGCGATGGGCCGGGCCGCCATTGCGGGACTCGATCTGGAACACGGCTCGATGGACCTGACGTCAAATTCTTGACAGAGTTGAATTCACGCCACATCCTAAACCTGCAGCCTGTAGCCACCGATACAACCTCACGGAGGCAACTGCCAAGTGGAACGAAAAACGATTTCGATCATGAAAGCGTGTGAGCTCGTAGGCGTCAGCCGGAGAACTATTTACAACTGGCTGTCCAGCGGGAAGATCGAATACGTGCGCACGGCGGGTGGCTCCGTCCGCATCTTCGTCGACACGCTGTGGCGCGATCCGAACAACACCGAGCGCCCGGCCGTGCAGACGATGTGGCAGGCGGAAGGCCGGAGCTAAGCGTGCGCTCGCGCGCGGTTAGCGTCGAGGAGCTGCTGGCGAGGACACCCATGGACGAAACGCCGGAACTGCGCCTCCTCTTTCACCGCCTGAACAACCAACTCGGCATCATTCTGGCGCATGCCGAGCTCCTCGAATCCAAGGCCACTGACGACACCAACCGCGCGCGCGCCGCGCAGGTGGTGTCGAGTGCCTTGGAGGCGATGGGGACCGCCAAAGAGATCCGTCGCATAACATCGAGTC
>DATFXR010000059.1:0-2230 GCA_035315685.1 Vicinamibacterales bacterium | reverse complement strand
AGGACTTATTCGGTCGTATATCGGAATGGCTGCCCCAGACACCTCATCTGTTGTCGACCGCGCGCCTGGATCGTCCGTTCTGGACATGATCGGCCGCACTCCGCTCGTCCGCCTGCACCATTTCGAGCGGGAAACACCTGGCGTCGAGCTCTACGCGAAGGCCGAATGGCAGAATCCCGGCGGGTCCGTGAAGGATCGCGCGGCCGCGCGCATGATTCTCGACGGAGAAGCGTCGGGCAGGCTGATCGCCGGCAAGACGATCCTCGATGCGACGTCCGGTAACACCGGTATCGCCTACGCGATGGTCGGCGCGGCCCGCGGCTACAGCGTGAAGCTGTGCGTGCCCGAGAACGCGAGCCCGGAACGCAAGTTGATCCTCCGCGCGCTCGGCGCGGAGCTGGTGCTCACCAACCCGCTCGAGAGCAGCGATGGCGCGATTCGCGAAGCCCGCCGCCTGTACGCGGAGGATCCGGACCGCTACTTCTATCCGGACCAGTACAGCAATCCTGCGAACTGGCAGGCGCACTACGACACGACCGCGCCCGAGATCATCGAGCAAACGAGCGGGCGGCTCACGCATTTCGTCGCCGGCCTGGGCACGAGCGGCACCTTCGTCGGAACCGGGCGGCGGCTGCGCAAGCACAGTCCCGCGATCAAGCTGATTTCGTTTCAGCCCAACTCGCCGTTCCACGGCCTCGAGGGCCTGAAGCACATGGAGTCCGCGATCGTGCCGGGCATCTACGATCCGACCCTCGCTGACGAGGATCTTCGGATCGACACCGAGCGCGCCTATCGGATGGTGCGGAAGCTGGCGCGCGAAATGGGATTGCTGGCCGGCATCTCGTCCGGGGCGGCGGTTGCGGCGATGCTCGACGTCGCCACGCGGCTCACCAGCGGCGTCGTCGTCACGATCTTTCCGGACGGTGCGGAGAAGTACCTGAACGAAAGCTTCTGGAACGTCAATGACTGAGGGAGCGCGAGGCATGCCGGCGAGCGAGGGTCGGCGGCTGACGATCACCGCGGCCGTCGATCGGGCGATCCGCGCGCATGGCCAGGAAACCTATCCGCACGAATGCTGCGGCGCGCTGCTCGGCCGGGACGCCGGCGTCACCGACCTCGTCGCGCTGCCGAATACGACCGAGGAGGGCCCGCGGCGACGCTTTCTCGTGCGGCCGTCGGACTATCGGCTTGCCGAGCGGCGCGCGACCGAACTCGGCGCCGAGCTCCTTGGCTTCTATCATTCACATCCGGATCATCCGGCGCGGCCATCGCAGTACGACCTCGATCACGCGTGGCCGACCTTCGCGTACATCATCGTCGCCGTTGCCCAAGGCGCTGCGGCGGACATGACCGTGTGGTATCTGAAAGACGATCGATCGAGTTTCGAAGAGGGCACTCTACATCATGGCGAAAATCCTGATCCCGACGCCGCTGCGGCCGTACACCGATAAGCAGGATGCGGTCGACGCAAGCGGCGCGACCGTCGGCGAGCTGCTTGCCGACCTGACGCGCCGCCACTCCGGCCTGAAGGCACATCTCTATAACGAGCAGGGCAAGCTGCGCAGCTTCGTCAACGTCTACGTGAACGACGAGGACATCCGATACCTGCAGAAAGAGCAGACGCCGGTAACGGCGAGCGACACGGTCAGCATCATCCCGTCGGTCGCCGGTGGCGTCCCGGCGACGACCGACGCGGACGCAAACGTCGGTAGCGTCCGGCTTCAGCCGGACCGTGAGCTGCCGGCGCTGAGCAACGATGAAGTCAAGCGCTACTCGCGGCACCTGATCATGCCGGAGGTCGGCGTCGACGGGCAGCGCAAGCTGAAGGCGGCGAAGGTGCTCTGCATCGGCGCGGGAGGACTGGGATCGCCGGTGGCGATGTACCTCGCGGCGGCCGGCGTCGGCACCATCGGTCTGGTCGACTTCGACGTCGTCGACTACAGCAACCTGCAGCGACAGATTCTTCACTCGACGCCGGACGTCGGGAAGCCGAAGCTGCAGTCGGCCAAGGAGAAGCTGCAGGCGCTCAATCCCGAGATCGACATCCGCACACATGAAGTGGCGCTGTCGTCACACAACGCGTTGCAGTTGTTCGAACCCTACGACGTCATCGTCGATGGCACTGACAATTTCCCGACGCGCTATCTCGTCAACGACGCGTGCGTGATTCTCGGCAAGCCGAACGCCTACGGCAGCATCTTCCGCTTCGAGGGGCAGGCGTCGGTGTTCG
>DATFXR010000058.1:0-15136 GCA_035315685.1 Vicinamibacterales bacterium | reverse complement strand
GCAAAGCAATGACGTAAGATGCGCCCGTGAAGACCATGCTCATCGCCGCTGTCGTCGGACTCGCCGCTGCGTTCGCACCGTTGCAGACGCGCGAGGCTGCAAGTCCCGTCGTCTACGAAGGTGCGCGGCTCCTCATCGGAGACGGCACGTCGCTGGATTCCGGCGCGTTCGTCGTCCAGGACGGCCGCATCACCGCCGTCGGTGCCGCCGGACGCGTCGCGGCACCGCCTGGTGCGACGCGCGTCGATCTCGCGGGCAAGACGGTGATGCCGGCGATGATCAATGCGCACGTGCATATCGGCTACGAGGGATATACGACGTGGGCGGCGGAGAATCACACGCCGCAGAACGTGCTCGACCACTTGCAGCGCGAGGCGTTCTACGGAACCGGCGCCGCGCAGTCAGTTGGCAGCAGTCCGGTCGAGCAGTCGCTGCAGATCCAGAAGGATCAACAGGCGGGCAACTTCGCGCCGGCGGCGCGTTTCTTCTTCATGCCGGGCATGGCCCCGCCCAACGGCGGGCCGGATGCCGTCCTGCGTGTTGCGACGACCAGGCTGCACGTGATCAACGAGGTGTCGACGCCGGACGAGGCGCGCGCGGCGGTGCGGCGGATGGCCGACCAGAAAATCCCGCAGGTGAAGCTCTGGTACGACGATCGCCGCGGCAGCTATCCGAAGCTGACGCCGGAAACGATGGAAGCGATCATCGACGAGGCGCACAAGCATCGGATGCTGGTCAACGCCCACGCGACCACGTTGCCCGATCAGAAGGCGGTGGTCCGCGCCGGCGCCGACGTGCTCGTGCACATGGTGCAGGGCGAGAAGATAGACGACGAGCTCGTCGCGATCCTCCGTGAGAAGAAGCCGTACTGGGCGACCGTGATCGGGCTCGGCGATCGGCCTGGCGTCTGCGAGACCGATCCGTTCTTCGAGGAGGCGCTGCCGGCGAGCGTGGTGGCGTCGATCCGCGCGACGAAGGAAGCGCGGCCGCTTGCGCCGAGCTGCGGACCGCCGTCACCGAATGCCGCTCGGCGCGAAGAGATCATGGCCGACAACTTCCCGCGGATGATCGCGGCGGGCGTCCGGCTCGTCCTCGGCACCGACACCGGCATTCATCCCGGTCACACGTTCGGGACCGGCGATCATGTCGAGCTCGCGCGATGGGTGCAGCTCGGGCTGAAGCCGTCGGACGCGATCGTGGCGGCGACGTCGACGCCGGCGCGGCTGCTCGGCATCGCCGACATGGGGACGCTGGCGGTCGGCAAGAGCGCCGATTTCGTCGTCCTCAACGCGAGCCCGCTCGACGACATTCACAACACGCGGAAGATCGCGAGCGTCTATCTGCACGGTCGTCCGCTGGATCGCGCGGCGCTGTTGGCGAAATGGAGAGGGAAGGCGGCATCGCAATAAGTTCCACAGGGGGGTCGGGAATCGTTGGGGTCGGGAAGGGTTTTGTCTGATCGTCCCAAAACCCTTCCCGACCCCAACCTCGTATGGACGCAAGGGAGTGCGACGAATGCGACAGATCACGGCGGCGATCGTCATCGGACTCGCGGCTGGTGCGGTCGGGATCGCTCAGGCGCCGCGGACACACGATCTGAAGCTGCTGCCGGAAAACGTGCACTGGGGCTACTACGACCCGGCAGTCAAGCCGGTCCTGCGGATCGCCTCGGGTGACACCGTTCGCGTCGAGGCCATGGTCGCGCGCGGATTGCAGCGGCTGCGCGCAGCCGGTGTCAGGGAAGACGAGATTCCGGACGCGCTCAAAGTCGTGGAACGCACGGTGACCGAGCGGGGTCCCGGTGCTCACCCGCTGACTGGACCGATCTACGTCGAAGGCGCTGAGCCCGGCGACGCGCTCGAAGTGAAGATCGTCGCATTCGAATTTCTGCATCCATACGGCGTCAGTGGTTTCATTCCGGGAGGCGGCACGCTGCCCGAGGACTTTCCGTACGTCAAGTTCCATCTCGTGCGGTTCGATTCGCGCGCGGGGACCGCGACGTTCGCGCCGGGCGTCACACTCAAGCTCGCGCCGTTTTTCGGATCGATCGGCGTGGCACCGAATCCGCTGGTCGGCCGCATCTCGAGCGGCCCGCCTGGACCGCACGCCGGCAACCTCGACAACAAGGAGCTCGTCGCCGGATCGACGCTGTACATTCCCGTGCAGGTGCCAGGCGCGCTGCTCTCGATGGGTGACGGCCACGCCATGCAGGGCGACGGCGAGGTCACGTTGACGGCGCTCGAAACCTCTCTGCGCGGCACCGTGCAGATCGCCGTGCGCAAGGGCCCGCGTCTGCGCTGGCCGCGCGCCGAGACGCCGACGCACTACATCGCGATGGGGCTGCACACCGATCTGGACGAAGCCGCAAAGCTCGCCACGCGCGAGATGATCGACTTTCTGGTGGCAGAGAAAAAGATGTCGCGGGACGAGGCCTACGTGCTGTGCTCGGTGGCGGCCGACCTGCACGTCACGCAACTGGTCGACGGCACCAAAGGCGTGCACGCGATGCTGGCCAAGGCGATCTTTTCGCGCTGAGCGCCGACTTTTCCACAGGGGGTCGGGAACCGTTTCGTGCACGAAACGGTTCCCGACCCCCTGTGGAAAACCGGCCCCCTGTGGAGACGTTGATGGACTTTCAACAGCGCGTCGGCGCCTGGCTGACCCCTCACGGCTGTTTCTTCCGCGTCTGGGCCCCGCACGCGGCCGCCGTCGCCGCGATCGTGCAGGACGAGCCGTTCTGGAAGGACGGCTTCGACGTCGCCACGACGGATCTCCAGAACGACGGCACCGGCTACTGGAGCGGCGCGATTGCCGGCGTCAGGAAGTCGCAGCTTTACCGATTCCGAATCACCACCGGCGCCGATGCCTTCGAGACGCTCGATCCCGCCGCGCGCGACGTGTTCAGCTCGCAGCTGACCCGCGACGATCCCACGTCGACCAACGCCTCCGTCGTCACGGCGAGCGAGCGCTTCGAGTGGGCGCCGTTCGTCGCGCCGCGCTTCGAGAACTTCATCATCTATGAGCTGCACGTAGGGAGCTTCGCCGGCTTCAACGATGGCCTGCGCACGTCGTGGGCGACGTTCCGGCAGATCGAACCCAAGCTCGGCTACATCCGCGACCTCGGCTTCAACTGCATCGAGCTGATGCCGGTGCACGAGCACGCGATGGACCGCTCGTGGGGCTACAACCCGGCGTCGTTCTTCGCGCCCGAGTCGTCGTACGGATCGCCCGCGACATTCGCGCACCTCGTCAACGCCGCGCATCGCATCGGCCTCGCCGTCATCGTCGACGTCGTCTACAACCACGCCGGCAGCGACGACAACATCCTCTACGAGTTCGACGGCTACACCAACGAGGGCGGCATCTACTTCGAGGGCGGGCAGCAGACCGACTGGGGCGTCGGTCCAGCCTGGTGGAAGCGTGAGGTCCAGGACTTCTTCTATCAGAACGGGCGGATGTACCTCGAGCAATACCATGCGGACGGACTGCGGTTCGACGCGACGACGCAGATCAACGGCAATCATCTGAAGCTGGCCGTCGGCCGGCTGCGCGACGACTTCCCGGACCGGTATCTCGTCGCGGAGCATCTCCCGGACAACCCGTGGATCGTGAACACCGGCCGGTTCTGCGCAACCTGGCAGGCCAGCGCGCATCACCAGTGTCAGCGCGCCATGGCCGGACAGGATCCGCTGAACAAGGTCAAGTCGTTTCTCGGCTGGGATGGATACGATCACCCGTGGAACCTCGCCAAATACACGCTCGGATCGCATGACGACATCGGCGATCTGAACAACGGCAACGCGGAGAACGGCCTCACCAACTGGGACACGCGTCACCGTTATTTCGTCGATCAACTCGGAGGGCGGGCCAATTGGTCTGCGCGAGCGAAATGCCGGCTCGCCTGGGCGCTCAACGTCACGATGCCATGCACGCCGATGCTGTTCATGGGCTCGGAATGTCTCATGAGCTCGCCGTACGTGTCGTGGGGTTACTGGACTGACGGCACCGATCAGAACGGCGATCACCGCTTCAACTGGAGCGCCGTCGATGATCCGCTCGGCGTCGAGATGCGGCGTCTGGTTGCGGCGGCCAACGCGATGCGCTGGGACAATCCGGCATTGCGCGCCGAGTCGCTGTCGATTCCTCATGAAGACGCCGCCGGCCAGGTGCTCGCCTTCGCGCGCGAGAGCGGCGACAACGTCGTGCTGGTGGCCGTCAATCTGAGCGATCGGAACTTTACCGATCACTCGTACGGTGTCGCGACCGGTGGCCGCTTCGGACAGTGGACCCAGATCCTGTGCACGCAGGATCGCGCGTTCGGCGGATGGGATGGCGCCGGCAACGCATTTTACGAGCCGTGGACGCAGGCCGACGGCCGCATCTACGTCAACCTGCCGCAGTGGAGTGTGGTCGTCTTCCGGCGCAAGTGACCCGCGCACATGACGAATCGCGTGCCGGCCGCGCTGTCCTGACATACAAGCCGGTGATTCGATCCGACGAAACTGAAACGACAACCGTGTGATCGGTGAAAGCCGGAGGAGTTCCGGAGGTTCGCCGTCTCGGTGCCGGCTGGTATGTCCCTTGCCCCTCAGCCGGTCGGAGGTGACGACTATGCGACTCGCGAAAATCGTCTGGCTGACGATCGCAGCGGCGTTGTGGGCGACGGTGGCGGTCGCCGATCAGGGCCGTGGACACGCCGTGCCGCCCGCTCACGTCACGACGCACAACTTGCCCACGGCGCCAGTCCCCGGCACGCACGGTCCATCACACGTACCGACGGCGCACCATGAGGCGGAGCATCCGGAGGCGATGCATCCCGAGGTGGCACATCGCGAAACGACGCATCACGACGCGACGCCTCACCAGATGCATCGCGTGAGCCCCACGAACATCCACACGAAAACGACGGCGCCGCGATCGCCAATCGCGACGAAGATTCAATCTCATCCTCAACTTGCGGCCCGCGTGAAAGCGATGCTGCCGCCGGACATGACGATGGATCAGGCGGCGCGCGGATTCAGGAACCAGGGGCAGTTCATCGCCGCGCTGCAGGCGTCGCAGCGGACCGGTATCCCGTTCAGAGATCTCAAGACCGCGATGGTCAGGAGTCACGAGAGCCTCGGCCAGGCGGTTCACAATCTGCGCGCAGGCAGCACGCCGCCGCCGACACCACCGTCGACCACCACTGGTACGCCGACCACCGGTACGACGACTGCCAGCACGCCGACGAGTGGTACGCCGACTACTGGAACGACGACGACCGGAACGAGCACCACGGCGACGACAGCCGGGAATCCCACGAGCACCAACAACACGACGCCGGGCGCTCCATCGACGGGCACGATCGCGAAGCATGGCAAGCGCCATCAGTAACCGCACCAACGCGGGCGCGCTGCTGCTCGGTGGCGTGCTCGCGCTCGTCTCGCCGTCGGTCGCGTCCGCTCAGGGCCACGGCAATCAGGGACACGGCCACGGCTCGCCGCCTAGCAGCAGTCCGCTGCCGGGAGTCACGGCGCCGCCGCCGGGGATTGGGGCAACGCCGATCCCATGGATCGACGACGCGAACCTGATGCCGTCCGGCGCGATGTCGATCGACGTGTCGATGAGCCACTGGGCCGGGGACCAGATCGGCGAAACGACGCTGCCGGCGATCAGCGTCGCGGTCGGTCTCGCCGAGCGATTCCAGGTCGCCGTCAGCGTGCCGCACGTCGTCGGCGACGAGGCGTCCGGCGTCGCCGGCGGCCTCGGCACGACGTACGTCAGCGGTAAGTACGCGGCCTTCGTCAGCGATCGCGGCGTCAGGATCGCGGTTGCGCCGACCCTCGAACTGCTCGGCACCGGCGTGCTGTCGGCACCCGGAGCGGACGAAACGCGCGCGCAGTTCGGAGTGCCGGTCTCGCTCGAGATCGACGGCAACCAACGGCGAGTGTATTTCTCGAGTGGCTGGTTCTCACGCGGCGTGTGGTTTGCCGGCGCCGGTGTCGGGTATCAACTCCGGCGGCGAGTCGGCGTGTCGGGATCGTTCAGCCGTTCGTGGACCAGCCCGGTAAACGACGCGATCACTCTGACGCGCGATCGCGCTGAATTCTCGGGCGGCATCGGTGTGGCCATCGCGTCACACGCCAGCCTGTTCGGCTCGGTGTCGCACACCATCGCAACGTCGGTGGAGAACGGCGCCGGCGCAACGATCTCGGCGGGCATGTCGTTCTACGTCGCGCCGGCGCGCACCGCTCGACCGGCGCCGCCGCCGCGATAGACGGCCGCGCGCCGTCTATCCCGCGTCACGCCGCTATGCGGTGTGCAGGATGTGCCGCCGGATGTCCCGATTGATCGCGTGCAGTTGACGCCGCACGCTCTTCAGGGTCGCGTGATCTTTCGCCTCGAGCGCAGCGTCGCGTTTCTCCTTCAGCTCGCGCATCTTCGCCTTGAGGGCCGGTTTGTCGATACCGACGACTTCGGCGTGCTCGTGAACGGGCACTCCGAGCGCCTTGCAGAGCGCCGGCAGCAGATGATCTTTGTTCATCTGCGAGTACCCCTGCACGGCATCGTGCTGTTCCACGTTCTTGGCGATCTCGCGAAGTTCCTGGATCGTCTTTCCCTTCAGCTCGTGATAGGTGTAGGCCATAGGCTGATGAATCTAGCAAGGCCGCGCGGTGTGGGGCAAGGCCTGTCTGGGAGCTGCACGCGCGCGGCCCGTTTACTTGGGAAGCGTAGCCGGCCAGTCCAGGATCGCCGTCAGTGGCTCCGCGCCGTGCGGATGAGACGTCACGGGAATGAGAAACCGCGTACCGTCCTTCGTAACCGCGTACGGATGGTTGTTCGCCATCGAGGTCAGACCGGACCGAAAGAGCGGCTCGGGAACGTTCGCCTGGAAGTCTCTCGCGCCCGCGAGACGAGCAGCCATCATGGTGCCGTCGAGCGCCAGAAAGAACAACTCGCGCCCGTCACCTCGCCACCGCGGCGCGTGTCCTCCGTCCCGGGAGACTGGATACAGTTTGTCGCTTTCGGGAAATGGACGTACGTACACCTCGGTTCGGCCCGAACTGTCGGACTCGTACGCGATCCAACGACCGTCCGGTGAAATGACTCCGCTACTTTCGTTGAACGGCGTCCGCAGAAACGGCACGGGCGTTCGAGCGCCGACCAATGGCAGCATCCAGAGATCACGCTTCGTATCCGGACGCTGATCGTGGTAAATCAGCAGCCTGCCGTCCGGAGACCAGCTAGGGGCGGCGATCTCCGTCTCCGACTTCACGAGCAGCTCGTCATCGCCGACGCCAGAGGACGGACGCCGGAACAAACTGTATCGTCCGCCAAGCCTGCTCGAGTTGAAGGCCACCTGGCTGCCGTCAGGCGACCACACCGGATCGAACTCCCGTGCGGGATGGAACGTCAGCCGCGTGGCAGCGCCGGCGCGCGTCAGATCGATGATCCAGATGTCGACGTTCCACGGCATTCCAGACGGCTCGGTGAAACGTGATACCGCCAGACGGCGATCAGTGGCGTCGAGATCCAAATTCGAGTAGTAGCCGGCGTCGCCCGCCGTTCCCAGCGTCCTGCCAGCGCGATCGATCCACGTCAACTGCGACATCGGCCGTCCGGTGCCGCTGTACGCGACGCGGCCGGTTGCGGACGCCGTGAATTGCCCCCGTTGCCACGGAACGACCACGGCGGCCTCGCCGGCGAGCGCCAGCGGATCGCCCTGCAATCGGCGCGACGCCGCGTCGAATCGCTGGGCCATCAGGCGCCCGCCGCGCACGAACAGCAGATGGCCCGACGCATAGATCGCGTTCGAATCGAATTGTCCCAGCGACGCCGATTCGGGCGAGCTGAGCGCCGCGATCCGCAGCTCGTTCGTCGAATCCGTCTGCGCGAGGTAGAGATAGTGATCACCGTCCGGGAGAAACGACGGCCACCGATGCGCCGTCTCACGTTCACCGAGCGCGGTCACGGGCGACGGGTCTCCGCCGGCGGCTGCCACCTTGCGAAGCGGATTGGACCCGCCGAACAGAATGACGCCTCTGTCGCTCCATGCGCCGCTCGCCGCCTGACCGAATGCCACGTCGCAGACGACGAACGGCGAGCCGCCCCCGACGCGCATGGTCATGATGTGGTCATGCGCGAAGAATCCGATTGACTCGCTGTCAGGAGACCAGAACAGACCGTCGGCACCCTCCGTCCCGAGAAGCTGCCGCCACGTGGGGCTGGCGATCGGGCGGACCCAGATCGTCGACGCGCCCTGCGCGGACGATGCGACGGCCGCCAGCGTCAAGCCATCGGGCGAGATCTCGAACGTCGGTGCCGGCATCTCCGATGAGGTGAAGAGCCACCCCGGCGGCGGCGCGATCGAGAACTCGAGCGGACCAACCGGCGGCGGCACCGATCGGCGAAGCAGAAACACCGTCAGGAACAACGACGCGCCGAGCACGCCGGCCAGGAGCCAGGCGAAGCGCTCGCGACGCGCCGCGACGCGGGGAATCAAGTCATTCGCCGCGCTGTTCGGCTGATCGACTTCATCGAGCTCGATTCGCACATCCGCGATGTCGTGCAGGCGTTTCCGCACGTCCTTTCGCAGACATCGGGCCAGCAGCGCGCGAACGGAGCGCGGGGTGGCGGCTGGGAGCGCCAGCCAGTCGGGCTCGCGATCGAAGATGGCGGCAAGCGTCTCGGAAACCGAGTTGGCTGCGAAGGCCGGGCGGCCTGCGAGCATCTCGAACAGGACGCAACCGAATGCCCAGATGTCCGCGCGTCTGTCGACGGCTTCACCGCGGGCCTGTTCCGGCGCCATGTACGCAGCCGTGCCGACAATGACGCCGGACTTCGTGACATCGATCGAGCCCGCGTGCGACCCGAGGTCGTCGCCAGACTTCGCTGGACGATCGAAGGCTTTCGCGAGCCCGAAGTCGAGCACCTTCACCGTGCCGTCACGCCGCACCTTCACGTTCGCCGGCTTGAGATCGCGATGGACGACGCCGCATTCGTGCGCGGCTTCGAGCGCCTCGGCAATCTGCTGCGCGATCCCCAGCGCCTCGTTGACGGGAATCACGCCGCGCGCAAGCCGATCGGCGAGCGTCGGGCCATCGACCAGTTCCATCACCAGCGCACGCGTCGGTCCCGACTCTTCCAGCCCGTAGACATGCGCGATGTTGGCGTGGTTGAGCGACGCGAGCACGCGCGCTTCACGCGCGAAACGGGCGAGCGAGTCGGGGTCGTCGGCGATCGTCGGCAGCAGCACTTTGACGGCGACATCGCGTGCGAGCTTCGAGTCGTGCGCGCGATACACGATGCCCATGCCGCCCGCACCGATCATCGACACGATCTGATAGGGACCAACATGCGTCCCGGCCGCGAGCGTGGCGCTCGCCTTGGACGTTCCGGCGTCGAGCGTGCGCCCCGCGAGGGCAGGGACGTCGAGTATGCCGGCCTCACGGTGGGCGGCCAGCATCGAGTCCACATCGTGGCGGAGCGCGGCGTCCTTGCCACAGCGCGCGGCGACGAACGCCGCACGCTCGGCGCTGTCGCGTTCCAGTGCCGCTTGAAAGATCGCGGTGAGCTCGCGCCAGCGCTCCGGCGTCACGACGGTCGACTGCCTTTGAAACGGGCGTTGAGAGGACTGCTGACATCCAGAGTCGGATCGGCCGCCAATGCCGTGCCTTCCTAGCTGATCGCGTGCCGCTAGTGTGCCCTGCCCGACCTCGATGAGCAAGTTTGCCGCTGGCTCTCGCGTCACCAGATCGAGGAGGGCGTGGCGTGGCGACTTGGCAGTCCAAGGAACTGCAGCGGTGAACTCCTCCACGGACCGGTCAACGGAGCATCGTGAACGGCCGCCCGCCGGACGGTGCTGTTCCCGGCGCAACGGCTGGGAATGTTCAGCGGGGGCGCATCGGCGGCGGTTGCGCGTGCGGTTGATCACCTCGCAATCGCCGTCAGCTCCGCGATCGACCAGAAATAGGCGGGGTCCGAACCGGTCTGACGCAGGCGGAGCCACCGGACGCGGTCCGCGCTGATCGCGATCGTCATCGTCGCATTCCGCGGGTTGGCGACGATGCCATCGATCGCCAGAGCGGCCGCCGACCCGCTCCAGCATGGCTGCCATTCGGCCGGATTCGTCGCGCACTCGACGTCGAGGCGGCGCGGAAAATCCGAATGGGCTGCGCCGAGCTCGATCTTCACCGCGATCAGGTGAATCGCCTCTCCGAAATCGAGCTCGACCGCTTCGTTCCCGGTCTGCGGCTTTCCCGTGGTCCAGATCGTCTCGATCGTGCCGTCGACGAGCTTCGCGGCCTCTTCGGGATGATCCGTCGTCCGAACCTGTGCGATGGGCACGGATCGAGACGACGACATGCCCGCCGGCGCCGGCGACTGTCCGATTCGAAACAGCTCCCACGACGGATCACCGCCGATGCGCGTCGCCCCAGGGTGCCGCGACACGAGCGCGGACCATCGCTCCCGCTGGCGGCGATCGACGGCGACGATGAGATCGCGATCGCGTGCGAGCGAATCGAGGACCCGCTCGTCGCCGCTGTCGAGCGCGAGCCGCAGCGCCGTGTAGTGCGCCGGCTCGTAGCCGCTGTAACCGTTGACGATCGGCAACCGGTGCTGCATCGAGCGCCACAGTGCAGCGGTCTCTGATTCCACCGCGTCGAGCGGCAACTCGAGCAGCGCCGCACGCTCGCCGCGCGCGAACGGGATCGTCAGCGACGGCGGAAGCGGCGCCAGTGGAATCGCCGGCCATGATTCGATGACGACCGCCGCCGCCACTGCCACGACGCCGAGCCGCGCACGACGGGATCCGGAAGCAGTGATTCGAGCCAGGGCCAGCGCGGCGGCGACCGCGATGCAGAGCTCGAACAGCACGCCAAACCGCGCCGGCACGCGCGCGCTGGAATAGCCGGGCAGCTGGAGCAGCCACCAGTAGAGCGAGTGGAAGAGCACCGGCTCCCCGCCGAATCGTGGCAGCGGCCCGAGCGCAAGGACGAACGTGGTGAGCGCGCTGATCAGATAGAAAGCGACGGCCGAGCGCCGTTGCCATGCCCTCATGGCGCGGCCGCTCGAGAGCAGATAGATCGCGCTGAACAGCAAGGCCAGCGTCAACGGCTTTTGCGGTGATGTCACCGAGACGAGCGTGACCGATCCTCGAAGCGACAACGCCCAGGGGCCGGGCACGACCACGCTGACCGCGGCCAGCAGGCATCCGAGCGCCGCGATCAGCACCATCACACGGAGGACGCGAATCGCGGGCCCGCGCGGCCCCGCCGATGCACCTCTGTCCCAGACGGCGCCAGCGCCGACGAGGATCAAGACGAGGGCGCCGGGAAAGAACTGATCCTCGACCTGCCCCCCGCGGAGCAGATGACTCCAGAGCGTCGCTCCCGGCGCAGCCGACACGATCGACAGGATGTCGGCGCTGTATGACTGAATCTCTTCGTAGCGCCGGCTGAGCGCGAGCGTGTGCTGCCAGCGTTCGTACTGCACGACGATTGGCAGGAGCGGCAGCCACCCGGCGAGCCACGCGACGCCAATCGCCGCCAGGTGACGCGCGCTGCGGACGTACCACAACGCCCACATCGCAAGCAGCACCGGGAAGAAGAGCAGCAGGTAGCCGTTCGATAAGCCCTGCACGGCCCACGCGACGGCAAACACCGCGAGCCATCGCGCCTGCCGCGTGTCGTCGTAACGATGGAGCGCGAGAAGCGCCAGCGGCACGCCGAAGGTCCACAGCATCTGCAAGTGCGACACCTGCGCGTTTCGGTACGGCCCGAACGCGAACGCGAGCGCGCCGACGGCGGCGACGTCATGACGGCTGGTCAACGCAACGACGAGCGCATGAAAGGCGAGCGCCGCGAGCGGAAAGGACACGAGGAACGCGACGTTATAGCTCGCGACCGGCGTCACGCCGAGCCACTGCAGCGGCGCCGTGAGAATGCTGATGCCGAGGAGGTGCTCGGACAGCGCGAGCGCGCCTTTCAGCGGCCAGAAAATCGGTGCGTTCCACCACGTCTGGGTGAGGGGCCGCGTGTGTGCGTCCCACCAGAGGATCCAGGTCACGAGCGTCGGATCGTAGGGATCGTGCGGGAAGGCGGACGCCAGATGGGTGGCGAGCGGCCACGTCATCACGATCGCGAGGCCGCTGTACGCTGCCGCTGCGATCAGCCCGCGCTTCAGTGACGTCGACACGCGGCTCCAGCGGGGGCCGTCAGGACGGGGCGCTCAGCGCCTGACAGGCCGCCAGCAACTTCACCTGATCGTCGGGTCGGCAGTCCTCGTACTGGATGCTGCGGAACATGTAGGGAATGTTGGCGTCGCGCAGGAAGATCGGATAGAGGATGCGGGCGCCGGTGTCGTGCTGCCGCGTGAATGCCGCGATGAACTCGTCCTTGCAGTACGGGCTCTGCCAGTACTCAGGCGTGTAGAGCGCGACGACGCGCTGCGCAGCGTCGAGCGTCTCGGCGATCTCCAGCAGCCAGCTCGAACCCGGCGTGAGCGTCTTGCGATCGTAGAAGATCTTCAGCGCGGGGTTCGACACCGTCAGCCGATCGTACGCAACCCGTGCGAGCGCCGCATCGTGGTGTGCGTAGCTCAGAAACACGTCGCAGGCGGCGCGAGCCCCCGGTGGCGCGGGTGCCGGCGCGACAGGAGCCGCTCCCGGTGCAGGCGCCGCTGCCGGCGGCATCGCGGGAGCAGGTGCCGGGCGAGCGGGAGACTCACCGGCCGCAGCTTCCCGCGTCGCCGTCTGGAACCCGGCGAGCACGCGCTCTGCGGTCGCCGGCGCGTACACCACGATCTTCAGCGCGCGCAGCGCCAGGCCGCGGCGGAACCATCCGATCGCCGATGCCAGCATCGCGTCGAACATCTGCTCGACCGGCCAGCCCTGATTCCCCGAGCCGATCACCGGCATCGCGACGGTCGCGTTCGGGAAGTTGAAGATCGACGACGGTGCGAGCGCGCGAAACAGATCGTCGGTGATTTCCGGAGGCGAACCGCGCCAGCCGGACTCGATACAGAGGATCCGAACGTTGCGATCGCCCATCGGCACCGGCTTCGAAATCCAGCACGAGCAGTCCTCGCGCAGGTCGATCTGCTTTGCCTGCGCCAGGCGCGCGACGGAGACTCCGCGCCGGTCGAACGCGCCGATGACCGTGCCCGGGTTCGGGCTGTAGCTGTTCGGGAACGCCGACACGACCACGATGTCGACCGCGTGCTCGGGCGGGATGGCCGTGATGTCGCCTTGCAGCAGCTCGATGGTCTGGGTCGAGCCTGCGCGATTGACGGTCCACGACGCGAGTGTCTGCACGGCGGGTGGGACCTCTCACTTCTCGCTGATCGGTTCGAGGCCGAGCCGCTGCGCGAGCTGGTTGACGCGCGGGAGATAGGTGCTCAGCACCTTCTGCAGCCGATCGGTCTCGGCCTTCAGCTCTGCCTGCAGGTCGTTGAAGATCGGCTCGGCATTGCCGATCGGCCGCCCTTCGCCGGTATTCACGACGCGCAGCAGCGACGCGAGCCGGTTGTTGGTCTTGATCGGGAAGTTGAGCGGGTCCTGGTTGCTCTGGTTGCGGACCTGATAGACATCTTCTTCGACCGCACTCATCTCTTTCGTGAACTGCTCGGCGATCGCCTTCACGTCGGCGCTGTTGGATTTCTGCACGCGATCGGCGAGCTGCTGCTTGATGCGGCGGATCTGGATGATCGCGTTGTTCGCCTCGTTCACCTTGTCGCGAATGCGGCTGGCGAGCTCGAACTGCGCCCGGACGTCCTCGTCGCTCACCGTCGACAGCGGATGTTTCTTCACGCCGATCGGCTGCGTGAACGTTTGCCCGTCGACGGTGAGCCGCGCCTGATACGCGCCCGGCAGCGCGAGCGGCCCGTTGGTCGTCGCGCCCCACAGCACCATGCCGGGGAACTGCGTGACCGGCGCGTACTGAAGATCCCACGAGAAGCGCTGAATCCCGGCGGCGATCGACGGCGGCGGCACGCGGCCGCGCCCGCCGCCCTCCTCGTCGTCTGGCGGTGTCGGCGCCTGCTCGGCGTCGGCGGCCGTCGGGCTCGCCGCTCCCGTTCCCGCCCTTCCTCCTGCCTGTCCCGCCCCTCCTGCCCTTCCCACCTCTCCTGCCCCTCCCGCCCGTCCGCGTCCTTGCTGCGGCAGCGCGCCCTCGAAGCTCCGGATCACGCCGCCGCTCGAGTCGAGAATCTCCAGCGTCAACTTCTGCGGCTGCTTCCTGAGCCAGTAGGTGAGCTTGGCTGGATACGCGTTGCGCACCGCTTCGCCCGGCTTGAAGAAATATGCTTCGCTCGTGCGCGGCGCGGCCGAGAACTGCCGCAGCGGCTGGACGTCGTCGAGGATATAGAAGCCGCGGCCGTGGGTTGCAATCGCGACGTCGTTGGCCTCCACCCATACGTCGTGCACCGGCGTGTCGGGAAGGCCGTTCTTCAGCGCCTGCCAGTGATCGCCATCGTCGAACGAGACGTAGAAGCCGTGTTGCGTGCCCGCGTAGAGGAGACCGCGCTGCACGTGATCGGCCCGGATGGCGTGCGTGTAGTCGCTTGCCGGAATGCCGGTGACGATCTTCGTCCAGGTGCCGCCGAAGTCGTGGGTGCGGTACAGGTACGGCGCGAAGTCCGTCAGCAGCGGCTTCTTGACCGCCAGGTACGCCGTGCCCGCGTCGAACGCCGACGCGTCGATGATGCTGACACGGCCGAACTCCGGCATGTCCTTCGGGGTCACGTTGGTCCAGTTCTTCCCCCCGTCACGCGTCACGTGCACGACGCCGTCGTCGGAGCCCGCCCAGATCACGTTGACGTCGGTCTTGCCGGGCGCGAGCGCGAACACGGTCGCATAGATCTCCGGGCTGTTCATGTCGTGGGTGATCGGACCGCCTGAGTCCTGCATCGTCTTCGGATCGTGGCGAGTGAGATCGCCGCTGATCTTCTCCCACGTCTGGCCGCTGCTGGTCGTCTTCCAGACGTGCTGCGACGACGTGTAGAGGATGTTCGGATCGACCGGCGAGAAGACGATCGGAAACGTCCACTGCCAGCGCTCGATCACCGACGCGGAGTTTTCGCCCGAGAAGAAGCGTGGATACGGGTTCACCTCGCGCAGGTCGCCGGTGCGCCGATCGAGCCGGGTGATGAAGCTGCC
>DATFXR010000057.1:0-19070 GCA_035315685.1 Vicinamibacterales bacterium | reverse complement strand
GGCACCGGCCTGAACGCGCCCGCGGGTTACGCCGCCGCGTGCACGAAGCATCTGGCCAGCATCACCGGCATGCCGATCTATCTTGCCGAGAACCTGATCGAAGCGACGCAGGACACGCAGGCGTTCGTGCTCTACTCGTCCTGCATGAAGAGCCTCGCCATCAAGCTCTCCAAGGTCTGCAACGATCTCCGCCTGCTCGCGTCCGGTCCCCGCTGCGGTCTGCGCGAGATCAACCTGCCCGCCAAGCAACCGGGGTCGTCAATCATGCCGGGCAAGGTGAACCCGGTGATTCCCGAGGTGGTCAACATGGTCTGCTTCCGCGTCATCGGCAGCGACCTGACGGTGACGATGGCGGCGGAAGGCGGACAGCTGCAGCTCAACGTGTTCGAGCCGGTCATCGCCGCCTGCATCTTCGAGGCGCAGACCCTGTTCATCAACGCCGCTCAGACGCTCCGCGTGCACTGCGTCGAAGGCATCACCGCCAACCCCGACGTCCTCCGCCACTACGTGGACTTCAGCATCGGCACGGTGACGGCACTGAACCCGGTGATCGGCTACGAGCGCGCCACCGAGCTCGCGGCCGAGGCCGCGAAGACCGGCCGCGGAATTCTGGAGCTGGTCCGCGAAAAGGGCATCCTCACCGAGGCGCAGCTCGCGCAGGTCCTCGACCCGATGCTGATGACCGGCCAGGGCCATCCTGCATGACGCGTCACGGGTCGATTGTCTGGGCGCTCATGTTCGCGCTCGCCGTGTCGCTGACGATTGCAGTAACGCCACGAGCACAGGAGCCCTCGCGACACGACTGGCATTCGTTCGATGGGACCTGGTCTGCAAGCGGTCAACGACAGACGGTACCGATCGAGGACGGCCGCACCGCCGCGGTTGCGCACGTCGCCGGCGCGGTCGTCCTGTCCAATGGCCGTGGCCTCGCCGCAGGCTTCAACGCCGAGGTGATTGGCTTCGACGACGGCGCGAGCCAGCTGACGGGACGAGCGGTGTGGACCGACAGCGCCGGCGATCGCATTTTCAGCTCGCTGCGAGGCGGCCCGCTCCAGACCGGACGGCGGATCACTGGCACGATCGCCGGCGGCACCGGCCGCTGGTCGGGCGTGACCGGGGAGTACGAGCTCACCTGGCAATACATCGTGGCGGCCGACGCGGAGTCGATCCAGGGCCGCTCGACCGATCTCCGCGGCCGGCTCCGCTGGCGCGAGGGCCAGCCGTGACCACGACCGCGGTGACGACACCGGCGGCGATCGCGACGCACGCCGATCGACGCACGCTGCTGACGCGGATCGTCGTCGTCGCGATCGCGGTCGCCCTGTGGTTCGTGCCGGCGCCCGACGGGCTCGCGTTGCCGGCATGGCGCCTGTTCGTCGTGTTCGCCGCCGCGATCGCTTCGGTCGTCGTCAACGCGTTCCCGATTCTCACTGCGTCAGTGCTGGCAGTCGCCGCGTCGGTGCTGACCGGTCTGCTGTCCCCGGCGAAGGCGTATGCCGGTTTCGCCAACGGGACGATTCTGCTGATCGTCCTCGCCTTCCTCGTCGCGCGTGCCGTCGTCAAATGCGGGCTGGGCGCACGAATCGGCTACTTCGTCGTGAGCCTTTTCGGTCGTTCGACGCTCGGCCTCTCTTACAGCATCTTCCTCGTCGATGGTTTCATCGCGCCGGCATTTCCGAGCAACACCGCACGCTCCGGCGTCATCTATCCGCTCGCCTTCTCGCTGGCCGAGGCGGCCGGCGCGCGCCGAGACAACGACAGCTGCCGTCGCGTCGGAGCCTTCCTGATGTTTTCGGGGATCGCCAGCCTCGGCCTGTCGTCCGCGTTGTGGCTGACGGCGATGGTCGCCAATCCGCTCGGCGCCGAGATCGTACGCACCTTCGGGATCAACATCACCTTCAGCGGCTGGCTGCTCGCCGCGTGTGTGCCGACGCTGGTTGCGATGGCGCTGCTGCCGCTGCTGCTCCACTGGTTGATTGCGCCCGAACGGACAGCCACACCCGATGCACCGGCGGCCGCGCGCCGCGCGCTCGCGTCGCTGGGGCCGCTGACCCGCAACGAGTGGATCGTGCTGGCGGCATTCGTCGGCATGGTCGCGCTCTGGGCGTCCGCGGCCATCTTCGCGCTCGATTCCACCGCCGTCGCATTTCTGGGTCTCGGCGTGCTGCTGGCATCGGGCGTCCTGACGCTCGCCGACATCTCGAAGGAAGGTGACGTGCTCGCCACGTTCATCTGGTTCGCGGTGCTGTTCACGCTGAGCAGCCAGCTGAACGAGCTCGGCTTCATGGGATTTCTCGGTCAGAAAATCGCGGGATCGCTCGGTGGACTGCCGGCAGTCGCCGCCGGTCTCGTCCTGGTCGTCGCCTACGTGCTGCTCCACTACGTCTTCGTCAGTCAGACCGCTCACTCGCTCGCGCTGCTCGGCGTGTTCCTCGACGTCGGCGTCAAGCTCGGCGTCCCGGCCGCACCGCTCGCCTTCCAACTGCTGTTCGCGACGAACTACTTCTCGTCGATCACGCCCCAGGGATCGAGCGCGAACCTGCTGTTCGCCGGCAGCGGTTTCCTCTCGCAGCGGGATCTCTACCGTCTCGGCGGCCTGACGACGGCCTGCTGCATGGTCCTGTATCTGACTGTCGGCACAGCGTGGTTGCGTATGGTTCTTGGCTCGTGAGGTGGCCCGTTTGACGTAGCGCGACGGCTACCGTGTGCCCCAATGCTGCAGCGAGGTCAATCATGTCGATACAAGCGCTCCACCGAACCGCACGCCTCGTCGCGCTGGCGATGGCGTG
Organism: Vicinamibacterales bacterium; assembly: GCA_035315685.1. Lineage (GTDB taxonomy): Bacteria > Acidobacteriota > Vicinamibacteria > Vicinamibacterales > CAVVIG01 > QHWK01. The sequence continues at coordinate 16,281 of DATFXR010000057.1, read as the reverse complement.
CTCTGTCGCCGCGACTGTCAGCAGCGCGCAAAGCGGCGCGAGGTCGCCAGGCAACCTGCCGAACATCGTGGTGTTGGCGACCGGCGGCACCATCGCCGGCGCGGCGGCGAGCGATGTGCAGGCCGGCTACACGTCCGGCCAGGTCGGCGTCGAGCAACTGCTCGCGGCCGTTCCGCAGGCGAAGAAGCTTGCCACGCTCCGCGGCGAGCAGATCTCGAACATCGGTTCGCAGGACATGAACGACGACGTCTGGCTGAAACTGGGGCGCCGCGTCAACGAGCTGGCCGCGATGCCCGACGTCGCCGGCGTAGTCATCACCCATGGCACCGACACGATCGAGGAGACCGCCTACTTCCTGAACCTGGTGGTCAAATCGCGCAAGCCGGTCGTGTTGACCGCAGCGATGCGTCCGTCCACCGCGCTCTCGGCAGACGGTCCGCTGAATTTCTACAACGCTGTGGCCGTTGCCGCCAACAAGGACGCCGCCGGCCGTGGCGTGCTCGTCGTCATCAACGACTGGGTGCATGGGGCTTCGTCGTTGACCAAGACGAGCACGACGGCGGTGCAGACGTTCCTGTCGCCGCTGACTGGCCTGATCGCGACCGTGGCGTATGGCGAAGTCGATTGGAACCGGGGTCCTGTCGGCCGCAACACCGCGCAATCGGAGTTCTCGCTCGACGGCGTCACGGCGCTGCCCCGTGTGGACATCATCATGGCCTACGAGAACATGGACGGCGCGCTCATCGACGCGGCGGTCGCTGCCGGTGCCAAAGGCGTCGTCATCGCCGGCGTCGGCAACGGCAACATGACCGCGGCGGCCTTGACCGCGCTCGGCAAACATGCAAAGAACGGCATCGTCTGTGTGCGGTCGAGCCGCGTGGCCACGGGCCGGGTCGGTCGCAATGTCGAAGTGGACGATGACAAGGCGGGCTTCGTCGCCTCGCTCGACCTGAATCCTCAGAAGGCGCGCGTGCTGCTCCGCCTGGCGCTGCTGAAGACGCGGACCAACGCCGACCTGCAGCGGCTGTTTCAGGAATATTGAGTAGTACGCGCCGTAACGCCGGCGCGGCTACATCCGTTGTGATTCGGCTCAGCCTTCGTGAACGCATCGCCGCGGGCCGCCAGACCGCGAAGGCGCGATCGTTCTCGGTTCCGGTTGCGATCATCGGCGTGCTCGCGCTGACCGCGCCGCTGCGTGCGGCGGAGCAACCACTGCTGCGGGTCGGCTTCCTCCTGGCGATTGCCGGAGGACTCCAGGTTGTGCACGGCGTCCGGCTGCCCGACGCCGCGGCCCTTCGTCGCGCCGTCACCAGCGGCGCGCTCACCGTGCTGATGGCGCTCGTCGTCATCAACGCGCCGTTCCTCGCCGGGACGGCGCTCGTCCTGTTCCTCGCCGTCTCGTTCGCGATCGACGGGATCCGCTACGTCGCGGCGGCGTGGCGTGAGACCGGACGCCGCCGGGGGCTCGCCGCGCTGGCCGTGCTGGGAAACCTCGCCGCGGCTGCCCTGCTGCTCGCGACCCGGCGTGTGTCGGTGACCTGGCTCGTCAGCATCGGCTGTTCGCTGCGCGCGTTCGGGATCGCCTGGACGATCGCCACCATGCCGACCCACGCCGCCGAGGACGCCGGTCGCACGGTGCTCGACGACCTCGGCATCGGCGACGATCCGAACGTCGCGGCGCTCTACGCCGAGGTTGCCGCGGACGAGCACACGCGCACGTCGAGCGATCGCGGCTGGATCGTCGCCTTCATCGTCACGCTCTTCGCAATTCACATCGCGCGCATGCAGGCGGACGGGTCGCTGCTGGGTCTGCTCGCTCCAGCGATCGCGGTCACCGGCGACATCGTGCTCGCCGTACTGGTTGCGCTGATCATCGTCATTCCGGTCGTGCTGTCGCTTCGCTCGTCGACGCGCTGGCTCGAGCGGCGGGCGTGGCAGTGGTATCTGCCGGGCGCCCGCTCCGAGCAGGGATGGCGATACCGGATCGTCGGCGCATGGCTCCGGTTCCGGCTGCGCGTCGCCATCCGACTGCGCGAAGCGCGCTTCTCGACGCCGGCGGCGATCCGCCGCAGTCTGGCCATCGGCCTGCCGATCGCGGCGGTCATCGCCGCGACCGTGCCGGTCTGGGGCATGAGCTGGTTCTTCGATACCGAGAACTGGGCGAGCGGCATCTGGAACTCGTGGGCCGAATCGCGCACCGACGAATGGCGCGAGGCGATGGCGAAGGCGGTCATCGCGCGCATGGGCGCCGGCGCGGGCACGTTCCTGGTGTCGCCCGCCGGCACCTCGGACGGCGACTTCTCGTTCATCGTCATCGGCGACACCGGTGAAGGCGACGCATCACAGCACTCATTGCGCGATCGGCTGCTCGCGGTGGCAGAACGCGCCGACGTCCGCTTCGTCGTCATCTCGTCGGACGTCATCTACCCGAACGGCGCGATGATCGACTACGAAGCAAAGTTCTGGCTGCCGTTCAAGGGCGTGACGAAGCCGGTCTACGCAATTCCCGGCAACCATGATTGGTACGACGGCCTCGACGCGTTCCTGGCGACGTTCCTCGACGCAGATTCCGCTCGTACCACGATGCGCGCGAGGGCGGAGTCGGAGCTTCGCCTGACGAGCACGACCGAGGCTCGGATCGACGCGCTGATCCGCCAGGCCCAGCAGCTTCGCGGCGAGTACGAGGTGCCGACCGGGTATCAGCGCGGGCCGTTCTTCGAAGTGCAGACCGACCGATTCGCCCTCGTCGCCATCGACACCGGCATCGTCAAGCAGATCGACCCGGTTCAGTGGACGTGGCTCGAGTCGGCGCTCGCGCGCGCGGCAGGCAAGACGACGATGGCGGTGATCGGCCACCCGTTCTACGCGGGTGGATTCGACATGACCGCCGACGCCGCGCCGTTCGCGCGGCTCAAACAGCTGCTCGTCGATCACCGCGTCACGATCATGATGGCCGGCGACACACACGATCTCGAGTACTACGTCGAGCCCGCCACCGGCAGAGGTCCGGCTCGCTCCTTCGTCGTCAACGGAGGCGGCGGCGCGTATCTGAGCTTCGGCACGGCGCTGGCGTGGCCGGCCACACCGCCGACCGCGGCGTGGGCCTACTATCCCAATCGCGCCTCGGTGGTGGACAAGATCGAGACGCGATCGCCGCTGTGGAAGCGGCCGGCGTGGTGGTGGACCAGCCGCGTCGGCGCGTGGCCGTTCTCGGCCGAGTGGATGTCGGCGGCGTTCGACTACAACGTCGCGCCGTTCTTCCAGAGCTTCATCGAAGTCCGCGTGGAACCGTCGTCACGGCGGATCCGGATGCTGCCGTACGGCGTTCACGGGCCGCTGCGCTGGCGCGATCTCGCTCATTCCGCCGGTCTGCGGCCGGAGAGCGCCGGCGAGGACGACCCGGTCGAGTGGATCGTGCCGATGTCGTGAGGCGCAGTCCACATCGGATCCGCTGCCGCTGGCGCAGCGAACCAGCGCTCCTTCGGCACGACCTTCGGCGCCGCCGGATCGAGCATGTAGTTTGGCGACATGATCTGCACGCCGTGTTCGTTGAACGTGTCCTGGATGTTCGCGTGCAGCACGTCGAGCGCGAACAGCCGTGACTCCTGGCGCTCGAGGCTGACCAGCAGCGTGTATTTCACGTAGAAGTCCTCGAGCGAGGCCTGCACGACCATCGGTTTGGGATCGGTGCGAAGATCCGGAGTCCGCGCCGCCGCCTGCAGCAGCAGCGCATGCACCTGGCGCCACGGCGTGTCGTAGCCGATCGTCACCGACGTCGGCGTGTACACCGGGGCGGTCGCGCTCGACCGCGAGTAGTCCGTCGTCGTCTGGGCGACGATGACCGCGTTCGGTATCGTCACCTCTTCGTTCATGAGCGTCCGGACCTTGGTCGAGAGTACGCCGAGGTGCAGGACCGTGCCCTCGACGTCCCCCGTCTTGACGAAGTCGCCGATTCGCAGCGCGCGCGAATAGGTAATCATGAAGCCGCTCATGATCTGATTGACGAGACCGCTCGATCCGAATGTGACAATCAGACCGAGGAACACGCTGACACCCTTGAACGCCTCGGTCTGGCTGCCCGGCATGTACGGATACGCGACGACGATCGCGAGCAGCCACAGCAGCGAGGTGACGAGGCGCCGCGTCGGCGCCGCCGTGTCGGGGTAGATCCAGCGCGGCCTCACCCGCCCGCGCTCGACGCTGTCGAACCACAGCCGCACGAGCCGAACCAGGAATCGAACGGTCGTGAAGATCAGCAGCACGGTGAACAGGCCGGGCAGCGCGTTCACCACCGACAGGCCGAGATTCTCGACCGTGGCGAGCAGGAAGCCGCTCATCGACTCGCCCCACGGCCGCGTGTACGGGAACTGCCGCAGGGTGAACGTGAGCGCGCTGTAGATCACGATGAGGTCGACGAGGGCGATCGAGGCCGTCACGATATGGCGCTGGGCGTCGAGCACGCGCGAGGCACGTAACGCCTCGAGCGGCGCGATCCCGGCCCCGGTCACCCTGCGTTCCGCCAGCTCGATGAATTTCGCCGCGACGACACGCCGCGCACGCCCGACCGCCCACAGCACGGCGCCGGCAAGCGCGATCGCGAGCAGCCCCGCGATCGAGGCGCGGACGAGCATGCGCGGCGCCCGCGCCTCGTGCGCCTCGTTCAACGCCTGCTGCAGGTTCGCGACGGTTCGCGCCGTCACCACCGGCAGCGTCTCGCCGGCTAGCTCGTCGACGTCGACGGCACTGAGTCCCATCACGCCGACGCTGCCGACGGTGATGAACACGCCGCCGTCGACCGCTTCCGTCAGGACGGGACCGGTAACGCCCGAATGAGAGAGATCCTCGAGAATCTGATGCGCTCCTGCCACGCGGTCGGCGGGCCGTCGGCCGAGAATTCGCGCACGGAGCGTCACGATCGGGCGGTTGAAGAACGTGAGCGTAACGGGCTCAGCGTCGCGGTCGCTGCTGATCGTCGCGGTCAGCGATCGGGGCGGAGCAGGCGACTGCGCCGCGAGCACACTGCAGGCACAACCAACGAGGCAGAAAACCGCGACCGCACGTGCCCTGCTGTTCATGGGTCGGTTCGTGCAGGTTCCGCCGAAGCGTCAGCCGAAGGCGGAACCGGCGGGACCTGCAGCGGCGCCGTCAATAGCGCTCGGGCACGAACCGGCGCTTCGCGATCGACGCCTCGTCGTCGTACGCGTGCTTCTTCGAGCGGTTGGGCAGCCTCACCTTCTGCCGATCGACTTTCTTGTAGGGAATCCGATCGAGGAGGTAGGCGATGGTGTTCAGCCGCGCGCGCTTCTTGTCGTCGGACCGCACGATGTACCAGGGCGCGAACCGGGTATCGGTCGCCTTGAGCATCGCGTCCCGCGCGCGCGAGTAGTCGTACCATTTTTCGCGCGACGGCAGGTCCATGTTGCTCAGCTTCCACTGCCGCATCGGATCTTCGATGCGCGCCTCGAAGCGCCGTTGCTGTTCCTTGTTGCTGACCTCGAGCCAGAACTTGATCAGGATCACGCCGTTGTCGACCAGCTGCTTCTCGAACGCCGGGCAGATTTTCATGAACCGGTCGTACTGCTCGTCCGTGCAGAACCCCATCACGCGCTCCACGCCGGCGCGGTTGTACCAGCTGCGGTCGAAGATCACGATCTCGCCGGCAGCTGGAAAATGCGGCATGTAGCGCTGCATGTACATCTGGCTCTTCTCACGATCGGACGGCGCGGGCAGCGCGATCAGCCGGAAGACGCGAGGGCTCACCCGCTCGGTGATCGCCTTGATGGTGCCGCCCTTCCCTGCTGCATCGCGACCCTCGAAAACGACGACGACGCGAAGGCCCTTGTGCTTGACCCACTCCTGGAGCAGGCAGAGCTTCTCCTGGAGCTTCTGCAACTCCTTCTCGTAGGTCTTGGTCTTCATCTTCTTGGGCTTCGCCGATCCGTTGTCTTTGTCTTTTTTCGCCATCGTCGTCGGCGTCCTCTCATGGCTGCTGCTGCCAGCCGCCGCCGAGCGCGCGATACATCTCGGCGCGCGCCCGCAGCTCGGCGCCACGTGTCTGGGAGAGCAGCAGCTGCTGCTGGAACAGATCCTGGTCTGCCGTCAGGATTTCGATGTAGCTGGCGAGGCCCGAGTCGTAGCGCGAGCGCGCGAGATCGGCGGCGTCGGTCAGCACGGTCACGCCGCCCTCACGCTCGGTGCGGATCGCCGCGAGCTTCTGGATCGTGACCAGCGAGTCGGCCACTTCGCGGTAGCCGTTCAGTGCCGCCTTCTGGTATTGCGCGAGCGCCTGCTCGAAGCGCGCCTGCGTCGCCGCCAGGTTCGCCTTGTTACGCCCGGCGTTGTAGATCGGCTGCAGCAGGCTGGCGCTGACCGACCAGATCGCCCCCGTGCCACCCAGGAACTTGGACACGTCGCCGGCCAGGCCGCCGCCGAAACTCGAGAGACTGATGTTCGGATAGAACAGCGCCTTGGCGGCGCCGATGTCCGCGTTGGCGGCGACGAGCAGCTGTTCGGCCTCGACGACATCGGGCCGCCGCTCGAGCAGCGACGCGGGCATGCCCGCCGGCACCGCCGGCGGCAGCAGCTCCATTGGATTGCCGTCGCGGTCGATCGACGACGGCGGGCGGCCGAGCAGCAGCGAGAGCAGGTTCTCGACCACCGCGATCTCGTTCTCGAGCTGCGGAATCGTCGCCGCGGTATTCGCGCGGTTGGCCTGGATGCGATCGAGCTCGAGCCGGTTCGACACTCCGCCCTCGAGGCGGTTGCGGAAATAGGTGACCGTGTCGTCGTTGATGCGCAGCGTCGCGCGCGCAATCTCGAGCTGCTGGTCGAGCTCGCGCAGGAGGAAGTAGTTCGAGGCGACGTCCGCGACCAGCGTGACCAGGACACCGCGCCGCCCCTGCTCCGTGGCCAGCGCGATCGCCAGTGCCGCTTCGTGCTCACGCCGGATGCGCCCGAACAGGTCGATCTCCCACGAGAGACCGAGGCCGATCACGCCGCTCTGCCGCGTATGGTCGTCGTCGTCGCCCAGCCCGTTGTCCTTCGCGGTGCTCGACGCGACGCGGAACCCGTAGCCGGCGACACCGTCCACCTGCGGATACAGGAACGACTTGGCGACCCCGGCTCGCGCCCGGGCCTCTTCCACACGCGCCGCTGCGGTGCGTACGTCGAGATTGTTGTAGACCGCCTCCCAGATCAGCGATTGCAGCGCGACGTCGTCGAACACCTCCCACCACGGCAGATCGGCGAGCGACTGTGCCTGCGACGGCTCCTGGACGAAGCGGTACGCAGGCGGCGTCGGCATCTGCGGGCGCGCGTAGTTGGGTCCGACGGGAGCGCAGCCGATCGAGAGCGACGTGAGCAGGGCTGACAGCGCGAGGCTGGCCGGCGATCGTCGCATCTCAGTGCGCCCCATGTCCCGGCCCGGTTGCCAGTGCGCTTGCTCCGACGACGGCTGGCTGCGGCGCAGGATGAGGCTTCGCGCCCCCGACTACCCTTTCGACAACGACGAACAGCATCGGGATCAGCAGCACGCCGAGGAACGTCGCGATCAACATGCCGGAGAACACCGCGATGCCCATCACCTTGCGCGCCTCGGCCCCGGCGCCGGACGCCGTGAGCAGCGGCACGACGCCGAGGATGAACGCGAACGCGGTCATCAGAATCGGCCGGAAGCGCAGCTTCGCCGCTGTCATCGCCGCCTCCATCAGCGGCTTGCCGGCATCGTGCTCCATCTTCGCGAACTCGACGATCAGAATCGCGTTCTTCGCGGCGAGCCCGATCAGCATGATCAGACCGATCTGCGCGAAGACGTTGTTCACGTAGCTCTCGCCCATCAGCTGCCGCGCCGCCCACAGCCCGAAGTAGGCGCCGAACGCGGCGAACGGCGTTCCGAGCAGCACGCTGAACGGCAGCCCCCAGCTCTCGTACTGCGCGGCCAGAATCAGGAACACGAGGAAGATCGCGAGCATGAAGACCACCGCGACGCCCGGCGCCTTCCGTTCCTGGTACGACATGTCCGCCCAGTCATGGCTCATGTCCGACGGCAGCACGTCGCGCGCGGTCTCGTCGAGCGCTTGCAGCGCCTGCGCCGACGAGAACCCGGCCGCCGGCACACCAGTGATCTCCGCCGTGCGGAACAGGTTGAACCGGTTGGTGAACTCGGGGCCGGCCGCCGGCTTCGTGCTGACGAGCGTGTCGATCGGCACCATGCCGCCCGACTGATTGCGCACGAAGAACAGCCCGAGCTGGCTCGCGTCGCGGCGGAATTCGGGCTCCGCCTGCAGGTAGACCTTGTAGACGCGGCCGAACTTGTTGAAGTCGTTCACGTACGAGCTGCCGAGCAGGGCCCCGAGCGTCGTGTTGACATCGCTGAGCTGCACCGCGGCCTTGCTCACCTTGTCCCGATCGATGTCCGCGTAAATCTGCGGCACCGTCGCGCGATACAACGTGTTGATGCGGCCGATTTCCGGGCGCTTGCGCGCCGCCTCGACGAACTTCTGCGTCTGCGCGGACAGGTACTCCGGCGTCCCGCCGCTGCGATCCTGCAGTTCCATCGTGAATCCGGCGCCGGTGCCGAGACCGGGAATCGCCGGCGGTCCGAAAGCGAGCACCGCCCCTTCGCGAATGTCCTGCGCGAACGCCTGGTTGAGCGCCTGCGTGACGATCGCCGCGGTGTGCTCGCGGCCGCGCTCCTCCCACGGTTTGAGCTGGACGAAGAAGAAACCCATGTTCGACGAGTACGCGCCGGTCAGCAGGCTGAAGCCGCTGATCGTGTTGTAGCCGTCGACCGCCTCGTTCTTCTTGAGCACCGCCTCGGCCTTCTTCATGACGGCGTCGGTGCGCTCAAGCGAGGCGGCATCGGGCAGCAGCGCGTTCACCAGCAGGAATCCCTGATCTTCTTCGGGGACGAAGCCCGCGGGGATGTTGCGCACGAGGCTCACGATCACGAACATGAGGATGCCGATGAACGCCAGGCTGCGGAAGAACTTCCGCGCCAGGATCCCCGCGAAGCTCACGTAGGCGTCGGTCGTGACGCCGAACACCTTGTTGAAGCCGTTGTAGAACGGCGTCAGCAGCGTCTTCTTCCCGGTCGGCGCCTTCAGCAGCATCGCCGACAGCGCCGGGCTGAGCGTCAGCGCGTTGATCACCGACAGCAGCACCGACAGCGCGATGGTGATCGCGAACTGCTGATACAGCCGTCCGGTGATGCCGCCCATGAAGCCGACCGGTACGAACACGGCGCTGAGAATCAGGCCGATCGCCACGACCGGGCCCGACACTTCTTCCATCGCCTTGACCGTCGCCTCCTTCGGCGACATCCCGTGCTCGATGTGGTGCATTACCGCCTCCACCACCACGATCGCGTCGTCGACGACGATGCCGATCGCGAGCACCAGCCCGAGCAGCGACAGCACGTTGATCGAGAAGCCGAGCAACGGGAAGAAGATGAAAGCGCCGACCAGCGAGACCGGCACGGTCATCAGCGGGATGAGCGTCGCGCGCCAGTTCTGCAGGAACACGAACACGACGATGATCACGAGCACGACCGCTTCGAACAGTGTGTGCACGATCTCGTTGATGCCCTCCGAGACGGGCAGGGTCGTGTCGAGCGAGACGAGATATTCCATGTCCCGCGGGAAGCGTTTCGACAGATCCGCCAGCGTCGCCTTGATCTGGTCGGCGACCGCGAGCGCGTTGCTGCCCGGCACCTGGTAGATCGCGATCACCGCCGCCGGCTGGCTGTTGTGCCGGCCGACTGCGTTGTAGAGCATCGTCCCGAGCTCGAGCCGGGCGACATCCTTCAATTTCACCTGTGACCCGTCGGCGGCGGTGCGCAGGATGATCTCGCCGAACTCGTCCTCGTTGAGCAGCCGACCCTGCGTGCGAACCGTGTACGTGTACTCGGTTCCCGCAGCCGCTGGCGGTCCGCCGATCTGACCGGCCGGGCTCAACTGGTTCTGCTGCGAAATTGCGTTCGCGATGTCAGGAATAGTGATGCCGAGGCGTCCGATCCGATCCGGCCGCAGCCAGACGCGCATCGCGTAGTCGCTGCCGCCGAACAGCGTTACCTGGCCGACGCCCGGGATGCGGGCGATCGCGTCGTTGATGTTGATGGTCGTGTAGTTCGACAGGAAGCTGCTGTCGTAGGTGCCCTTCGGCGACTTCACCGAGATCACCATCAGCGGGAACGCCAGCGACTTCTTCACCGTGACGCCGTACTGCTTGACCGACTGCGGCATCTGCGGCATCGCCTGCGAGACGCGGTTCTGCGTCAGGACGTTGTCCATGTCGAGGTTCGAGCCGACCTCGAACGACACCTTCAACGTCAGCGTGCCGTCGTTGGCATTAGTGGACTTCATGTAGATGCCCTGCTCGACGCCGTTGATCTGCTGCTCGAGCGGGGTGGCGACCGACGCCTCGACGTCGGTGGCACTGGCGCCGATGAAGGTGGTGGTCACCTGAATCATCGGCGGCACGATGTCCGGGTACTGGGCGATGGGCAGCCCTTTCATCGCGACCAGGCCGAGCATCACCATGATGATCGACAGCACCATCGCGACGATGGGACGGTTGACGAAGAAGCGGGACATGGTCTACCTCGCCTCGGCGGTGGAGGTCGCCGGCGCGGTTGTCGCCGGTGGCGGCATCGGCTTGGTCCGGACCGTGATGCCGTCACGCAGCGCCTGCAGTCCTTCCGCGACGACCTGATCGCTCGGGGTGAGCCCCTCGTCTATGACCCATAGTGTGTCGACGCGCGGGCCGACTTTCACGTTGCGGAACGTCACCTTGTTGTCGGCGCCGACGATGGCGACGCTATAGAGGCTCTGCAGCTCCTGAACCGCTCGCTGCGGGATCAGCAGCGCATTCTTTTTCATGTCGATCAGGATGCGGGCACGTCCGTACTGGCCGGGGCGGAGGAGGTTGTCGGGATTGGGAAAACTGATCTGCAGGGTCAGGGTGCCGGTGGACGCGTTGACCGCGCGCTCGACCGTGGTCACGGTGCCCTGCTGCGGATGCACGGTACCGTCGGCGAGCGTGAGCTCGATGCCGCCGGCGTTCGGCGCCGCGCCGCTGCGGCCTGGATTGCGCTTGGCGACCCGCAGGTAATCCGCCTCGGTGGCGCCGACGCGGAGGACGATCGGGTTGATTTGCGACACCGTCGTGAGGAGCGTGCTCTCTCCGCGTCCCACCAGGCTGCCCGGCTTGACTTTCGTGAGGCCGACCAGCCCGTCGACCGGGCAGTTGACGCGCGTGTAGCTCAAATCGAGAGCTGCTTTGTCGACGGCGGCCTTTCCGGCGTCGACCTCTGATCGGCCCGCATTCTGGGCGGCGCGCGCGTTGTCGAGCTCCTGCTGACTGACGGCCTGTTTGACCACCAGCGGCGTGTAACGCGCAACGTCGTTGTTCGCTTTCTCGAGCCGCGCCTGCGCCGTCGCCTGGTCGGCCTTCGCCTGCGCGAGCGCGGCCTCGAACGGCTTGGGATCGATGGTATAGAGCAGCGAGCCCCTCCGCACGAACGACCCTTCGCGGAAGTTCATCGTCTCCAGGAACCCTTCGACGCGTGCGCGAACGTCCACATCCTGCGCCCCCTCGGTCTGCCCGACGAGGTCGAGATACGTCGGCACGTCCTTCTGAACCACCGACACGACGTAGACCTCGGGCGGCGGCGGAGCGACCGCCACCGTTTTTTCGCACGCGCTGGTGAGCGCGGCCGCCGTCGCCGCGACGGCGATCATCGTCTTTGCCGGCTCGATCGACATGGCTTCATCCTTCTCTCTGGTCCGGGAATCTCGCTTGGTCCGCTAAAGCAGCAGGCGTACCAGCAGCGCGAGCGGTGCGTATCGGCGCCTTTCCTTCAGGCTGCGGGGCGTTCGTCGGGTCATCGCGTACGGCAGTTGAATCGGACGCGCAGCCCGCCTCCGAAATGCCGGGGGACGCCGTCCGGCCCGACGGAGAATGGCAGTGCGTCATCGTTCCACGGAAGCACACCGCGCGCGTCCAGATCTGGTTTCGAGCGGATCGACGCTCTCGCGCGCAGTCGTGACGACCGCGCCCTACTGGCGGACGACGTTCGAGAGGCGCACGGCTTCCGCCCCGTAGTCCTCGGTGACGATCGCCTTCTGCGCGTCCACCTTCACCTTCGCCGCCGGCGCTACTTCGCCGCTACCCGGCTTCGACGCAGCCAGGTCGAGCAGGACCAGTCCAAGGTCGTAGCGCGCTTTCGGCTTCGCGTCCGGCAAGTCGCCGCCGACGAAATGAATCGGCTGCGCGGTGACCAGCGTGATCAGCCGGCCCGAGCCGGTGGTCCGCGCGTAGGCGTACTTCACTGGGGTCTTGGTGGCGCCAACCTGAATCGAGCCTGCGTCCTTTCGCGATGCCAGCAGATCACGCGCGGCCGTGCCCCCTTTGCCGACGGCGGCGATCAACGCGTCGCGATCGGCGTCGGTCGCAAAGGTCTCAATCGTCGCGGTCAGCTTGGCCGACGCGGTGGTCCCGTTCGGACGTTTCACGGCCGCATCTGCCGCGTAGGTCTCGCCGCGGCCCTGCGCGGCGGCAAACGTCGCCGCAACAGCCAGCGTCGCCGCACCACACGCGCACGCACAGAGAATGTGGAAGAGATGTTGTCGGCGCACGCACCCTCCTCGAGATGGTCGGACGTACCTCAGCACGCGCTATGCCAGCCAGGTAGCCCTCGCCGCACAAGGAAATCGCAAGCGATGGCCGGAAACGTGACGGATGCCTCGGAGGTACTCCGATCTATCGGAGCATCTCCATCGATCGGCGCAGTATATCTCCACCGATCGCTGTGCTCACGGCGGTTGTGCCCTTTCCTGACCTCACCCGAACTGGCAAGGCCGATGCACTGACCCGTCACGCACCATGGCGCGTACCCGAGAAGGTGTCATCGGCCCCGCACTCGCCGCGGTGCTCGTGTCCCTGCAGGGCGCGGTGGCCGTTGCCGCCACCGAGGAGCACGGGCTCTCTCAGAAGGCGGTCGAAATCGCCCGGCCGTTCGGCTTTCCGATCACCAACTCGATGGTCGTCATGTGGGTGGTGGCCGTGCTGCTCATCGTGTTCGCGCAGATGTCGACGCGGACGATGAAGCAGGTCCCGTACGGCGCCCAGAACTTTCTCGAATGGCTGGTCGACGGGCTGTACGGGTTTCTCGAGGGCATCATCGGCCGCCCGCTGGTCGATCGCACCTTTTGGTTCTTCGCCAGCATCTTCATCTTCATCGTCGCATCGAACTGGTTCGGGCTGATTCCGGGCGTCGGCTCGATCGGATGGGGGCACCAGACGCCGGACGGGTTCCTGATCGAGCAGCCGCTGCTGCGCGGCGCGAACGCCGACGTGAACATGACGCTGGCGATGGCGCTCGTCTTCTTCGCGGCGTGGATCGTCTGGGGCCTGCAGGAAGTGGGACCGACCGGCTTCGTGAAGGAGCTGTTCGCGCCGAAGGGCGAGAGCGCCGGCGCACTGCGCATCCTGTTGATCGCCGTGTTCTTCGCGGCGGGATGCCTGGAGATCGTGTCGATTCTCTTCCGCCCGATCTCATTGAGCTTCCGGCTGTACGGCAACATTTTCGCCGGCGAGACGATGCTCGAAACCATGGCGCGGATGCCGCTCGGCTGGCTGTTCCAGATTCCCTTTTACTTTCTCGAACTGCTCGTAGGGATCGTGCAGGCGCTGGTGTTCATGCTGCTGACTGCCGTGTTCACGCTGCTGATCTGTCAGCATCATGATCACGGCGAGCAGCCGGCCGCCGCACACGACTGAGGCAACTGAAGACGCAACGACAGCAAAGGAAAGGACGACACACACATGGCGGGCAACCTGCATGTCGGTCTCGCGGCACTGGGCGCGTCTCTCGCGGTTGGATGGATTGGCGCGATGGCCTCACAGGCGGTCGGCCGCAATCCCGGTTCCGCAACTGCCGTAATGGTGCAGTCGATTCTCGCGATCGCGTTCGCGGAAGCGATCGTGTTCTACGCGTTGTTCCTGGTGAGATAGCGGCATGCAGGCCGTCCTCGCGCTGATCGTCCAGGCGCACGAGAGTGCTCAGCCCGAAACGCTCGCCGCGACGTTCGGGGTCGACTGGCCGCATCTCGGCGCTCAGATCATCAGCTTCGCGATCGTCTGCGCCCTGCTCTATCGGCTGGCCTACAAGCCGGTGCTGGCAATGCTCGCGACGCGCCGGGAGCAAATCGCCCAGGGGCTCGCGAACACGGAGAAGATCAACGCCAAGCTCGCCGCGATCGACGCCGATCGGGAACAGGTGCTCGCCGAGGCGCGTGAGCAGGGAAACAAGCTGATCGCCGACGCCCGGGAAACCGCCAAGCGGCTCCAGGAACGCGAAACCCAGCGTGCCGTCGCCGCCGCCGAGCAGATCGTGCTCAAGGCGCGCGACGCGGCCGCGCAGGAACATGCGCGGATGATGAACGAGCTGCGCGGCGAGGTCGGCCGGCTGGTCGTTCAGACGACGGCGGCCGTGACCGGCAAGATTCTGACGACTGATGATCAACGGCGTCTGGCGGAGGAGACCGCCAGGCACTTGCAGGCGTCATAGCGCGAGACCGGAATCGCCATGAAAACCGTGCGCCAGGTGAAGCGCGACGCGCAGGAGTTGTGGCACGTGTGCCTGAAAGACGGAGTGCTCGACGAGGAGCGCGCGCGCCTCGTCGTCGAGAAGATCGCCGAGTCGCAGCGGGCGAGCGCGGTGCCGCTGCTCAAGCAGTTCCTCCGCCTGCTGCGGCTCGACCACGCCGGGCGATTGGCCGTCGTCACCAGCGCGACGCCGCTCGATCCCGCCGTGCGAGCCGAGCTCGAACGAGGACTGGCACAGATGCCGGGACGTCTGGCGGGGACGACGTTCGTGGTCGATCCGGCGCTGATCGGCGGGATGCGCATCCAGATCGGATCGACGGTGTACGACGGCAGCGTCAGGGCTGGTCTGGCCGCGCTCGAGTCGCAGTTCTGACGCGTCCTCAGGCCGTCGGTGACCAATGAGGAAAACTAATGAGCACGCTGCTGCAGGAGATTGAAGCGCGGATTGCCGGCGTCCGGACAGTCACCGCTCGGACCAACGTCGGCGTGATCCGCGAGGTCGGCGACGGCGTCGCGCGTGTCGAAGGCCTGAGCGACGTGATGCTGAACGAGATGCTCGATCTCGGCCACGGCGTCACCGGCCTGGCCCTCAGCCTCGAAGACACCGACGTCGGCGTCATCATCCTTGGCGACGACACCAGGCTGGAAGAAGGCGGCGAAGTCCGCGCCACCGGCAAGCTGCTGCAGGTGCCGGTGGGCAAGGGACTGCTCGGCCGCGTGGTGAACACGCTCGGCGAACCGCTGGACGGCAAGGGGCCGATCGTGAGCGACGAGGCGTACGCCGTCGAGAAAATCGCGCCCGGGATCATGCGGCGAAAACCGATCTCGCAGCCGGTACAGACCGGCATCATGGCGATCGACGCGATGATTCCGATCGGCCGCGGCCAGCGCGAGCTGATCATCGGCGACCGTTCCACCGGCAAGACCACGATTTGCGTCGATACGATCATCAGCCAGGCGAGATTGAACCGCGCCGCCGAAGAGGCCGGCGACAAGAGCCATCGCCCGCTCTACTGCATCTACGTCGCCATCGGCCAGAAGCAGTCGACCATCGCCCAGCTCGTGTCGGTGCTCGAGGAGAACGGCGCGATGCCGTACACGATCGTGATGGCGGCGCCCGCGGCCGACTCCGCCACGAGCCAGTACCTGGCGCCGTTTGCCGGCGCGGCGATGGGCGAGTGGTTCATGGACCACGGCATGGACGCCTTGATCGTCTACGACGATCTGTCCAAGCATGCGGTCGCCTATCGTCAAGTGTCGCTGGTGCTGAAGCGGCCGTCGGGCCGCGAGGCCTATCCCGGTGACGTCTTCTACCTGCACAGCCGGTTGCTCGAACGCGCGGCGCGCGTCGGCGAGCAGTACGGCAATGGATCGCTGACCGCGTTGCCGATCATCGAGACCCAGGCGGGCGACGTCTCCGCCTACATTCCCACCAACGTCATCTCGATCACCGACGGACAGATCTTCCTGGAAACCGATCTCTTCTATCAAGGCACGCGGCCGGCGATCTCGGTCGGCATCTCGGTCTCGCGGGTCGGGTCGGCGGCGCAGCTCAAGGCGATGAAACAGGTCGCCGGGCGGCTCAAAGGCGAGCTGGCGCAGTTTCGCGAGCTGGCGGCGTTCGCGCAGTTCGGCTCGGAGCTCGATGCCCAGACGCAGGCGAAGATCGATCGC
>DATFXR010000056.1:0-4482 GCA_035315685.1 Vicinamibacterales bacterium | reverse complement strand
CGACTACGGGTGCGTGATCGGTGATCGCGTGCGGATTCACTGCAACGTCTACGTCGCGCAGTTCACGACGCTCGAAGACGACGTGTTCCTCGCGCCCGGCGTGACCATCGCGAACGATCCGCACCCGATGTGCACGAAATGTATGCAGGGGCCGACGGTGCGCAGGGGTGCGCGCGTCGGTGTCAACGTCACGCTGCTGCCGCTGATCACCGTCGGCGAGAACGCCCTCGTCGGCGCCGGCAGCGTGGTGACGGCCGATGTGCCGGCCGGCATGCTCGTCGCCGGCAATCCGGCGCGCGTGGTCGGCCCGGTCGACCGCATCGAGTGTCCGTTCGGCATTGTCGTTCCCTACGAACACGGTCTCGACGTGCGCCGGCGCCCCGAGTGGACCACGGTGTCGCCGCTGCCTCGTCCCGTGACGCGGCCTCCGAAAACCCGCCGGTAGATGCGTGTATTGGCCGCGACCTTTGCCTACAACGAGGGTGACAAGATCAGACGCACCCTCGCCCGCCATCCCACCGAGCGGTCGTACGATCTCCTCGTCCACGACGACGGATCGACCGACGGCGCGCTCGACCGGATCGATTCGCGGATCGTCGTGCTGCGCAGCGCGACGAACCACGGCATCGGCGCGTCGATGAAGCGCGTGTTCCAGTACGCGCTCGATCACGAGTACGACGTCCTGGTGATTCACGCGGGTAACGACAAGGACGACCCGCTCGAGATTCCGCGCCTCCTCGCTCCCATCGAACGCGGCGACGCCGATTTCGTGCAGGGCTCGCGCTTTCTCGGCGGCGGCGGCTTCGGCAACATGCCGTCGTACCGCGTGGTCGGCACACGCCTGGTGCACCCGCTGATCTTCTCGATCGCGGCGCGCAAACGGGTCACCGAAAGCACGAACGGGTTCCGCGCGTTCCGCACGGCGCTGCTTCGCGATCCCCGGATCGACTGGCGGCAGGACTGGCTCGACAAGTACGAGCTCGAGCCGTACCTGATGCTGAAGGCGATCCGCCTCGGCTACCGCCACGTCGAGGTGGCAGTGACGAAGATCTACCCGCCGCGTGCGCTCGGATACACGAAAATGCGTCCGTTCGTCGACTGGTGGAGCATCGTCCGCCCGGTCGTCTATCTGGGGCTTGGATTGAAACGATGATTGCAACCATGTACGTGCCGTTCGTCGACCTGCAGGCTCAGCACCGGGCCTTGAGCAACAGCCTCACTCGTGCCGTCGCTACGGTGATCGAACGCGGCGACTTCATTCTGGGCGCTGCGGTCGAGGCGTTCGAGGCGGAGTACGCAGAGTACATCGGCGCGCGGCATGCAATCGGGGTGGGGACCGGACTCGCGGCCATCGAGCTCGCCCTGCGTGCGTTCGACATCGGGCCCGGCGACGAGGTGATCGTGCCGGCCAACACGTTCATCGCCACGGTCCTGGCGATCCTCGCGGCCGGGGCGACGCCGGTTCTCGTCGACATCGATCGCGCGAGCTACACGATCGACGCTGGCGCAATCGCAGCTGCCGTGACCACGCGGACGCGCGCGATTGTCCCGGTGCACCTGTACGGTCACCCGGTTGACATGGATGCGGTGTCCGCGGTGGCGCGGCGGCACAATCTCCTCGTGATCGAGGATGCCGCACAGGCGCACGGCGCGCGCTACAGGGGCGTGCGTGCCGGCAGCCTCGGCGCTGCCGCGGCGTTCAGCTTCTACCCGTCGAAGAACCTCGGCGCCTTCGGCGACGGCGGCATCGTCACGACGAACGACGACCGAGCCGCAGCGACGCTGCGCCTGCTGCGCAACTACGGGCAGCGTGTGAAGCATCACCATGCCGTCGCCGGCACCAACTCACGGCTCGATACGCTGCAGGCTGCGGTGCTGCGGGTGAAGCTACCGCACCTCGATCGATGGAACGCTCTCCGGCGCCGCCACGCGGCGGCCTATGACATCCGGCTGCGCGATCGCGTCGCGACGCCGTCGGTGTCTGCTGACGTCGAGCACATCTTCCACCTCTACGTCGTCGAGAGCGACGATCGTGATCGGCTGCAGACGCGGCTGCACGAGCGAGGCGTCGAGACGGCCATTCACTATCCGGTGCCGGCGCATCTCCAGGAGGCATGCGCCCCTCTCGGATACGAGCTGGGCGACTTTCCGGCGACCGAGCGGGCCGCCGCGCGGATTCTGTCGCTGCCGATGTACCCCGAGCTCACCGAGCCGCAAATCGACTACGTCGCCGAGGCGATCGCCGGCGCCTGAGATCAGGGAGCGTCACGATGATCGCTGGAATTGCGCTCCTGTTGTTCGCGCTCGTCGCGCGCACCGCGACGATCAACCGGTATGTCCGGAGCCGGCTGCTGATTTCGGCACTGTTGTTCGCCGCGTACGCCGTCGCCGCAGCGCTGGTCACGTTCGGGCGGCTGCCCGCCGCAGTTGCTACGCAGATTCAGACGACCAGCCCGCTGCTGCTCGCATTCGGCCTCGCCAACGCAATCGTCGTCGGCGCCATCAATCCGTGGCGCCTCGATCGCATCCCGGAGCGCTTTCCGAACATCGTCCAGGACACGATTGTCATCGCGCTGTTCGCCGTCGCGGCGCTGCTGTTCCTGCCGGAAAAAGTCGTCGCGACGACGGCCGTCGGCGCGGTCGTCATCGGGTTCGCGCTGCAGGACACGCTCGGGAATCTCTTCGCCGGGCTGGCGATTCAGATCGAGAAGCCGTTTCGCGTCGGCCACTGGGTGACGATCGGCGGCAAGGACGGCCTGGTCAGCGAAATCACATGGCGGGCAACCAAGATCCGGACCAAGGCCGGCAACTTCGTCGTCGTGCCGAACAGCGTGCTGTCCCGCGACACCATCACCAACTATTCCGAGCCGACGCGCGAAACGCAGCTCGAGATTCAGGTACGCGCCGGGTACGACGTGGCGCCGAATGACGTGAAAGCGGTGATCGTGAAGGCGCTCGAGGGCGAAGCGCTGATGGTCTCCGAACATCCGCCGGAAGTGCTGCTCGGGGACTTCGCCGACTCGTGGATGACTTATGGCATTCGCGTGTGGACGACCGACTTCGCGGCCGACGACCGCGTCCGGGACCACGTGCGCTCGCGCGTCTACTACGCGTTCCAGCGACACGGTATTTCCTTCCCGCATCCCGTGCAGATTCAGGCGGCGCCGCAGCGGCACATCGCGGCGCCCGCCGACGATCAGGCGACTGCGCTGGACGATGTGGAAATACTCATGGCACTCAGCCCGGAACAGCGCGGCCAGCTTGCGGCGATGTCGCGCCAGCTGCTCTACGGCGCCGGAGAAGTGATCGCCCGCGAAGGCGACGCCGGCACGTCGATGTTCGTCGTGCGGCGCGGCGAAGCGATGGTGACCCTGGCCGGCGCGGCCGGTGAACTGGCGCGTCTCGACAACGGCTCGTTCTTCGGCGAAATGTCGCTGCTCACCGGCGACCGCCGGAGTGCGACGGTGACAGCCGTCACCGACTGCGCGCTGATCGAGATCGGCGTGGATGCCTTCCGGCTCGTGGTGCTCAGCGACCCGGCAAGCGTCGAGCGCGTCGCCTCAGCGGTCAGCAATCGGCGCGAGGAGCTCGAACGTCATCGCACGGCGCGCGCGGCAACCGCGGCGGAGGCGGAGGCGCGCCAGACGTTCCTCGAGCGGGTCAGACGATTCATCCGCAGCGGCGCGTCACCGTAGCGTCGTGGCCGTCGCGTGCCCCACGGCCTGGGCGATCATCGGCGTGACGCGCGCAGGTATAATCGCTGACTCCCATGGACGCCCGGCTGAAACACCATCTCACCGTCGTGCTCGCGCTGTGCGCTGGCGTCGTGCTCGTGTCGGCCGCTGATCGGATCTACACGCTGCCGGACCCGTCCGCCGAGCTGAAGCGGCTGTTCCCCGCCGCGCGGGCATTCTCGGCGCTCGCTGGCGAGCCGCTCCACTTCACCGCCTATGCCGCGGATCCCAAGGCGAACCCGGCCGAGAAACCGATCGGGATCGCGTTCTGGACCACCGATCTCGTGCCCGAGGAGCACGGCTACCACGGCCCGATTCACATTCTGGTCGGCATGGACATGACCGGCATGCTCAGCGGTGTCATCGTCACCTACAACTCGGAGCCGTACGGGTACTTCTCGGTGGAGCCGCCGAAGTTCGCGGCCCAATTCAAAGGCAAGAAGATCAGCGATCCGTTCCGCGTCGGCGGCGACGTCGACGCCGTGTCGCGCGCGTCGATCAGCATCGGCAGCGCGACGCGGGCGATTCGCGACGCGTCGCGGACGGTCGCCAGACAGCTGCTCCCGCCTGAGGTCACGAAGTAGTGGGCGGCGCGGAAAGCTGGGGCGAGATCCTCGGCCCGCAGGCGCTCGACCTGACGCTGCTCACGGCGTTCATCGCGCTCACGATGATCAGCTTCTTCCGCAAGAGCGTGCGCCTGAAATACGCGGCGCTGGTCGCGGCCGTCGGCTACATGGGGTTCATGAAG
>DATFXR010000055.1:0-6045 GCA_035315685.1 Vicinamibacterales bacterium | reverse complement strand
ACCGGCCCGGCCGCCGGATCGTACGCCTTCACCGTCGCGCCCTTGTGCAGCAGCTGTTCGATGATCGGAATCGCCGGCGCCTCGCGCATATCGTCGGTCCGCGGCTTGAATGCCAGGCCCCACAGTGCAATCGCGCGGCCGGACAGACTCCCGAAATGCCACTCCATCTTCTCGACCAGCCGCTCCTTCTGACGCTTGTTGACGTCCTCGACGGCGCGCAGGATCTTGAAGTCGTATCCCATGTCGGCCGCCGAGCGCAGCAGCGCCTGCGTATCCTTGGGAAAGCAGCTGCCGCCGTAACCGACGCCCGGAAAGAGGAACGACGTCCCGATCCGGCGATCGGAGCCGATCGCCTTCCGCACCGAGTCGACGTCGGCGCCGACCAGCTCGCAGACGTTGGCGATTTCGTTCATGAACGAGATCCGCGTCGCCAGGATCGAGTTCGCGGCGTACTTCGACAGCTCCGAGCTCTCCGTGCTCATCATGAGGATCGGTGCGCCGGTGCGGGTGAACGGGCCGTAGAGCTCCTTCATCAATGCCGCCGCACGTTCGTCGCCCGGTTCGACGCCGATGACCACTCGATCGGGCTTCATGAAGTCTTCGATCGCGGCGCCCTGTTTCAGGAACTCCGGGTTGCTGACGACGCTGAAGGTCTGGGTGGTCTGCTTCGCGAGCTCGTCGCGCACGCGTCTGGCGGTGCCCACGGGAACCGTGCTCTTGTCGACCACGACGGTGAACTTGTTCATGGCGCGGCCGATCTCGCGCGCGACGGCGAGCACGTGCTGGAGATCGGCGGCGCCGTCCTCCCCTTGCGGCGTGCCGACCGCGATGAAGACGATCTGCGATGCCTGGACGGCTGATTCGAGGTCGGTGGTGAACGTGAGGCGCTCCTCGTGATCGTTGCGCCTCACCATCTCTTCGAGGCCCGGCTCGTAAATAGGCATCCGGCCGGCCTGCAGCATGTCGATCTTCGATTGATCTTTGTCGACGCAGATGACGGTGTTCCCATTTTCGGCCAGGCATGCCCCCAACACGAGGCCGACGTACCCGGTGCCGACGACGGCGATTTTCATTTCACAATAAGATACTGACTCGGAACGACTTACACAAGTGCGAGTCCTGATCGATTATCGTCCCGCGCTGCGCGCGCGCAGCGGCGTCGGCGAGTACACCCACGAACTGGCGCGCGCGTTGCTCGCGGAGTACGCGCCGGGCGGCCCGCGCCGCCAGCTCGAGCTGACGCTGTTTTCGAGCTCCTGGAAGGATCGCTTCGCGGAGTCGTCCGAGCTCGCTGGCGCCGTGCGGATCGATCGCCGCGTGCCGGTCGCGGTGCTCAATCTCGCGTGGCATCGACTCGAGTGGCCGGCGATCGAAGCGCTGTCGGGCGCATCGTTCGACGTCGCGCACTCGTCGCACCCGCTGTTGGTGCCGGCGCGCGCCGCGGCCCAGGTGATCACGATTCACGATCTCAACTTCCTGACGAATCCCGAGCGGACCGCCGCCGAGATTCGCCGCGATTACGCCGCGCTGGTCGGCGATCACGCCCGTCGGGCGGACGCAGTGATCGTCTCCTCGGCGTTCGCCGCGGGTGAAGTCGAGCAGCGGCTCGGGGTCGCGCGCGAGCGGATCGCAATCTGCCCGCCCGGCGCGCCTGAGTGGGAGCCGCGGGCTGCGGCACCGGCGAATGGCTACGTGCTGTTCTTCGGCACACTCGAGCCGCGCAAGAACATTGGCGGGCTGCTCGATGCGTACCAGCGGCTGTTCGAGGGACGTGGCGCGAAGGCTTCAGCCGAGCGTCGGGAAACGGCGGAGGCGATCCCGGAACTGATCCTCGCGGGGCGCGCGACCGACGCGGCGCGGCCGTGGCTCGAGCGCATCGCGCGGCCGCCGCTGGCCGGCAGGGTGCGGCACATCGGCTACGTCGATCCATCACAGCGCCGCGAGCTCTACGCAGGCGCGCGACTGCTCGTCCAACCGTCGTTCGAAGAAGGGTTCGGGCTCACCGTCCTCGAGGCGATGTCGCTCGGTGTGCCGGTCGTGGCCGCCCGTCGCGGGTCGTTGCCCGAGGTGACGGATGACGCGGCGCTGCTCGTCGATCCCGAATCGTCGGAAGATCTCGCCCGCGGCATCGAGCGCATGCTGCGCGACGCGCGCTACGCGGCTGAGTGCGCCGCGAAAGGGCTCGCCCGCGCGCGGACGTTCCGCTGGAGCGCAACAGCGCGTCTCGTGTACGGCACCTATGAGCGGGCGGTCGCGCGCCGCGCGCAGCGCGCTGGAGCCGCGTAGCGATGCGCATCGGCATTGACGCGCGCGAATTGTGCGGGCGCGCGACCGGCGTCGGACGGTATCTCGCCGGCCTGCTGCACGAATGGGCAACAGGCGGCCGCGCGTGCGCGCACGACTTCGTGCTCTACGCACCTGAAGCTATTGCGCTGACACTGGATTCGAGAAAATTCCGAACCCGTCTGATTGCCGGCTCGGCCGGCACGTGGTGGGAGCAGATCACGTTGCCGCGCGCCGTGAGGGCCGACGCTATCGACGTCTGGTTCGCGCCCGGGTATACCGCTCCCCTTCGACTGACGATGCCACTGGTCGTCGCGATCCATGATCTGTCGTTCGTCGCGCATCCGGAATGGTTCGGCGTGCGCGAAGGCGCGCGCCGCCGATGGCTGGTGCGCCGGACGGCGAACACCGCGGCCGCCATCATCACGATCTCGCAGTTCTCGAAACGCGAGATCGTCGATCGGCTGAACGTGGAGGAGCAACGGATTCACGTGGTGCCGCCCGGGATCGGGGCTGGTGGCTCGGGGCTCGGGGCTAGCCGTCACGAGAGCGGGGCTCGGGGCTTGGGGCTTGGGGCCAGCCGTCAGGAACCGCGGAATCCAGCTAGCCCCCAGCCCTTAGTCTCTAGCCCCGATGGGAGTGCAGCCAGCCCCCAGCCCCCAGCCCCCAGCCCCTACTCCGTTCTGTACGTCGGATCCATCTTCAACCGTCGCCACGTCGTCGATCTGATTCGCGCCTTCGCGCCGATCGCCCGCGCGCGAACCGACGTCTCACTCGACATCGTCGGCGACAACCGGAGCCACCCGCGTCAGGATCTCCGCGCGACGATTGCCAATGAAGACATCGGCGATCGCGTCCGGTGGCACGAATACGTCACCGACGAGCAGCTTCACGCGCTGTACGCGAAGGCGCGCGTGTTCGCATTTCTCTCCGAATATGAAGGGCTCGGCCTCACGCCGCTCGAAGCCCTCGCCGCCGGTGTGCCGCCGCTGCTCCTCGACACACCGGTCGCGCGCGAGAGCTGCGGCGCCGCGGCGGTCTATGTGCCGGTGAACGATCTGCCGGCAACCACGCACGCGCTCGAATCGCTGTTGTTCGATGAGCAGATCCGTGCGACGGTGCTCGGAGCCGCTCCAGCACAGCTCGCAAAGTACAGCTGGACGGACGCCGCGATCAATACGCTTGTCGTCATCGAAAACGCCGCGTCGCGATGACCCAACCCACCGACCCACCCTCCCCTCCCCTGCTCCCTACCAACCCCACGGGCCGATCGGTCCCACACTCCCCGTTCCTCACGATCATCATCGTTTCGCACAACACGCGCGACGATCTGGCGCGCTGCCTCGACTCGCTCCACGCAGCGCCGCCGCGGGTGAGCTACGAGATCGTCGTGGTCGACAACGAGTCGATCGATGGCAGCGTGGACGTCGCCCGACGCTGGCCGGATGTGCGTGTGATCGAGGTCGGATCGAACGCCGGGTTCGCGCGGGCGAACAACCTCGGCCTGCGCGCGACCTCCTCGACGAACGTGCTGCTGCTGAACAGCGACACGATCGTCCCGACCGGTGCGATTGACCGTCTCGTCGCGGAACTCGATCGCAATCCAGGCGTGGCCGTGATCGGGCCGCGCCTGGTTGACGGCAGCGGCCGCGCGGAGCTGTCCTTCGGCCGGATGATCGGCCCGCTCAACGAGCTCCGGCAGAAGCGCCTCGTGCGATCGAGTGCTGTGGAGCGGCTCACGCGCCAGCGGCAGTCTCCTGACTGGGTGAGCGCCGCCTGCCTTCTCGTACGGAGGGCGGACGCCGACGCCGTCGGCGGACTCGACGAGCGGTTCTTCATGTACACGGAGGACGTCGACTTCTGCGCTGCCATCCGCGCCCGCGGACGGCGGATTCTCTTCACGCCGGACGTCGAAGTCGTGCACCTGCGCGGTCGATCGGCGGCGACGGCGCCAGCTGCGACCAACGACGCGTACCGACGGAGTCAGGTTGCGTTTTACGAGAAGCATCACCCGGTATGGGCGCCGGTCCTGAAGCTGTACCTGCGAATCCGCGGGCAGCTGTAAGCGCTGATGATTGCCTGGAGTGTGGGACCGATTGGCCCATCGGTCCCACACACCCGTGAGTATCATTAGCCCCGTGCGGATTGGCATCGACGCCCGCAAACTGCACGACTTCGGCATCGGCACCTACATCCGGAATCTCCTGCGCCATCTGGCGCGGATGGACGACCGCACCGAGTTCGTGGTGTTCTGCCGGCCCGAAGATCGCGAGACGCTCGCGACACTCGGCGAGAACTTCCGGGCGATTCCGGAGACGGCGGGCAACTACTCGGTGTCCGAGCAGCTGCGCATTCCGCTCGCGCTGCAGCGCGAGGGCGTGACGCTGTTCCACGCGCCTCACTACGTGCTGCCGCCGCTGGTGCGCTGCCGATCAGTCGTGACGATTCATGACTGCATCCACCTGATGTTTCCCCAGTACCTGCCGAACCGTTTCGCGTTCGGCTACGCTCGGACCTCGATCAATCTCGCGGCGCGGCGCGCGACACGGGTGTTGACCGTATCGGAGAGCTCGAAGCGCGACATCCTCCGGTTCGTCGAGACCACGCCGGAGAAGATCGACGTCATCTACAACGCCTACGACGAACGCTTTGCCATCGATCCGGCCGAGGAGGACGTCGTCCGCGTTCGCGAACGCTATCAGTTGCAGGACGAGTTCGTGCTGTACGCCGGCAACGTGAAGCCGCACAAGAATCTCGAACGGCTGATCGACGCGTTTCACATCGTACGTAAGCGCGGACTGGATCGGCTCAAGCTGGTGATGATCGGAGACGAGATCTCGAAGTACACCGCGCTGAGGCGCGCCGTACACCAGCACCAGCTGCACAACTACGTGCGGTTTCTCGGATACCTCCCGGAAGAAACGCTCGCCGTCATGTATCGGCTCGCTGGCGTCTTCGTCTTCCCGTCACTCTACGAGGGCTTCGGACTGCCGCCGCTCGAAGCCATGGCCAGCGGGACGCCGGTGGTCACGTCGAACGTGTCGTCGCTGCCGGAAGTCGCCGGGGACGCCGCGGTCCTGGTCGATCCGTACGATCCACAGGCCATTGCCGACGGCATCTTCCGCGTGCTCACGGATGCGGACCTGCGGAAGGACCTGCGCCGTCGGGGCGTCGCGCGCGCGGGGATGTTCTCCTGGGAGCAGTCGGTCCGCCGCGTGCGGAAGATCTACGGCGAGGTGTTGAACGGTGCGGCCTGACCAGGCGCAGCTCGTCTTGGCGGTGTCAGCGGCCTTTGCGTTCCCTTCTCGATGAAGCTGGCCATCGTCCACGACTGGCTCACCGGCATGCGCGGCGGCGAGAAGGCGCTCGAAGTGATCTGCGAGCGGTTTCCCGACGCCGAGATCTTTACGCTCGTGCACGTGCGCGGGTCGGTATCGTCGGCAATCGAGCGGCTGCGCCCGCACACGTCGTTCGTGCAGCGGCTGCCACTGGTCAAGCGGTTCTATCGTCACTACCTGCCGCTCTTCCCGACCGCGATCGAACAGTTCTCGTTCGACACCTTCGATCGCATCGTGAGCGTGAGCCACTGCTGCGCGAAGTCGATCGTGCATCCCGGGGGCGTTCCGCATCTGTGCTACTGCCTGACGCCGATGCGCTACGCATGGGATCAGTTCGACGCGTACTTCGGTCCCGATCGGATCGGACACGCCGGGAGCGCCCTGATGCGTCCGGTGATGGCGCGCCTGGCCCGATGGGACCGCG
>DATFXR010000054.1:0-14970 GCA_035315685.1 Vicinamibacterales bacterium | reverse complement strand
GACGAGCGGCAGCATCTCTTTCGGTTGCGCCTTGGTTGCGGGAAGGAAGCGGGTGCCGAGGCCCGCTGCAGGGAACACGGCTTTGCGAACGGAAGGCACGACGGAATCGTAACGTACAATACGCACGCGAGGTAGCATGCTCGATCCGTCCTACATCCGCGATCACATGGAGGAGGTCCGCACCGCATTGCGCACTCGCGGTGTCGACGCAGACAAGGTGCTCGACGATATCGCTACGCTCGAAACCGCACGGCGCCGGATCATTCCCGAGCTCGAAGGCCTGAAGCGGCAGCAGAACGCGTCGGCGGATGAGTTCGCGCGCGCGAAGCGAATGGGCAAGGACACGACGGCGATTCAGGAAGCGACCAAGGCGCGGACCGCACAGATCAAGCAGCTCGAGGTGCAGAAGGACTCCATCGAGTACCAGCGGCAGGCCGCCGTCATGGGTCTGCCGAACCTGCCGCATGCGACGGTCCCGGCAGGCAAGAGCTCCGCCGACAACGTCGAAGTACGCAGGCATGGCACGCCGCGGACGTTCGACTTCACGCCGCTGGCACACTGGGATCTCGGGCCGGCGCTCGGCATCGTCGACTTCGAGCGCGGCGTGCGGCTCGCGGGCGCGCGGTTCACCGTCCTCAGCGGTGCGGGCGCGCGGCTGTCACGCGCGTTGATCAATTTCATGCTCGATCTGCACACGCGCGAGCACGGCTACCGCGAGGTCGAGCCGCCGTTCCTCGCCAATAGCGACACGCTGAAAGGCACCGGCCAGCTGCCCAAGTTCGAGCAGGATCTGTTCAAGATTGGCGGCGACTGGGACCTGTATCTCATTCCCACTGCGGAAGTGCCACTCACGAATCTTCACCGAACCGAGATCCTCGATGGCCGGGAACTGCCGATCCGTTACACGGCATACACGCCCTGCTTCCGGAGCGAGGCGGGCTCGTACGGACAGGACGTCCGCGGGCTGATTCGCCAGCACCAGTTCGACAAAGTGGAGCTCGTCACGCTCACGACGCCGGCGCAGTCGTATGACGAGCTCGAGTCCCTGACGGCGAACGCGGAAGAGGTGTTGAAGCGTCTCGAGCTGCCGTACCGTACGGTGCTGTTGTCCACCGGCGACATGGGATTTGCCGCGGCGAAAACCTACGACATCGAAGTCTGGCTGCCCAGCCAGCACACGTATCGTGAGATCTCCTCCTGTAGCAACACCGAGGCGTTTCAGGCGCGCCGCGCGAACATCAAGTTCCGCGCCTCCGGCACCGGTAAGGCGGATTTCGTGCACGCGCTCAACGGATCCGGCCTGGCGGTCGGGCGCACGCTGATCGCGATCCTGGAGAATTTTCAGGAGAAGGACGGCAGCGTCACCATCCCGGCGGCGCTGCGGCCGTACATGGACGGCCGCGAGCGCATCACCAAGTAGAGCTCTGAAACACAGTGCGAAGGCTTTAGCACTCCACGACGTCGCGCGAAGGCTTCAGCCGAGCGATCGGGTCACGCGAACCGCTGATCGTCCGCCGACGGACCGTAGATCGCGGGAACCGGCGCGTCGTTGAGCCGCAGATAGACGGTCAGCTGGCCGCGATGGTGCGCGAGGTGCGCGAACGTGTCGCGGATGACGACGTGCCGCGGCTGGTCGGCGACGACGTTGCCCTTCACCTTCAGCTTCCACGGCTTCTTCACGCGATCCTCGGTGAGGGAACGCAGAGCCTCGCGGGCCTGCGCAACGCCCTCGTCGTGCGCCTTGACGAGCTCGGCCGCGGTCTTGAGCGGCCGCTGATCGACGTTCGAGCCGCCGGTCGGCTGCAGTTCCAGTTCGTCTTGATTGACGATCAGCCCGAACCAGCTCGGCATCCGCGCGACCAGCATTGCCAGGCGGCCGAGCGGCATCGACTTCGCGTGCGGCACCCAGTCATCTTTGCCTTCGGGAACCTTCTCCAGCGCGGCCCGCGTCCGCCTGGCTTCATCTTCCAGCTGCGCTTGAAACATTTCGATCACCGTCACACGTCACCTCCCGCCTGCAGCGCGTCCGCGAGGAACATCGCGTGCGCGCGCGATCGTCAGCTCCGCGCCGATCGGAAACGATTCACGATAGCGTGCTTCGAAGCGTGTGTCACGCCAGTCAGGCCGTAAAAAAGTAAAGAGCCCAGCCATGGTTGTAGACGCACCGGATCGTGGATCAGAAGGGTCAGCGCGAAGCGGTTGGCGTTTGTTGCGAAACGGCCTTGACGACGTGGCCTGCCGTTTTTTCCGGCGTGACGCGAGCGATGTCGGCCTGTGAGACGATTCCGCACACGGCGCTGCGTTCGTCGATCACCAGCACGCGCCTGACTTGATGCTGTTCCATCAGGCGGCAGCAGTCCTCGACCGGCGCGTCCTGCGCGATCGTGACCACTGGCGACGACATGCAGTCCTTCGCCGTCAGGTCGAGCGGATTCCGTCCCTTTGCCACGACTCGGCACGCGATATCGCGATCGGTGACGACGCCCATCGGCTGGCGGCGATCCGCCGCGCTGACAATTGGAATCGGACCGCAATCGTGCTCCGCCATGAGCCGCGCGACTTCGCGGAGCGGCGTGTCGGGCCCACAACTGACGAGGTCGGCGGACATGATCTCTCGAACGTGCATCGGTAGCCCTCCTCTCGAGCACGCGCCGTGCAAGACTTCCGCCGCCCGCGTGACGTTCGCGCTTCGCGCTCTGCTGTACGCGATCATCACCTCCGGGCCCTTGCCCGTGAGCCCGCTGCTCTTCACTGCACGTTGGCGGTCACCGATGCAGCCCCGCTTATCGTAAAAGTGCACGACTTCGTCTTGCGGTTGCCGCTCGAGCAGGCGCCGGACCAGATCGCATCGCGCCCGTTCGAGACCGACAGCGTGACTGATGTCCCGCTCGAGAACGATGCCGAGCCCGTGCTGCCGACGGCGACGCTGATCCCGGCAGGGCTCGACCCGATTCTGTTGCCGGATCGTCCCGTCGCCGTGACGGTCAACGTCACGGGCGGCCCCGGCGGCTGCGCTGCCGGCGTCACGGTCAATGTTCCGGTTTTCGTGGCGCCAAAGGCGCCGGTGATCGTCACCGTCGTCGACGTGCTCACGCCGGAAGTCGTCACCGCGAATGTCGCGCTCGTCGCGCCGGCGGCGACGGTGACGCTGGCCGGCACACTCACCACCGCGTTGGAACTCGAAAGCGCAACGACTGCTCCTCCAGCCGGAGCCGCGGCCGTGAGCGTCGCCGTCCCCAGCGACGTGCCCCCGCCAGTGACGGTCGTTGGGTTGAGCGCAATGGCGGACAACGTCGGCCCCGTCGGAGGTGGCGGAGGCGGCGGCGGGGGTGGCGGGGGCGGCGCGCCAGCTGTCACGGTCAACGTCGTCGCCGCGCTCAGCCGGAGCAGGCCAGTAATCGTGATCGCCGTATTGGCCGCGACAGACGAGGTCGAGATCGGGAACGCTGCGCTGGTCGCGCCCGTCGGGACCGTGACGCTCGCCGGCACGGTCGCGGCGGCGCTGGAGCTGAACAGCTGCACCACCGCGCCGCCGCTGGGCGCAGCGCCTTGCAGCGTGACCGTGCCCGCCGATGCGGTTCCACCGCTGACGCTTGCGGGCGAGACCGCGACGTTGACGAGCGGTGGTGTCGAACCAGCTGGCGGGTTGACGGTCAGCCCGACGTTCGCACTGCTCGCTCCGTACGACGCGGACAGCGTGACCGGCGTCGTCGACGAGACCGACGTACCGGTCACGAACGCAAATGATGCGGATGTCGACCCGGTGAAGACCGTGACGTTTCCCGGCAGCGACGAGAAGAGCTCGGGGTGGTTCGTGGACACGTTGACGAGTACCGGCGCCGGCGCGGCTGCGGCAAGTGTGACCGTCGCGACGCCGCCTTCGCCGCCGCGCAGCATCGTGGCGTTGGCGCCGAGCGACGAGACCGTCACGCCACCCACGGCACCAACCGTCAAGACGCTGCTGAGCGCGGTCGCGTCGAAATACGCTGTAAACGTTACGTTGCGGGCTGTCGGCACGCCGCGCGTGAAAATGCGGAACGTGTGACTCGTCGAACCTGCCGTGACGAGATCGTCGCCGGGAAAGAGCGCCGCGACGTCGGGATCGCTGCTTGAGAATCGAACGACGGCATCGGGCTGCGCCGGCCAGGTGCCCGCCGGGATGGGACCGCTGAAGGTCAGCGTGCCGCCCGAGTTGCTGCCGCCGGTCACTGACGCCGGCGAGATCGTCATCGACGTGAGCTTCGGCAATCGATTCGGCGGACGAACGAAGAACGGCCGATTCGAGGTCGCGCCGCCGCTCGTCGCGAAGAGAAGCACGTCGACGTCCGTGGTCAGCGTCGAAAACGTCGTGACTGGAAAACTTGCCGTGCGCGCGCCGGCCGGGACCGTCACGCTTGCAGGCACGGTCGCGATCGCCGGATGCGTGGTCGAGAGCGCGACCACGGTACCGCCAGCGGGCGCCGACTGATTCAGCGTGACAATCGCTGTCGCCGCAGTGCCTCCAGTAACGCTGCCGGGCTGAACGCTCAAATCCGACGGCGCGGGCGCTGCCGGTGGCCCTACGCTGATCGTTCCTGATCCGCCGACGCCATTGATCGTGGCAATGAGACTCACGCCCATCGAGCTCGAGACCGCCGACGTCGTTATCGGAAAGGCTGCCGAGAGCGCGCCTTCGGGTATGTTCACGAGATCGGGCACGCCGACGGGGACTGGAAGCGTGCGCGTCCGATCGAGTCCCTGCGATCGATCGTGATGGGCCGTCAGCCTGGCGACCAGGCCTCCCATCGGCGCGGGGTCGTACAAGTGCAGCATGCCGGTCGCCTGCGCACCGCCCGTGACCGCCGACGAATCGACCTCAATCGAGGAAATCGTCGGTTGTCCGGTGGTCTGACTGATGGTGAATGTGCGCGCCGCTGACCAGGCGCTCAGGTTGCCCGCGCGATCCGCCGTCCGCACGCGCCAGAAGAACGTGCACGTGCACAGGCCGCCGGAATTCCCGGCGCTCGGCGGAATGACGACGGTCGTATCGGGAACGGCCCCGCGGTACAGAATGAAGGCCTTCGCGAAATCAGATCTCGTCGACACCTGGAATTCATACGCGTGCACGCCGGAGGCGTCGACGACGGCGTTCCACTCGAGTCGGCCAATCAGGCCGTTGTGGAACGTCGCGCCGTCAGCTGGCATCGTGAGCACGGGTGGATCGGCGGTGAGATCCCCGCTCGCGTCGGGATCGAGAGCGATCTTGGTGACGAATCCTTCATTGGAGGCACCGCCGCCGATCGCATTGCTCGACGTTGGATCGACCGCACCCACCGTGATCGGAAAATCGTTGGACGTCGTCTGGCCGCTCACGATGACTGTGTTGCCGGAGACGAAGGCAACTTGCGGAACCGATTGGAAGTTGTCTGCGATCCCGCCACTGCCGCCGAAGAACGACTGGTAGACGTACTGCGTTGCGTCCGCGCTCAGCCGGCTGAGAAATCCGCTGGCCGGCGCGCCGGACCCGTCAGCCGTTCGTACGAACGCTCCGCGCGTCGTCAGCAGGTCCCACGAGGCCGACGGCCCGACCACGATCGGCTCGCCGGCGGCGTTGACCGTGAGACCGGTAATGCGGTCGGCGTGATGGTAGGTCGACCACACCAGCGATCCGCCGCCGGTGGCCGGGAAACGGAAGCGAGTGATGATGCCCGCCTCGACGTCGGGAAACAGTTGCGAGAAAGGCGGGTTGGTCGGTCGAACCACACCGGCTGTCACGGGGTAGTTGTTCGACCAGCTGCGCCCCGCGAAGGTCACCAGCTCGGAGTTGGTGGGATCGATCGCAATTTTCCAGAGATTGTCCTGGCTCGCCCCGCCGATCAGCGTCGCGTACTTGAGATCGGCAGGGCCCGCGCCATCGAGCTTGAGACGCGCGATTGCCGCGTCCTGCGAACCGTTCCAGCTCCGGTCGAAGGCGTCGGGCGTAGTGACGAACACCTGCACGTTGTTGCCAGTGACCCACCCGCACACCGTCACGAACCCGTTCGAATCGACGACGAGATCTTCCAGCACATCGCTCTGCGGTCCGCCGAGAAAGGTGCCATAGGTGAGCGCTGTGCCATCCGCTGTCAGGCGGGCGATGAACATGTCGCCTTCCGCGCCGCCGTCAGCCGCCGCATTGGGCACGTTGTAGGTCGGATCGAATGACGTCGACGTCGTTGGAAAATCCCGTGACACGGTCGTGCCGCCGACGATGACGTTGCCGGCCGGGTCGTAGGCGACGGCGTAGGCATCGTCTTCACCCGATCCGCCGAGCAGCGTGGAGAAGATCAGGCCACCCGTCGGGTTGAGCCGGACGACGAACGCATCCTTGTTGATGCCGGTCCGGTCGAATGCGCCGGGCGTGGTGGGGAAGTCGGGTGAGAAGGTCTGTCCGACCAGCACCGCGTTGCCGGCGGTGTCAACGGCAAGGCCGCGATGAACGATCTGCGCATGCCACCCGCCGATGAACGTGGCATAGCGGATCACGGATCCGGTTGCGTCGAGCCGCACCACGAACGCGGGAGATTGCGTCCCGGGCGCGAACGCCGGATCGGAGAACGACGGGAAATCCGCCGACGCCATCGTACCGCCAACGAAGACGTCGCCGGTGCCGTCGCGGGCAACGACCGCTGGCCCGATGAAGTCCGAACCAGAGCCGCCGAGGAACGTCGACCATACCAGTCCCGGGTCGATGACCAGCGGACGCGACGAATCGCGGTCATCGACCTCGAAGCCGTAGCGGTGGTCGTCGATTTTCCGAAAGCGGCTCGCGACGGGCCGTCGCGTTCCGTCAGCCATTTCCTCCCAGCTCGTCGGCGCCGACTGGTGAACGATTGCGCCCGCGTTCTCGAGCAGCAGCGCGCCGTCGCTGTTGATGCGTAGACTGGACGCCGCGTCACTGCGCAGGACGATCTGTTCGAGTGCAGCACCGGCATCGAGCCGAAGCTCGTACTCGAGCTGTCCCGATCGATCCTGAAGGCGCGCGTCGACGCCGGGGTATATCTCACGATAGAGAACGGCAGCAAACGCGGGCACGTCGGCTCGCCAGCGGCTCGAATCGCTACCGAGGTAAAAGTTGTAGCGCGTCGCGCGGATGGTCTCGCCCGTCGGAGAAGCCGTGGTGGACGCACCGTCGAAGGTCAACGATACGTGCGCTGAAGGTGAGGCATCGACGCTGAACGTCAGCGTCGTGCCCGCGACCGTTGCCGAGGCGGATTCGTGGCGCACGGCGAAGTCGATGCGGTGATCCCACTGGCCGCGATTTGCGATGAAGTCAATCGGTCGCGACGATGGGCGAGCGCCGTGCGCGGCGTGGTATCGGGGTTCGACGGTTGCGATGAGCGCGAGGACAGCGACCGCACCGGCAGCCGATCGAGTTCGGCGCATGACGACCTCCGAGGCGCCCCGAGTCGCGCAGATCACTGGGCGTCGTGTTTGATTTCACCGGGGGTTCGGCGCGCGAGTGAAGCGGCAGCCGTCCAAATTGCGGGCCATTTCTGGCAGGTTGACTGTGTCATGTAACCGTGTCGCGCTTCGGTGTGATGTGAGCGTGTTTACGACAGAGCGACCCGGATCGCGCGCAGGCCCGCGTCTCCTAATCGAACGGTCGCGGGATGTAGCGTGTGAAATGTTCCTGGTTGGGCTCGCTGACAGGAAACGCCGTCGGGACGGATGGCGACATCGGGCGGCGGGCTCGAGGGCCGAGTGAGCCCACCGGCGCTCGTCATCGTTCAGTCGACGGTCTCATGACGGCGACGAGATCAGAATGAAAGGCCGACCGACAGGACCGCGAGCCGATCGCGCTCTCCCAGGTTGAACAGATAGAGCGTCGCGTCGACCTTCGAGAACGACAGGCCGACCAGCGGCCCGCGCTGGACATCGCGCTCTGTGTGATACACGCGCGTCCGCTGCGTCGCGACTCCCGCACGCAGCCAGTCGGTAGGCCGCAGGCTGAGTTCGGACCACATATAGAAGAACTGCGAGGACGAATCGTGCAAATCGAACACATATTCAGCCTCGCCGTACGCCTCGATGCGCCACACTCCGAAGTCGAGCTCGAGAGCGGGAATGACACCATCAACGTGCCCGACCAGCCCGCCGATCATCGGCGTCAGCGTGAGTGTCGCGGTGTTCCCGAATTCGAAGTGGCGGCCGGCGAAAAACGACAGCGACTTGCGGTCCTCGTAGGCGTACCGCGTCTCGAGATGGAGCGACGACCGGTCTGCTGTGACGGTTGGCTGGACGAAGTTGGAGTCGTCGGACGGCATGTACCATGCGCCAGAGATGCCCCACGACCAGGCTGGCTCCGAAGATGCCGCCGGCGCACGGGAGGGTTGACCGAGTGCGGGTGTTGCCGGCGCAGTGGTGAGCACTGCAAGCACCGCAATTCGACGAAGGAGGCGCACGGCGTTGGCTCCTGACGTTCGGACCGTCTCACGGACGGACGCGACTATAGCGCCGCTCGCCGTTGGAGCCGACGATGACACTGATGGGACGGCAGGGCCGACGTAGTAGGGCAATACGACGTGCTGTGTCGGAGTTGCGAAGTGCCCGTCTTTTGCGCGATTCTGTTCGCTGCGGAGGGATGGCCGAGTGGTCGATGGCGGTGGTCTTGAAAACCACTGTACCCGGAAGGGTACCGGGGGTTCGAATCCCTCTCCCTCCGACCTACGTCGCTGCCCGAATTGCGAGCAGGAGCTTCAATCGGCAAGCCGCCAAGGCGCCCCAATCTGTTGACAGCGGCGGAGCGACTGTGGTCTCCTCAACTTGCGATGACATTCACCTTCGTCTCGGAACACCAGGTGCATTCGATGCCGGGCATCGGCGCCGGTATCCGCGTACGTAGGTGATGTAGCTCACATTCCCCAGGTTTCTCCGAGGGCCATCACCTAGAGGCAGGTGATGGCCCTTTCCTTTGTACGTCGTGTTTGTCAATCGAGCAGGTCATGGCTGAAAACCCGGAGAACGAACAGCGGCTCGGCGCGGCGCTGCGTTTCGTGCTGCGCCGATATCTGGCCCAGGTCCGCAGATGGCCGCTCATGGCAGGTGGCGCGCTGCTGCTGCCGGCGGTCGGTGATGTGCTGACGCTCTACGCGCCGGCCCTCGTGGTGGCGAGGCTGCTCGGCGCATTCGCCAGCAACCGACAGCTGACCGCTGGCGAGCTGCTCCCCTCCATCGTCACGTTCATCGCGCTGTGGGTTTCCGGGCAGATCGCGTGGCGTATCGGCGTCGCGATGATCGCCCGCATCGAGATCCGCGGCCTGGAAGCGTTGTACATCGAGGCGATGGACCTGCTGCTCGCGAAGGACCTCGCGTTCTTCCACAACAACTACGCTGGATCGCTGACCAAGCGCGCGCTCGGTTTCGCCCGTCGCTTCGAAGACGTGTTCGACGTCATGGCGTTTCAGGTCTCGGCGAGCTTCCTGCCGCTCAGCTTTGCCGGTGTCGTGCTGTGGCAGTACTCGCCATGGCTCATCGTCGTGCTCGTCGGGCTGCTGCTGACGACGTTCGCGCTGATGGTGCCGCTGATTCGCCGCCGCCGGCGCCTGGTGGACATCCGCGAAGTCGCGTCGAACATCCTCGCCGGGCACCTGGCGGATTCGATTGCAAACGCAGAGACGGTACGCGCGTTCGCGCGCGAAGCCGAAGAAGCGGCGATGCACGAACGGAACGTCAGGGATTTCGCCGCGAAGATGCTGCGGTCGTGGGATTACCAGAACACGCGCGTCGATATGCTGGCCTCGCCGATGTTCGTGCTCACGAACCTCGGCGGCCTGCTCGTCGCGCTCACCGTCGGAAACCGTAGCGGCGTCAGCCTCGAGGCCGTGTTCCTCACCTTCAGCTATTACGGTACTGCCACGCGGGTGATGTGGGAGTTCAACCGCGTCTATCGGAACCTCGAGAGCTCGTTGACCGACGCGGCACAGTTCGCCGAGCTCCTGCTCGATCCGCCAGGCGTGAGAGATCCAGCGGTCCCGGAGTCATTGCGTCCAGCGCATTTCGGAGTCGAGATGCGCGACGTCGACTTCCGTTACAGCCCTGGACAGCCGCTGCTGCTTCAGAGGTTCTCCCTGCGTATTCCACCGGGCGCGCGGGTGGGCCTGGTCGGGCGGTCGGGCGGCGGAAAGACGACGCTGACGCGGCTGCTGCTGCGCTTCGCGGATGTCGAGCGCGGCGCGATCCTGCTCGGCGGCCAGCCGATCGATCGGATCCGGCAGGAGGACCTGCGCAGGGTCATCGCGTACGTGCCGCAGGACCCGTCGATGTTCCACCGCAGCATCGCCGACAACATCCGCGTCGGGCGGCCGGGCGCGAGCGATGACGAAGTGCGCCGCGCGGCGCAGTTGGCGCACGCGGCCGAGTTCGTCGAGGCGCTGCCGCATCGCTATGACACGCTCGTCGGTGAACGGGGTGTCAAGCTGTCCGGCGGTCAGCGGCAGCGGATTGCGATAGCGCGTGCAATCCTGAAAGACGCGCCTATCCTGATCCTTGACGAGGCGACGAGCTCACTCGACTCGGAGAGCGAGGCCCTCATTCAGGATGCGCTTTGGACGCTGCTCGAGACGCGCACCGCGATCGTGATCGCCCACCGGCTGTCGACAGTCCGGCGGATGGACGAACTGATCATCCTCGACGCCGGTCGGATCGTCGAACGCGGCGCGCACGATGACCTGTTGTCGAGAAGAGGTGTCTACGCGTCGCTGTGGGCCCACCAATCCGGAGGGTTTTTGCCGACGATGGAAACTGCCGATCTGGTGACGGTCGATACGGACGCCCCGGGGCATCCGTAGGAAATGCTGATACCGGTCCACCCGACCACTGCAGGATTAGTTCCTACCAAGGGCCGTGGTCGCGCGGCATCTGCAGTTTCGAGAGAATCTCGCGATATATCCGGGGATCGCCTTCAGCGCTGCGCGCCCGGCAGGTCGCCCGCCTCTACGAGGGTGAGGCTGAGCGTCGCCAGTGCCCCTTCCAGCCGACCCGAGCCGCCCAGCGCGCGATCGCCAAACTCGATCGCCGCGGCGTGGCTGCCAGCCACGTACAGCGCTTGCTGATGCGTCCAGGGCGACAGATAGGAAGCCGGATCGAGGCGGCACGCCGTTTCGCCCCAGCTCACGGCGCATACCCGGGATCGAGCTCGATAGCTCGCGAGGCCCTCTCGAACCGATGATCCACGACGAAACACCAGCGCGTGGCCCTTCAGATATGCTTCGGGGGGCATCGACCGGAATCGTATATCACAAGCTCAGCCAAAATGCCGGCTCCGCCGTCGCCACCATGAGCCCTCCGTATCTGAACGGATCGCTCGTTCAAAGCGTCAGCTGACGCGTGGCGGCACGGATTGCGCCGAGCGCGATGCCTTCATTTGCTGCGAGGCTCGTCTCCGTGTCGCCGGCGTGGTGCAGGCCGACGACCCGCCAGCGCATGTCGAACACGGGGCTTCCTGAACTGCCCGGTTCGGTCGGCGTGCGGTACTGCAGCAGCCGATCGGTGCACGCAACCAGGTAGTTGTCTTGAAGTGAGAAGACCAGGTCGCCGCCACGAGGATGTCCGATGACCAACATCCGGGGCGGCGGTTCGGTCATTCGAACGGCCGACGGCGCGAGCGGCAGCGGTGCCGCGTCGGCGGGAACGGACGTCACCGTCGCGATTGTGCAGTCGAGGTCGCCAGGCTCGGATGACCACACGACTGATCCGAGCGTCGACTTGACGCCGAGGACCTGGAAGCGCACCTGCACATCAGCGCTGCGGGACGATCCCGGGTATGGATTCTCCACGTCGTCGCGGCAGATCACGTGCGCGTTGGTGATCAGCAAATGGCGATCGTCGGATGGGTTCGCGAACCAGTCGCCGGCGCGAATGATCCACGACGTGCCCAGTCCCTGACCGTCGGTCGTCTCGACCCGCGCGATACTTTTGCATGCCGTCAGCCCCTGGTTGTACCAGTCGAGGGTCTGGAAGCGATCCACGCCGTACACGCGCTCGAGTTTTCGCTGTCGATCCAGACTTTCGATGCGCGCTTTGACGCCATCGATGCGCTCCGGCTCGCGCGTCACGGTCTCGGACTCGAGATTGAGCGATCCGCCGGCGGCCCGCAACAACGCCGCGCGGAGAACCGGCAGGAGCTGAGCGCCCGGCGGCTCGCGATCGCTCAATTGCCACACCTCTTCCAGCTGACGCAGCGTGCTCCCGATTTCGAAGGCGTCTGATTCCGGGTGAACGACGTACTCGGTGGCGCGCGCGAGCGCATCGTCGTACTGCTGCAACGCCACGTGCGCTTCGACGACGGTCGCGACGTCGAAGGCGTGCGGCTCGGCGATCCGATCGATCGTCGTGACAATCTGTCGCGCGATGCCGGCCGCGGTGTCGCCCGCGACGCTGACATCGATGCCGTCGCGGCCGCCCTTGGCCAGAAGCGCCACCACGTTGATTCCGTGCCAGTAGTTCCGGTCTGGCGCCGCCTCGTAGACGCCCATGTACGCGTCGATCGCGTGCTGCAGTGTCGCGCGGTCGCGCGAGCGAACGCCGCGCGGTGCGGTCACGTACCACTGCTTGTAGACGCGGCCGAGCAGCCCCTTGATCTCGGCCTCCTCGGCGGAGCCGCCGTACTGCTGCAGTGCCGCCTGCAGTACGCGTTCGGCGGCGACCAGCAGCCCTCGGTCGATCAGCGACTGCGCGTACTGACGCTGGATGAGGCCGCTGTCCTGACCCACGTAGACCAGCGCCTCCGCGAGTTTGCCCATGCCGCCGAACCGGCGCTTCTTGCGCAGCCGTGCGAGCACGGACTTCCAGATGGCAGCGGGCCGTTGCTCTTCGGCGGCGAGAATTCGCGCGACGAGAACGCCGCACAGCTCGTCGACGCGTGGCCAGTCGTATCGATCGAGCGCTGCCGGCAGCGCGGCCAGTGCAGCGTCGAGCGTCGTCGAATCGGGCGTCATGTCTCGTCACCCACCGGCTGATTCCACAGCACGTGACCGTCGGCTTCGTGCACGATCTCGAACAGATTGGGACCGTCGAACTCGAGCGTGACGTATCCGTTGGGGCCGTAGTCGTTCGGGTGATCGCCGGTGTAGACGTTCTTCCCGTCGAGGACGCGCGCGCCGGGCACCAGGTTCTTCCCCGAGACGATCTGCCAGGTGGCCGCGGCCGGCGCGGTTGCGCCGAACAACTTTGTTTCGCGGAAATACGGGTAGCCGCTGTGGCCGACACAGCGGCCGAACAGCTTCCAGAGCGGATGCTGATCGTAGAGCACGCAGTGATGTTCGTGTCCCCAGTACCACGCGTAGATCCGGCCGCCGGCCAGCAGACGCCCGAGCCGCGCCACGAGCTTGGGGCCCTGGCTGTCGAGCAGCGAGAACGGCTGGTGATGTGAGAACACGACGAGCCGTTTGCCGGGCGCTGCCGCTGCGAGCCCTTCGAGCCACGCTGCCTGATCACCATGGAGGTCGTGATCGTCGTAGGCGGTATCGAGGCAGGCGAGGATCCAATGGTCGTTGGCGAGCGCGAAGTAGCTCGCCCGTTGACCGAGGCCGCGGATCACGTCGACGTACGCGTGGCCGCCCGAGTACATCTCGTGGTTGCCGTTCAGCGCGCGGCTGATCGCCGCGGGTACCTTCGGCCAGAGATCCGAGAAGCGCTCCTTGTACTCCTTCGTACGACCGGAGTAGTACACGTCACCGACGTGGATCAGCAGTTGATACTTGCCGTCCTCCTGAATGCTGCGGCTGCACACCGGCGCGCCATACAGCCCGGTGCCCCAATCGCCGAGCACGGCCGCGCGGAACCTATTCGGCAGTGGTTCCGGCGCGTCAGGCGTCTGCCATTCGAACCTGCCGCCGCGCCCGAGCCAGGTGAAGAACACGCCGGCCCACCGGATGATGTCATGTTCGTCGAACTGAACCTCGAGGGCGCCCTGCTGCCGTTCGAGCACGCGGCCCTGATCGGCCGGCAGCTCGAGGGACAGGAACGATTGCAGGTTGGACACCATGCTGTCGGGCACCGTAGTGACGATGCCGGGGCGCGCGTTCGTCTGCTCGAGCAACTGAAGCGCGCGGCTGAATTCGACCAGATCGCCGGGTGAAATCGTCGCGGCGGCGGCGGCCGATTCGAGCGCGCCGGTCGATTCCTCACGGCGCTTGGGAGTGAATGTCGCAATCCGCACCGCCATGGACTGGCCTCTTTCTACGAGGGAGCAGCGGCCGCCAGCCAAACAGGCACGGCTCGTCGGCGATCGCGTGGCCCTGGACCGATGTAAAGGACAGAGAACGGGCGGCGCGAATCATCGAGCCGATTCCAGAGGTTGTCAACTCCGCTCCTCCCTGCCTGGAAGCGCTACCATTGACGGCCGTGGAAGTGCGACTGTTCCCGAATTCGCGACGACCGGGCGTCGGCTTGCGGCCGCGCCGCGAAGGCCAGCGGCCTCTGCTCCCGCAGCACGCGCGCCACTGCCCCGTGCTCGAGGCGGGCAGCGCGCTCGGGCTGCTGGTGTTCCCGCCTCTCGAAGCACACGAATCGTTCTACCTGCAGTTTCTCGGCGACGGCCGCTACGAGTTCACGTATTTCCTGAGCGGCCCCGACGGGAAATGGCAACCGCTCTATTGCCACACGGTGACGCTGCCGATCACCAGCATCGGGATGATCAGGGAACACGTCGCGTTCATGGTCGAGGATCCGCCCATCTCGGCCGATGAGGCGATGCGGGTGTCGCGCGCGTTCATCGTGCCCGAAGATCTCGGCACGCCGCCCGGCGCGCTGTCGCTCCGCGGCGCGACGAATTTCCAGACGCCGCAGGGATGGGACACCGTCTACACGGCGGTGTTCAACATGATTGAGCGGCCGAGCGCACCGATGCTCGTCGTTCGCGTCGAGACCGATTGGTACGCGCACGAGACCGAATTCCGCTACGTCCTGCAACCGGGCGAGGGAATCTCGGCGACGCAGAGCATGCCGATC
>DATFXR010000053.1:0-7176 GCA_035315685.1 Vicinamibacterales bacterium | reverse complement strand
TGATCCTGCAGCAGCGCCGGACCGGCGACCATTCGCGCGGCGTCGAGCGTGATCCGTTTCTCGCCCAGCGCATACAGCATCAGACGATCGACGTCGCCGCGAAGACGCTTCAGGTTGCCGCCGCCTTCGCGCTGCGGCCGCTCGGGAAAGCCAGCCAGGACGGCCAGGTGACGCGCCGCCGCCGGCTCGATCTCAGCGCCCGTCTGCGCGACGCGGCTTCGCACCCAGCGTTCTGCCCCGGCCACATCGTCGGGCGCACCGATCTCGACGATCGTACCGCTCTTCTGGAACTGTTTGACGATCCGGCTCCGCTTGTCGATCGACGAGGCGACGAACACGAGCGTCGTCATCGGCTCGGGCTGGTCGAGGAAGGCCAGCAGCTGCTCGGTCGCGCGCGCCGCTGCCTCGCTTTCGCGCTTCGGTGCGAGCAGCGTCTCGGCCTGCAGCACGATCACGATGCGTCGCGGCGCCATCATCGGCAGCGTGCGCGCGGCGGCGATGATGCCGCCGACGCCGTCGAGCAGCTTGTCCCCGGTCGTGTAGTCGCCGGCGTGCACGCGCTCCACGTTGAACGCGCGCAGCCCTTCGTCCACCAGATCGGCGAACTCGGCAGCCAGGGCCGACTTCTCCACTTCGTCTTCGCCGACGATCAGGTAGATGGGATCCGCTGTTCCGGATGCGATCTGGTTGCGGACGGCCGACGGAGTCTGTGTTGGCATCGCGACGTGTCGGCTCGGCCGTCACCTGTCGCTCGGCTGACGCCGTCGCGCTACATCGACGACAACGTAGCGCGAAGGCGTTAGCCGAGCGTCAGAACGCCTCCAGGATGGCGCTGACGATGGTCCGCGCGAACTCGCTGGACATGCGCTCGAGGCTGTCGACGTCCTGCTGGAAGAACGCCGCGGGATCGGTCGCCGAGCGGCCGCTGGTCGCCTCGTAATCCTGGCGGAAAACCACGCTCGGATTCTCCCACAGCACCTTGTTCTCGTGTAGGTCGCGCAGCTCGATCCGCGCGCTCATCGTGATCGCATAGCGCGACGCCAGCTGCGTCTGCGGGTTGAAGCTCGACGGCGCAACGGTGACGCCGGTGACTTCACCGGTGAGCAGCGCGTCGACTCCGGTGGTCTCCGGCAGCACCTGGTACTTCCCGCGACCGATGAGCTCGGCGCGCACCTTCTGCGTCAGCAACGTCTCGAGGTTGAAGACCGTGCTTCGATTCGCAAACGTGGGCACACCGATCGTGCGGACGTAGACGGGAAGGAACGATCCGCGGCCTGCCAGGGAATACCCACAGCCAGCATTCGTGACAAGGACGCAAAGGAAAGAACAGCGCACCCATCGCCTCTTCATTGCCGCCCTCCGCGTCCTCTTGCTCTGCGTCCTTTGTTGTCCTTTGTGTCCTTGGCTGCGTCAGGACACCACGACGCTGACCAGCGGACCCTTCGCGATGACGACCTTACGAATTGTCTTTCCATTGGTGTGGCTCTGCACGATCGTGTTGCTCAGCGCCACCTCGCGAAGTCTGTCCTCGGACGCGTCGGCCGGCACGGTCACGCGAGCGCGCACCTTGCCGTTGATCTGCACCGGCACTTCCACGTGATCGGCCTTCGCCACCTCCGGATCGAACGACGGCCACTTCGCCGCCGCCAGGCCGCCGACGTGGCCCATCATCTTCCACATCTCTTCGGCCGTGTGCGGCGCGAACGGCGCAATCATCAGGACCAGCGCATCGAGCGCTTCGCGCAGCGCGGCGATCGTCTGGGGCCGCTCGATGCGTCCGGCGGGCGGCTCCCCGCGCGTCGGCGCGCCGTGCGCGGTCCCTTCGCTGAACGAGTACAGCTCGTTGACCAGCTCCATCAGCGACGACACCGCGGTGTTCAAGTGCATCCGCTCTTCGATGTCCGTCGTGACGCGGCGGATGGTGTCGTGCGTCTTCCGCCGCAGTGCGCGCTCGGCGTCGGTGCACTCCGCCAGACTGGACTCGGGCATCCCTTCGCCGCCCACCGTCTCGGCCCAGTGATCGACGATCCGCCAGACGCGGAAGACGAACCGGAAGGTGCCCTCCAGACCGGCATCGCTCCACTCGACTTCCTTCTCCGGCGGCGCGACGAACATGACGTAGAGCCGCAGCGCGTCGGCGCCGTACTTCTGCAGCATGTCGTCGGGATCGACGACGTTGCCGATCGACTTCGACATGACCGCGCCATTCTTCAGCACCATGCCCTGCGTGAGCAGGCGGGTGAACGGCTCGTCGAAGTTGACCAGGCCGACGTCGCGCAGCACGCGCGTGAAAAAGCGCGAG
This sequence comes from Vicinamibacterales bacterium, assembly GCA_035315685.1. GTDB lineage: Bacteria > Acidobacteriota > Vicinamibacteria > Vicinamibacterales > CAVVIG01 > QHWK01. The sequence goes on along the minus strand of DATFXR010000053.1, from coordinate 4,874 downwards.
TACAGCAGGTGGAGAATCGCGTGCTCCACGCCGCCGCTGTAGAAGTCGACCGGCATCCAGTAGCCGGCCGCGACCGGATCGAACGGCAGTTCGCTGTTCGTCGGGTCGGCGAAGCGCAGGAAGTACCATGACGAATCGACGAAGGTGTCCATCGTGTCGGTCTCGCGCCGCGCCGGTCCGCCGCACTTCGGGCAGGTGACGTTCACCCAGTCCGCCACCTGCGCCAGCGGCGAGTCGCCGCGTCCGGTGAAGTGGGCCACCTTCGGCAGCTCGACCGGCAGGTCCTCGTACGGGACCGGGACCACGCCGTCCTTTTCGCAGTGGATGACCGGGATCGGCGTGCCCCAGTAGCGCTGGCGCGAGATTCCCCAATCCTTCAGCCGGTACTGCACCTCTCCCTTGCCGATGCCGCGCTTCTCGGCGTCGCGGATCATGTCGCTGATCACCGCCGGCGCCTCGCGTCCGTTCCAGGGCCCCGAATTCACGAGCACACCGTAGTTGGTCGTCGGCGTCGTCATCGCGTCGGCAGACGCCGGCGTCTGGTCGCCGTGCGAGACGACAATGCGGATCGGCAGGTCGTATTTCCGCGCGAACTCGTAGTCGCGATCGTCGTGCGCCGGGACCGCCATGATCGCGCCGGTGCCGTACTCCGCCAGCACGAAGTTGGCGATCCAGATCGGCACCTCCTCGTTCGTGAACGGATTGATCGCCTTCCGCCCGGTGTCGAACCCCTCTTTTTCGACGGCCCCGGTCAACCGCGCCTCGCGATCGAGCGAACGGAACTTCGCCACGCGCGCACGAAACGCCTGTGGCTCGGGGCTCTCCGCGGCAAATCGATCGACCAGCGGATGCTCGGGGGCGAGCACACCGAACGTCGCCCCGTAGATGGTGTCGATGCGGGTAGTGAAGATCTCGAACGTCTGATCGGAACCGGCGACGCGGAACGTGATGCGCGCGCCTTCGGAGCGCCCGATCCAGTTCCGCTGCATGACCACGACCTTCTCGGGCCACTCCGTCAACGAGTCCAGCCCCTTCAGCAGCTCGTCGGCGTACTGGGTGATGCGGAAGAACCACTGCTCGAGATCACGGGCTTCCACCGTCGACCCGCACCGCCAGCACCTGCCGTCGATCACCTGCTCGTTGGCCAGGACGGTGTTGCAGCTCGGGCACCAGTTGACGGTCGAGCGCTTGCGGTAGGCCAGCCCGCGCTCGAACATCTTGAGGAAGATCCACTGATTGAACTTGTAGTAGTCGGGCCGGCACGTCGCGATTTCACGCGCCCACGCGTAGCTGATGCCGAGGCGCTGCAGTTGCCCTTTCATGTGGGCGATGTTGTTCAGCGTGGACGTCTCGGGGTGCGTGCCGGTCTTGATGGCGGCGTTTTCCGCCGGCAGGCCGAACGCGTCCCAGCCGAACGGGTGGAGCACGTTGTAGCCACGCATCCGCTTGGTGCGAGCCATAACATCCCCGATGATGTAGTTGCGGACGTGTCCGACATGGGCGTGCCCTGACGGATAGGCGAACATCTCCAGCGCGTAGAACTTCGGGCGCGACGGGTCCACGTCCACCTCGAACGCTTTCGAGGCGGTCCACTCCTGCTGCCATTTCTCATCGAGCTGCTGCGGCTTGTACTCGGTCATCCCATTCAATTGTACAATCCGCCGCCGAAAGGCGGGTGCACCATGCAGAAGACGCTTCTGGCAGGACTAGCGGTGGTGGCCGTGCTCGTCGTCGGCCGCCCATCGGCGCAGGACGCGAGCGCGGTGGTGGCAAGCGCGTCTCAGGCAATCGGCGTGAGCACGCTCAAGACCGTGCAGTATTCGGCGACCGGGCTCGACTTCGCCCTCGGTCAGGCGCCGAATCCCGGCTCTCCGTGGCCGAAGTTCATCAACAAAAGCTACGCGCGATCGATCGACTTCGAAGGGCGTGCGTCGCGCGTCGAACGGGTGCGGATGCAGGGCGAGAATCCGCCGCACGGCGGCGGCCAGCAGCCGATCGTCGGCGAGCAGCCGGTGAACCAGACGATCATCGTCAACGCCGAGACGCCGTGGGTGCAGCAGCTCGAGATCGTGATGATGCCGCACGGCTTCCTGCGCGCCGCCGCGGCGAAGAGCGCGACGCTCGAGGCCAAGACGATCGGCGGCAAGAAGTACAGCGTCGTCAGCTTCACCGGCGACAACAAGGCCAAAGTGAACGGCTACATCAACGACCGAAACCTGGTCGAGCGCGTCGAGACCTGGATCGACAACCCGTTCTTCGGCGACATGGCGTTCGTGGCGCTGTACTCCGACTACAAGGACGTCGGCGGAGCGCAGTTCCCGATGCACATCGTGCAGAACCAGGGCGGCTACCCGATCTTCGAGCTGACCGTCACCGACGTGAAGCCGAACGCGCCGGTCACGATTCAGGCGCCGCAGGGGCGCGGCGGCGCCGCGCCCGCGGCAGCGGCGGCGAACACCGCGGCGATGTCCGAGCCGCTCGGCGACGGCGTCTACCTGATCACCGGCGGCTATGCGGCGATCGCCATCGACATGAAGGATCACATCCTGATCCTCGAGACCGGGCAGAGCGAGGCGCGCGGCCAGGCGGTGATTGCCGAGGCGAAACGGCTGATTGCGAACAAGCCGGTGAAGTACGTCGTCAACACGCACAGCCACGTCGATCACTCGAGCGGCCTGCGCGCGGCGGTCTCGGAAGGCGCGACGATCCTCACGCAGCAGATCAACAAGCCGTATCTCGAGAAGATCCTGGCCACGCCGCACACGCTCGTGCCCGACAAGGCGCAGCAGAACGGCAAGAAACCGATCGTCGAGGCGGTCGGCGAGAAGAAGGTGCTCACCGACGGCGTGCACACCGTCGAGCTGCACCACCTGCAGAACTTCGGCCACCACGACGCGATGTTGATTGCGTATCTGCCGAAGGAGAAGGTGCTCCTCGAAGCGGACGGCTACAACCCGCAGGCTACCACCGCAACGCCGCCGAGCCCGGCGAGCCCGTACACGCTGAGCCTGCTGGACAACATCCGCCGGCTGAAGCTCGACGTGCAGCGGATCGTCCCGGTCCACCTGCCACCGGACAATCGGGCGATCACCATGGCAGAACTGACCAAGTGGGTCGGACGGCCGGCTACGCAGTAACCGAAGGCCGCCCTCGCGGGCGGCCTCCGGCAATTAAGAATTTGGAATTTGGAATGAAGAATTCGTGAACCGCTGACGCTCGGCTAAAGCCTTCGCGCGACGTCAAGCACCGGTAGTGTCCGGCTTCAGCCGGACCGTGATCACGAATTCCAAATTCCAAATTCCGAATTCTTACTTGACACGATTCAGAACTGCAATGCCCGCGTGATCTTGACGAACACCTGGCGTCCGGTGGACACGCGGCCGAGCGCACGGATCTGCGGCGGCAACGTCGGATCGGCGGACAGATCCCGGGAGTGATCGGTGAAGCCGACGTAGATCGCCGAGCCGGGGTTCACCAGGTAGGTCAGCAGCAGGTCGAACGTGTAGCGCCGATCCGGGATGTCGGCGGCCGCCCGCGGATCGACCGCGAGCGCGTGGCGATCGACGATCGCACGCACCGAGAGCGCGCGCGACACCTGGAAGCTGCTCTTCAGCCGGAGGTAGCGATCGGTGAAGATCTCGGCCGCTGACGGCGGTTCAACCAGGCGACTCACGATGTACGACTCCGCGACGCGCCACCGCGCCGAGGGCCGGATCGTGACGTCAATCGAGTCGTACCGCGCGGCGTCGAGCGACGGCTGCAGACCTGGTGCCGGATAGTAGTTGATGGCCGTGCCGCGGCGGAGGTACGCGTTGAACCCGAGCCAGCGAAGCGGGTAGCCATACGCAGTGGCGTAGGTCGCGTCGCGGTGAAAGCCGATGCCGCGATACGCTTCGAACGCCTGCGTTCGTCCAATCGCAGCCGACACCGGTCCCTTGAAGTCGAACCAGAGCGGCGTGTCGATCGACGCATCCTGGAGCTCGCGCCCGTAGTTCCAATTCACATATGAGGACACCGTCGGGATGACGGCGAGCAGCGGGCCCGATGTCCGGCGGAAGAAATACGAGACGGCGTTCTCCACCTGACGCATGTCCGTGCGGGTGACGAATCCGAGCGGCGCGTCGAAATCCGGCGACCGATCGCGATAGGCCGAGCGGTACTTCAGATGGCGGCCCTCATGCCGCACTTCAAAGAACGCGGCGGTGCCGGACAACGCGGACGGGTCGGCGGTCACAGTCGTGACGCTCTGGATACCCTGCACGGTCACGGTCCAGTTCGGCGAGAGTTTCAGCCGCGTATCCATCGACACGACGCGGTTGGACACGGCCGATCCGGTGCCGATCCATGACGCAGTGGCGCCGATCGACGAATCGCCGTGAAAGCCGCGCTGCGCGCGCGCGACCGTCGCCACCGCGTCGCCGTCAGCGCTGGCGCCGCTGGCGCGGTCGACGGCGAACAACGCGCCGACCGTCCATCCGCCCGCCACGCCCGTCATCCGTCCACCCGCCAGCGGATCGACGATGCGCCGCGAGAAGAACAACGGCTCGGGCGTGTTGAAAAAGCTGGCGCGGTCGGTGAAGAACGGCCGCCGCTCCGGAAAATACACCTCGTAGCGCTGGTTGGACATCACCTGCGGTTCGTCTGATTCCACCTGACTGAAATCCGGATGCACGGTGAGATCGACCGTCCAGTCGTGTGCGACGACGACCTTCGCGTCCATCCCGATGCGGTGCTCGATCTGCGATGCCGGCGCGAGCGGCTCGCCCGGCTCGATCCGGCGCTCGGCGGATCCAAACACGTACGGAATGACGTCGACCAGGTGATTTGACGGAAGCTGGTCGAGGCCGTCGAGGCGGGCAAATTGCGGCACGTAG
>DATFXR010000052.1:0-9801 GCA_035315685.1 Vicinamibacterales bacterium | reverse complement strand
CGAGATCGGCACGCTGCGCGCGCTCGGGTTCTCGCGATTGCGCATCGTGACCGCCTTTCTCGCCGAGTCGGTGGCGCTGGCCCTGATTGGCGGCGTGATTGGCTGCATGATCGCATTACCGGTCCACGGGCTGTCGACCGGCGCCATGAACATGACCAGCTTCAGCGAGCTCGCATTCAAGTTTCGCATCACTCCCGGCCTCCTCGTCGGCGGCCTCCTCTTCTCTGCGTTGATGGGAGCCGTCGGCGGCCTGCTCCCTGCACTTCGCGCCGCGCGCATCCCAGTCGCCCGTGCGCTTCGAGAGATTTGACTCCGTGCTTCCAAACATTCTGCAGATTTCGATTTTCTGGATCGTCCAGGCGTCGGCGCTTCTCGTCTTCTTCATCACCTTTCGCTGGGAATATTTGGCGCTCTGGGCGGTGTCTCACTTTCTCCGTGCGATCGGCCTGACGCTGTGCTTTCACCGGTATCTCGCCCACCGCGCCTTCAAGATGAGCCGCGTCGCGCAGTTCGTGTGGGCGTTCATCGGCACGGCGGCAATGCAGAAGGGTCCGCTGTGGTGGGCCGGCCACCATGTGAACCATCACAAGTACGCCGATCGCGACGGCGATCCGCACAGCCCGATGGTCAGCGGCGTCTACTACGCGCACATCGGCTGGTTTCTGAACGACACGAAACACGACACGCTGGAGAGGACCAACCCCGTGCTCCGGGACTTCGGCAAGGTGCCCGAGCTCGCGCTGCTCGAGCGCTACTTCTTCATGCCGCCGGCGTTGCTCGCCGCCGCGCTGTTCCTCGCCGGCGGCTTCCCGTGGCTGGTCTACGGCTTCTGCCTGCCGACGATGACGCTGGCGCACGCGACGTTCTGCATCAACACGGTCAACCACATGTTCGGGTCGCGCCGCTTCGAGACCGTCGACGAATCACGCAACAACGCGTTCACCGCGTTTTTCGCCGTCGGCGAAGGGTGGCACAACAACCACCACCGCTACCAGCGCGCAGCGCGCAACGGGTTCTACTGGTGGGAGTTCGATCCGACGTGGTACGTGATCCGCGCGATGGCGGCGCTCGGGATCGCATGGGATGTGCAGCCGGTCCCGAAGCGCATCTACGAAGAAGCGCGCACGGTCAAAGCCAAGCGCGCCGCCCGGAAAGTCCCCAGCGTCGTCGAAGTGGCGCCGATCGGCCTCGAGCTGATCGAAGAAGCCGAGTAGCTGAGATCCACAAGGCGGGAAGGCGGGAAGGCGGAACGGAAAGGCGGGAAGGCCGGAAGGTGGAAATGGAAAGGTGGGAAGGCCGGAAGGTGGAAATGGAAAGGTGGGAAGGCCGGAAGGTGGAAATGGAAAGGTGGGAAGGCCGGAAGGTTCCTTCCCTTGCAGCCTTTCCTTCCCTTCCAACCTTCCTCCCTTCCCTTCCAGCCTTCCAGCCCTTCTTCCTTTCGCCTTCCCGCCTTCCCGCCTTCCCGCCTTCCCGCCCTGTGGATCTCAGCGAAGGTTAGCCCAGGCGGACGTCGGCGACGAGCGGCAGATGGTCGGAGGCGACGAGGGACACCCGCGTTCGCGGCAGCTCGATGCCGAGAATCTCGACCTTCCCGGCGTAGTAGATGTGATCGAGGTGGAGAATCGGGAAGAGTCCCGGGTAGGTCCGCTTGCGCCGCAGATAGTTGCGGAGATCGACGCTGTTCAGTTTTTCGCTGAGCAGGTTCGTCGCCAGGCCGCGCATCCACTCGTTGAAGTCGCCGAGCACCAGCTTCGGTCCTGACACGTGGCGATCGGTGACGATCGTCGCGAGCCGTTGTGCCTGGTGCCGCCGTTCGAGGATCGCCGTCCCGAGATGCACGTTGTAGAGATGCAGCGTGCAGCCGTCGGCGGCGATGTCGACCCGCTGCATCCGCCGGGCTTCGCACGTCTTCCACGACAGATCGTGTTCGAGATGCTGCGCGATCGGCAGGCGGCTGAGCACGGCGTTGCCGAACTGGTGACCGCGCAGCTGGCGGGCCGGGGCCATCACCCAGCCCATGCCGAGCAGCGCGCCGATCTCCTCGGCGTGTCCGCCGCCGTGCGGGCCGGCGCCGACCACTTCCTGCAGCGCCACGACGTCTGCATCGATCGCGCGCAGCACCGCCGCGATCCGATTCGGACGAGTTCGGCCGTCGAGCCCGCGGCAGCGATGAATGTTGTAGGTGGCGACGCGCAGAGTCGGCCGCGGGCCGTGAGTCACTACGTTATGATAGCCGCAGAGATCGCGGAGATGGCCCGGACCCTGCTGATCGTGCTCGCGCTCGTGCTGGTGTCGGGCGCCTGTCGTACCATCGAGCCCGATCCGATTACGCTCGAGCGCAACCTGCTGACCGTCGACAATCACAGCTCGCAGGACTGGAAGGGCGTCGAGATCTGGGTGAACACGTACTATCGCGTGACCAAAGACGTGGTGCCGGCGAAAAGCCGGTTTCAGGCGCCGCTCGACACCTTCGTTGCCGGCTACGGCCAGCGCTTCGATTATCGGCGCGCGATGATCAAGGATCTCCGGCTGACGGCGACGCTGCCCGATGGCCAGCCGTTCGAGCTGAAGAAGCAGTTCGACAGCAGCATCGGTCTGGCCGGCGCGCTGGGAGGAAAACGCTGATGGCGCGGCTCAAATCGGAGTTGGAAGTGACGTGCCCGTGTTGCCAGTCGACGCTCGTCGTCGATCTGAATCTCGGGCGCGTCGTCTCGCACAAAGAGCCCGAGCGCGGCGACAAGCCGGAGCTGAGCGACGCGCAGCGGATCCTCGCCGAGCAGGCGGCGCGGCGCGAGGCGATTTTCCAGCAGTCGGTCGATTCGGAGAAGACGCGCGGCGACGCGCTGGCGAAGCGGTTCGAGGAAGCGCTCCGCCAGGCGAAGGACGAGCCGATCACGAAGCCGATGCGCGACTTCGACCTCGACTGACCTGAGATCCACGCATTCCGAAACCGCGGAGCGCGCGGAGACTCGGAAGGCGGGCCACCCGCCTTCTCACCTGTCCGAGATCTTCGTCGCAAGGTGCTCCACGTACTCCGCGAGGAGACGGATGTCGCCGCGCATCGCCTCGGTCTGTACGTCCATGTGGCGCCGCAACTCGTCTCTCAGTTCAAGCAGATCCGCTTTCGTCGCGTACGGCTTGAGGTCTTCCTTCGTGGCGTACGGCTTGAGGTCTTCCTTTGTGGCGTAGGCCTTGAGGTCTTCCTTCGTGGCGAGCGGCTTGAGGTCTTCCCTTATCGCGTAGGCCTTGAGGTCCTCCTTCGTGGCGAGCAATGCGATCGCTTGATCGATTGCCCGCTGAAGATACTCGCTCGTCGCGAACGCCTTGAGGTCTTCCTTCGTGGCGAGCGGCGCGATCGCTCGATTGAGGTCTTCCTTCGAAGCGAGGGTTGGCAGAATTTGCTCCACGCGAACGAGCCGCTGATCGAAATTTTCGAGCCGGGCGGCCACGCTGGTCTTGGCCATCGACGAAATCTCCAGGAAATCGACCGCGGCGGTTCGGACCGCGATCTTAGCATCGTCGCCGGTGGCAATCGACGTGCCGCACATTCCAGATTCCTAGTCTAGTCGTCGCGGCTGCGGTGGCGCCAATGGCGGCGCCAGGCGTTCTCGCGCCACCAGCGCACGATGAAGTCGACGGCGAAGATGCCGCCGATCAGCAGCACGATGAAAACAGTGGCGGTCACGGAGCGGTCAGCGTACCGGACGCCTCCGCCACAATCAACCCTCGCCGCGGAATTCTTCGGGTAACGGACTCCAGCGTTGGCGATTGCGGTAGAAGAGCGGTTTGTGTCCGTACGCGGCCCGGTACGCACGATAGCGTTCGCGGAGCGCGTCGACGCGCGCATCCGACGAGCGAATCGGCCGGTGCGGATAGTCGAGCAGCACGCGCTCGACCTTCCACACGTTGCCGTTCGACAATCGCCAGTCGTAGAGACCCATCACCTGCGCGAGATCGACGACCGCGTAGCCGGTCAGCCGGCCGGTGAAATCGATGTACGGATCGAAATAGCTGAGCGCAAGCGCCCGCGGTGACGCGAAGACGGCGCGGCGTCCATGCAGGCCCGGATCGCGCGAGCGCGCGACCGATCCCCAGCGGCCGCGCCGCCGGTACACGAAGATCACGTGATCGAGCTCGTCGATCGATTCGAAGCTGAGGACGAGCGGCGGGAAAGCGTGCTGCTCGAGCGTCACCGCGGCGAACAGCGCCGCCTCCAGGCAGTGCGCGCAGCCGGTGCGCACGACGCCGCGAAACGTCCGCAGCGTCGCGCGGCCGTGCGGCTCCTGATTGTAGGGGAGGGCGTTGAGGTAGGCCTGAACAGCGGCCGGGGATCGCAGCGTCTTGAGCAGCCGCCGCTCACGCGGCGTGAACTGCGACCGCGTCGGGGCGGGGATTGGGGATTGGAGATTGGGGTTTAGGGGGATTGGTGGGCCGTGGCGGCTACGCACCAGTCACTCCAATCCCCACCCACGTATCACCCCAATCACCTATCCACATTCCCCTATCGCCCAAATCGCCAATCCCAAATCCCCAATCCCAAATCCCTAATCCCTAATCCCTAATCCCTAATCCCTAATCCCTAATCCCTAATCCCTAATCCCTAATCCCTAATCCGCACTCGAGATCCGACGGAGATCATCGAGGACCTGCGTCGGCGACCAGTCGTTGCCGGTGTACACCTTCGCCAGCGTTCCGTCCGCCCTGATGATGACCGTACGGAGGTTGTGCGTGATGTCGCGCGGGTCGTTCATCGCTCGTGAGACCGACACCCCGAAGCGCGCGGCAAACTGATCGACCTCGTCGCGGTTGCCGGTGAGGAAGGTCCATCTCGACAGATCGGCGCCCAACTCCGCAGCGTGCTTCTTGAGGACCGGCGGCGTGTCCACGGCCGGATCGAAGCTGACCGTGACGAGGTGCACCGGCTTCAGCGCCGGCTCCTCTTTCAGCGTCTTCTGCATCGACGCGAAATGACGATCCATGAGCGGGCAGAAGGTCGGCAGCGGGCACTTGGTGTAGATGAAGGTCATCAAAACCGGCGAGCCCTTGAAGGCGCTGAAGTGCCGCTTCCGCCCGTCCTGATCGATGAACGCCGCGTCGGGCACCGCCTCGCCCGGTTTGATGAGCTCGAAACCCGACGAGGCTTTCGGCATCGGTGTGTCGGCCGGTGGTTTCTCGAGCGGCGCGGTGCCGACTTTCCTGACGTTCCGGATCCGTGCGCCCGCCGAGAACACGACCAGCGTCGAATCGATCAGGTCGCCCGGTGCGAGCGTTTCGAGTGCCTTCGGATCCTCCACCTCGTAGGGCATGGTCATCGCCGGCATGAAGCCCTTGATCTCCTCGTGCTTGAGGATGACCAGATGGCGCGGAGCGTCGATCGATTGCACCTGGCCCTGTAACGGATAGGTGCGCTGATCCGGCGGGTTCTGACGACACGCGCCCGCGAGGAGCGCGATGCAGAGGGAGAAAACGATATGAGACCGCATGTCTTTAGTCTACAGTCTTCGAGAACGGGGCTAGGGGCTCGGGGCTGGGGACTAGCTGACAGTCTGTTGCCGACTTCGCGCTTTCGGCGGTTCGGCGAGCCTCGCGCTGGCTCGATCGTATGGCGCGCGAGCCGAGCCGGGAAGTCGTCGCTACACGTCAACGGCTAGCCCCGAGCCCCAGCCCCGAGCCCCGAGATGGCCGCAGTCACTGAGATGATTTGGATTGGGACCTCCGGCTACAACTACCCGGAATGGAAAGGCAGCTTCTATCCGAGCGATCTCGCCGCCGCGAAGATGCTGCCGTTCTATGCCGCACGGTTTCCTACCGTTGAGATCAATTACACGTTCTATCGCATGCCGAACGAGAAGCTCGTCACCGGCTGGGCGGCGCAGACGCCATCGCCGTACAAGCTCACGCTGAAGGCGCCGCGGCGCATCACGCACGACAATCGGCTCAAGCAGGTCGGCGATCTCGTCGCCGGCTTCTGTCAGGTGGCCGGCGCGCTCGGCGACAAGCTCGGCGCGCTGCTGTTCCAGCTGCCGCCGAATCTGAAGAAGGATCTGGGGCTCTTCGACGCTTTTCTCGCTGAGCTGCCGCCGAAGGTGTGCGGGGCGTTCGAGTTTCGCCATCCCTCGTGGCTCGACGAGGAGGTCTATGCGAAGCTTGCCGCTCGCAACCTGGCGCTGTGCGTCGCCGACAGCGAGAAGCTCTCGACGCCGGTGAGAATCACCGCCGACTACGCCTACTTCCGTCTGCGCGACGAGGGCTACACGCCCGACGACATCAAGCGGTGGGCCGACCGGATCGCAGCCGACACCGCCGTGTGCCGGGACACCTACGTTTATTTCAAGCACGAAGAGGAAGGCAAGGGTCCTGAATTCGCAAAGCTGCTGATGCAGCAGCTCGGCGTTCCAGCGAGGTTCTAAGGTTCAGGGTTCTCGGTGGCTTCGCGGCTTCGTGGCGGCCCTGCCTTCAACGGCCTGGTTCGAGTAGAGTTAGAAAAAAAGAGTCTCCGCGTTCTCTGCGCCTTCTGCGGTTTGTGTGTTGACCACGCGTGCTGATACCACCATGAGCGAACCGTTTGCGATTGCCAAGACCACGCGCGGAGACGAGGTGCTCTTCCGTCCGGCCCTCGCCAACCGTCACGGCCTGATCACCGGCGCGACCGGCACCGGCAAGACCGTCACGCTGCAAATGCTCGCCGATCACTTCTCGCGGATGGGCGTGCCGGTCTTCATGGCCGACGTGAAGGGCGACCTGTCGGGAGTTGCGGCCGCGGGATCGACGTCAGCCAAACTCAAGGAACGCCTCCAGCGGACCGGGATCGCCGAACCCGAGTGGAGCGCCGATCCGGTCGTCTTCTGGGACGTCTTCGGCAAGCACGGGTTTCCGCTGCGCGCGACGATCTCGGATCTCGGCCCGCTCCTGCTCGGCCGGCTGTTCAATCTCAATCCCACGCAGCAAGGCGTCCTTGCCCTTGCCTTCAAGATCGCCGACGACCAGGGACTGTTGCTGCTCGACCTGAAGGATCTGCGGGCGATGCTGACCTACGTCGGCAACAAAGCGAAGGAGTTCCGGACCGAATACGGCAACGTCTCGACCGCATCGATCGGCGCCATCCAGCGCGCGCTGCTGGAAGTGGAGGAGCAGGGCGGCGACGCCTTCTTCGGAGAGCCGATGCTCAACGTGGACGATCTGCTGCAGACCGATTCGCGCGGCCGCGGCCTGGTGCACGTGCTGACGGCCGAGGAGCTGATCCGCTCCCCCAAGGTGTACGCGACGTTCCTGCTGTGGCTCCTGTCGGAGCTGTTCGAACAGCTGCCTGAGGTCGGCGACCGCGACACGCCGACGCTGGTTTTCTTCTTCGACGAGGCGCACCTGCTGTTCAATGATGCGCCGGACGCGCTCGTGGAGAAGATCGAACAGGTCGTGCGCCTGATTCGATCGAAGGGCGTCGGTGTGTACTTCGTCACGCAGAATCCGGCCGACGTGCCTGAGACCGTCCTGGGCCAGCTGGGCAACCGCATCCAGCACGCGCTGCGTGCGTTCACGCCGCGTGATCAGAAGGCCGTGAAGGTTGCCGCCGAGACGCTGCGGCCGAATCCGGCGATCGACACCGCGGCCGCAATCAGCGAGCTCGCGGTTGGCGAAGCGCTCGTCTCGCTGCTCGACGAGAAGGGCAGTCCCACAGTGACCGCGCGTGCGTGGATACTGCCCCCGTCCTCGCGCATCGGCCCGATCACCGACGCCGAGCGCTCGGCGACGCACGAGGCCAACAAGGCCTTCTACGGCGAATACGAGCACGCCGTCGATCGTGAATCGGCGTACGAGAAGCTGACGGGCCGAACAGCGAAGAGAGTGGACGCCGCGACGGACGACGAGGGCAGCGCGAAGGCTTCAGCGGAGCGACCGGTCGAGACCGCCGGCGCGCCTGCGGCAGACGAGGCGCCCGCGGCGCCGGTCCCGCCGCGCAAGACGAAGGCGGAGCCGCGGGTCACACCTGAACCGCCTGCGTCGCCGCAACGTTCGGAGCCGTGGGCTGAACCCACGCAGGCGGGCGCCGGCGCGGCCGCGGACTCGGGACTGGTCGGCGCGCTGTCGGAATTTCTCTTCGGCCGCACCGGCCCCCGCGGCGGCCACTATCCCGGCGCCCTTGAAGCGGTCGGCAAGAGCGCGGCGCGCTCCATAGGATCCGGGATCGGCCGTGAGATCCTCCGCGGCACGCTCGGGTCGATCATGGGGAGCGGCCGTCGACGGTAAGCGAGGGAGTGTCCGCGCGCGACCGTGTCAGTCGCAAGTCGCAAGTCGTCAGTCGTCAGTCGCACGTCGTCAGTCGCTATTCAGCCAGTCAGTCACAAGTCGCGACTGACGACGTGTGACTGACTGACGACTGTGTGACTTGCGACTGACGACTGACCGACTGACGACTGACGAAGTCCACGATCTGCCTCTCAGCCCAGTACCCGTCGTCGCGCGGCGAGCGCGCAGCCACGAAGCCGCAGTGGCCGCCGTGCGCGCTGATGCGCAGGTGGATGTGCGGGTTGGTCATCACCTTCGGATCGTGAAACGGCTGCGACGGGACGAAGGGATCGTCTTCCGCGGTGATGACCAGCGCCGGAACCCTGATGCGATCGATCACGCGCATCGCGCTGGCGCGGCGGTAGTAGTCCTCCGCATCGCGGAACCCGAAATACGGCGCCGTGTAGACCTCATCGAACTCGCGGACGCTCTTGATCCCGTTCAGGCGCGTCAGATCGAAGCGGCCGGGGCGGCACTGCTCCTTGCGCCGCATCCGCCGCTTGAGGTCGCGGACGAAATTCCACTCGTACAGCCAGTTCTCCTTGCGCTCGAGTGCGCGCGTGCACTGGCTGATTTCGACGATCGGTGATACGGCAGCGACGGCGACGAGCTCAGATGGCGCGTTCGGCCCATATTCACCGGCGAGCTTCAGGGCGAGGTTGCCGCCGAGCGAGTAGCCGGCCACCGCCAGCACCTGCAACCCGTCAACGTGCGCGAGCTCGTGAAGGACATACGCGGCGTCGGCGGTCAGCCCCGAGTGAAAGAGTCCCTCGGAAAGGTGTTCGGTATGGCCGCAGTTGCGCTGATTCAACCGGACGACGTTCATGCCGCGCGCGAACGCCTTGGCGGCTATCCCGCGCATGTAGTGAGCGTCGCTCGATCCGTTCAAGCCGTGCAGGGCGATGAGCGTCGGCCGGCTCCATTTGTCCGGGTGCCAGTGACAATCGGCGACAACACGCGTGGCGCGAGCGACGTCGAAGAAGCGGCGCCGAGGCGGCGGCAGCAGCGGAAAATATCGCGGATTGCCCCAACTGTAGAGCGTCATGCGGTGGCCGTCGCGCAGTGACGCTCGCGGCTCGAACCTGTCCATCGTTCAGATGATATCTGTCGGGGCGTGGGGCTTGGGGCTAGCAGCTCGGGGCTAGCTGGATCGGATAGTCGGCAATCGCACGTCGGGCTCGCGCTGGCGTCAGACAGCTCGTCGCGAGGCCGCAGCCCCAACACCGACGCGATAGAATGTGCCGGGCTTGAGCCGACAGCTAGCCCCTAGCCCCAAGCCCCGCTCTTCTTTCTGGAGGTCTTCATGCGTGTGTCCCAACTGGCGCTGATCGGATGCATCGCCGCCGTCACTGTCTCGCTCACCGCCGCGCCGCAGCAGCCGCCCGCAGCGGCCGCCGCGTCCGCGCCCGCGAATCCGCGGCTCGATCAGATGAAGCGCGACGTCGGCCTCGAAGTCGACGGCATGCAGGAAAACATCCAGAAGATGAACGACACGGTGTTCAGCTTCGCCGAGCCCGG
>DATFXR010000051.1:0-13159 GCA_035315685.1 Vicinamibacterales bacterium | reverse complement strand
GGGATGATGGAGTCGGTGTTCGAGCGCGTCAGCCGCGAGCGCATCTACTCGGTCACCGGCATCCAGTTCCTGCAGATCAACACGTTGTTTCAGTTCTACGCGGCGTGCCTGCTCACACCAAAGGTGGTGGACGCTGCGCATGCGCTGGTGACCGTTCCCGATCTGCTGAACTACTGGCTGGGCGGACGGCTGTGCTCCGAGTACACCGTTGCGACGACGACGCAGTTCGTCGACGCGCGCTCGCGGACGTGGGCGAGGCGTCTGCTCGAGGAGATCGGGCTTCCGACGCGCGTACTGATGGAGATCGTGCAGCCCGGGACGGTGATTGGCGCGTTGCGCGAGGACGTCTCTTCGTCGCACGCAGGAACGCCGGTCGTCGCACCTGCATGCCACGACACCGGGTCGGCAGTCGCGTCAGTGTGCGCCGGCGGCGCCACCGCGTTCATCAGCTCCGGGACATGGTCGCTGCTCGGCACCGAGATCGAGGCGCCGGTGATCACTGCCAAGGCGCGCGACCTCAACTTCACCAACGAGGGCGGCGTCTGCGGCACGATCCGCCTGCTCAAGAACATCGGCGGGCTGTGGCTGCTGCAGTCGTGCCGGCGGGTGTGGGAGAAGGAGGGCGCCGCGGCCGACTACGAGACGCTGCTCGCCGCGGCGGCGGACGATCGGCTCGCGTTCCGGTCGCTCGTCGATCCCGATCATCGCGGTTTCCTGAATCCTGCCAGCATGCCGGCGCAGATCGCCGAGTACTGCCGCAGCACGTCGCAGCCGGAGCCGTCGGGTCCGCCGGCCTGCACGCGTACGATTCTCGAGAGCCTCGCCTTGAAGTACCGCGTCGTCCTCGAGCAGCTCGAAGAGGTGACGGGCCGGCACGTCGAGCAGATCCGAATCGTCGGCGGCGGATCGCGGAACCGGCTGCTGAATCGGTTCACCGCGGACGCCACCGGGCGTCCAGTGATTGCCGGTCCGGTCGAGGCGACGGCGCTCGGCAACATCGCGCTCCAGATGCTCGCCACCGGCGCGGTGCGATCGCTCGGCGACGCTCGGGCGATTATCGAACGATCGTTTCCGACGGAACGGTTCGAGCCATCGGACACCGATCGCTGGGACGCGCACTATCGCCGCTTCGTCGACTACCTGGAGTGCACCTGTGCCTGACGTTGCGGCGGTCGAGACGAAATTCCTGGACAACCTGTGGAACGAAGGCGAGGCGGCGGCGCTTGCCGCCGATCCGCTGAACCTGCTCCGCTATCGATCGAATCTTCTCGGCGCGGACCTTCGAATCACCAATTTCGGCGGCGGCAACACCAGCTCGAAGTTCGATCTCCCGGATCCGCTCACCGGAGAGCCGGTGCGGGTGATGGCCGTGAAGGGGAGCGGCGGCGATCTGCGGTCGATGAGTGCGTCCGGGTTCGCGGTGCTGTACCTCGACAAGCTTCATCAGCTGGCGGGACGCTACGGCGGCGAAGCGCGCGAAGACGAGATGGTTGCCTTCTATCCCTTGTGCGCGTTCGGCGAGAATCGGGTCGCTGCGTCGATCGACACGCCGCTGCACGCGTTCCTGCCGTTCGATCACGTCGATCATCTGCATCCCGACTGGGCGATCGCGCTCGCCGCCAGCGCCAACGGCCGCGAGAAGCTGGAGGAGTTCAACCGGCGCTATGGCCGCCGCATCATCTGGCTGCCGTGGCAGCGCCCCGGCTTCGAGCTCGCGATGATGCTGAAGGCTGCGGTCGCCGATCATCCCGGCTGCGACGGTATCGTGCTCGCCAGCCACGGGCTGTTCACGTGGGGCCAGACGCAGCGCGACTGCTACCAGAACAGCATCAAGACGATCGATCAGATGGGCGCGTTCGTGGACGATCACGCGCGGCGGCGGCCGGCCCGCTTCGGCGGCGCGGCCGTCACGGGTGGTGTCGATCGCGACGCGACGGCGGCGGCGATCCTGCCGCATGTGCGCGGGCGCGTGTCGTCGGAATCGCGGGTGGTCGCCCACTTCGAGAGGTCTGAGGAGGCGCTCGAGTTCGCAAACAGCGCCTGGGCCGCCGATCTGTGCCGGCTCGGCACCAGTTGTCCCGATCACTTCCTGCGGACGCGCATCTCGCCGATGTTCGTGGAGTGGAATCCCGCCACCGACGACGTGCCCGGCCTGACGAAGCGGATCGACGATCGGCTCGCGGACTATCGCAGGCACTATGCCGCTTACTACGCGGCGCACGCGCAGCCGGGCTCACCGCGGATGCGGAGCTCGAATCCCTCGGTTGTCGTCGTTCCGGCGCTGGGCGTCTTCGGGTTCGCGAAGGACAAGCGCGAGGCACGCATCACCACCGAGTTCTTTCTGAACGCCGTGCACGTGATGGCCGGGGCGACCGCGCTCGAGGATGCCGGTTCGACGCCGGCGCACGTGCCACAGGCACGGCGGCCCGAGCAGGCGAGTGACTTCACCAGCTTCCACAACTACGTGGCGCTGCCGCGGTCGGAGGCGTTCCGCATCGAGTACTGGGCGCTCGAGGAAGCCAAGCTGCAGCGCCTGCCGCCGGAGCGCGAGTTCAGCCGGAAGATCGCGTTGATCGTCGGCGGCGCGAGCGGCATCGGGCGTGAAGTTGCGCTGGAGCTGACGCGCCGCGGCGCGCATCTCGTGGTCGCCGACCAGAACGCCGCCGCAGCCGAAGCGACCCTGGCCGACGCGCGCAAGCTGGCGTCCGCCGACATGGGCAGCACCGCGACGCTCGATCTGATGGATCGAAGCACCATCGCGGCGGCCGTGCGGCGAACGGTGCTCCAGTTCGGCGGTCTCGACATCATCGTCAACACCGCAGCAATCTATCCGACGCCCGAACCCGGCGCGGCGGCGCCGGAATCGACGTGGGCGCGGACGCTGCAGATCAACGTCACGAGCAACTACGTGCTCGCTGACGAAGCGCGCCGCGTGCTGAAGGCGCAGGAGCTTCCCGCGTCGATCGTCCTGACGAGCTCCGCCAACGCGCTCGTGCCGAAGTCCGGCAGCGAGCCGTACGACGTGAGCAAGGCGGCGATCAACCACCTGATTCGTGAACTGGCCGTCGGCCTCGGACCGCTGGTGCGCGTCAACGGCATCGCCCCGGCAACGGTCGTGGCCGGCTCGGCGATGTTCCCGCGTGATCGGGTGATCAGCTCGCTCGAAAAGTACCAGATCGCCTACCAGCAGGACGACACGACGGAGGCGCTGCGCGAGAAGCTGGCAGCGTTCTACGCGCAGCGCACGATCACACGAAGACCGATTCTTCCCGAGGATTGCGCGCGGGCGATCGTCTGGCTGGCCGGAGACGCCAGCGCGAAGACGACGGGCCACGTGATCCCGGTGGACGGCGGGCTGGCAGAAGCATTTCTGCGCTGAGCGAAAGCAACCGCAGAGCGCGCAGAGAACGCGGAGTTGTAACCGCAGAGCACGCAGCGACCGCAGAACTTCGTAGTAGGTGAGAAGAAAACTCTGCGTTCTCCGCGATCTACGCGGTTGCTTTCGCTCACACGAGCGACGCTGTCGACAGGGCCATCAACTCGTCGTTCGGGTAGACGTGGTTGACGTTGTCGGGTGTGACCATCTGGTGCTTGACGAACACCGCCGGCGGAACGGCGCGGCGGTGAAGGATGTCGAGCGCCACTTTCAGAATCTCATCACCGTACTTTTCAGGGAAGTAGGCGACCGATCCGACCAGGCGCGTACCGGGCTGCCGCAGTTCGGCGCGCCCTTCCGGCGATGCATTGTGGCCAACGATCGCGCACGCATCGGTCCGGCCGGCTTCCTGGAACGCGCGCAGCGCGCCGAGCGCGCTCGGATCGTTGATCGCCCCGACGACGATGCGCCGTGACTTGCTCGTGCGCAGGTGTTTGCGCGTCGCCTCGAAGCTGTCGCCGAGAACGCCGTCGCCATCGAGATACGTCACCCGCCGGTCTTCGAGATGCGGGCACACTTCCTTCATGCCGACGAGCATGCCGGTCAGCCGCATCTGCGGCAGGCTCCCGGCGCGCTTCAGCACGACGAGCACGATCTCGTCCACCTCGCCCTGCCACCGCTGCTTCGCCCATCGCCCGAGATAGCGTCCGCCGATCAGACCTGCCTCGTAGTTGTTCGCCCCGAAGTAGGTCGCGCCGGGGTGCGGGATCTCGATCGCGATCAGCGGGATGTTCGCCTCGCGATACTTCGCCGCGACGATTGGCGCGATCTGCTCGTCGGTCTGAAATTCGATCACCAGATCGACGCGCTCGCGCACGAGGACGTCGGCGTTGCGCTGCGCGATCTTCGGGTTGTAGCGGTTGTCCACGCAGATCAGCTCGATGCCCTCGGCAGCGGCCGCGCGCTGCAGACCGGCCGATACCTCCTTTGAAAACTGATAGTCGGTGCCCTGCGCGGCGTAGCCGATGCGGTACAACCGTTGTTTGAACGGCCGCAATGCCGACCGATAGAGGTTTTCTCCCACCTTCTCGACCATCCCGCAGCGCTCGAGCGTGTAGAGCAGTCGGAACGCCATGCTCTTGGGCAGGCCGCTGCGCGACGCGATCTCTCGAAGCGGCAGCGCTTCGCCCGAGGCGCGGAACGCTGACAGCACGCGCGAGGAATGGACGACCGACTTGACGAGGTACGGGTCGCGTGGAGCCGACTGCGGGGCCATGACGGACCTCAGACGAGGCGATTCCCGGTTGCAGATTACACAACGTAACGATCGCGCGAAGTCGCGCGCCGCAAACCAGGATTCTAGACGATTTTGTGAGCTTAATGCCTCTGCGTGTGGGGCTTAAGCGATCCACCTCGTTGAATGCCCTGTTTCGCATCGCCAAACATGAAGACCGACGCCGAAATGCTTTGACCTCTCCGCAGCAGAGTCCTAAAAGACGCTCGACACGCGACGAGTGCGCCGTGTCGACAGGAGGTTGTGCTTATGTTCCGCAGGCTGACCAGCCTGAGTGTGGCCGCACTGCTGCTCCTCTGCGGCGCGGTGGAGGCGCAGGAGTCCGCCTCGGCCGGAATCGCGGGCCAGGTCCTCGACGCGACGCGCGCGGCGGTTCCCGGCGCCACCGTGACGGTGATCAACGCCGGCACGAACGCGCAACGCGTCGCCACCACCGATGCCGAAGGTCGGTTCACCGTCCCGAATCTTCCCCCGGCATCGTACGTGATCCGCGTCGAGCTGTCCGGCTTCAACACCGTCGAGCTGAAGGACTACATCCTGCGGAACGGCGAAATCGCGAAGCCGACGCTCACGCTCTCGCTGGCCAACGTCGCCGAGAACATCACCGTGATCGGCACCTCGCCGCTGCTGCAGGTGTCCAACGCGTCGGTCGGACAGACGATCGGCCAGAAGCAGATCGAGGATCTGCCGGTCTCCGGTCGGAACCCGCTGGCGTTCGCCGCGCTCGCGGCCGGCGTCACACCGCAGGCGTTCAACCGCGGCACGCAGTTCGGCGCGGCCGGCAGCAGCCGCAGCCAGTACATCACGGTCGAAGGCGGCCGCGACAGCTCGACCAACTACGCGATCGACGGCGTCTACGTGCGCTCGCTGCGCTTCAACAATCTGTCGCTCAATCCGCCGCTCGACGCCGTCCAGGAGGTGAACGTCCTGCGCAATTCGTTCACCACCGAATACGGACAGGGCCAGGCGGTCGTGTCGATCGTGACCAAGTCGGGCACCAACCGCTTCAGCGCCTCGGCCTACGACTACCGCCGCGACGACGCGTTGAACGCCGAGAATTATTTCGGCCAGAAGCCGGGCGACAAGACGCAGGCCGGCGTCACCGCCGGCGGACCGATCGTCAGGAACCGGGCGTTCATCTTCGGCGGCTACGAGGGACTGCGCACGCAGGCCGATCGGACGCTGCTCGGGAGCGTGCCGAATCCCGCGTGGCTGACCGGCGACTTCTCGAGTGTGTCGACGCCGATCCGCGATCCGCTCACCGGGCTGGCATTCCCCGGCAACCAGATTCCGGCCAGCCGCTTCTCGAATTTCTCCAAGGTGCTCGGCCCGACGGTGCTGCCGCCCAATCAGACGGGCGCGAACAATCTCAAAGTGATCAAGCCGTTCAACGACGATGCGGACACGATGGATGTCCGGGCCGACCAGGTCGCGAGCGCACATCACAACCTGTTCGAGCGGTTCATGTACTACAACGGCCGGCAGACCAATCCATCGCTCTTCAGCTACACCGATTTCCCGCAGACCGCGCGAAATCTCGCCGTTGGCGACACCTGGGTGGTCTCGGCGTCAATCGTCAACGAGACGCGGGTCGGCTACAACTACGCGTATCACCTCAACGCGCCGATCAGCCTCGACGGACGCAACTGGGTCTCCGATATCGGACTGAAGAATCTTGCCGGCGGCACCGATCCGATCGACTACGGCCGCCCCGGATTCACCTTCACCGGCTTCAGCGGCAACGGCGAGGGCGGGATCACGCAGGGCGCGACCGAGAACATCGTCAGCGTCTCGAACGCGACGAGCTGGGTGAAGGGGCACCACAACATCCGTTTCGGTCTGCAGGCGCAGTATCGCCACTTCGAGCATCTCACCGAGGTCCCTCCGCGCGGCGGCTTCACCTTCAACGGACAGTTCTCGGGTAACCCGGTTGCCGACTTCCTCCTGGGGTATTGCTCGACGTGCACCGGCGCGTTCGGCAGCTCGCGCTCGACCTACACGTCGCCGACCTTCGCGCCGTTCTTCGACGACAACTGGCAGGCGAGCGACCGGCTGACCGTGCAGATGGGCATCCGCTGGGAGTATCTCGCGCCGTGGGCCGAGACCAACGGCATCGAGGGATCCTTCGACGCGGCGAGTGGCAAGATCGGCTACCACACGCTGCCGACCAGCCTGCCCGCGCAGCTCGTGCCGCTGGTGATTCCGCAGAACGACTTCTATCCGGCCGGGATCCTGCAAAAGGATCTCAACAACTGGGGGCCGCGCGTCGGCGTGACCTACGATCTGAACGAGCGGACGGTGCTGCGCTCCGGCTTCGGCGTCTACTACGACAACCTCAATCTGAACGAGCTGCAGTTCTCGCGCCTGGTGCCGCCGTACTACGGCCAGTACTCGCTGCAGCCGACCTCGACGCAGCTCCAGTTCCCGGTGGACGCGCTGTTCCCGGATCTGAACAACATTCCACAGTTCCCGGCGCCGTTCTCGATGGATCCGGCCAATCGCTCGGCGTACACGACGCAGTGGAACGCGAACGTCCAGCGGTCGCTCGGGCACGACTACGTCTTCGAAGTCGCCTACACCGGCAGCCGCGCCTACAACGAGCACAAGCGCTACAACATCAACCAGGCGGCGCCGGGCACGACGCCGATCGCGACGCGGGTCCCGTATCCAGCGTTCCAGTCGGCGATCCTGTACTCGTCTGACGAGGGATGGGCGCGCTTCAACGGCCTCTCGTTCCGCTTCGAGAAGCGCTACTCGGACGGCCTGTTCTTCCTCGGCAACTACCAGGTGTCGAAGAGCACCGACAACGGCTCGGGTGAGATCGAGGCGAACGACACGGCGTTCGCAACCAACCTGAACGCGGACGAGGGTCCCGCGCGCTACGACCAGCGGCATCGCGCCGCGATCAGCGGCGGGTACGAACTTCCGTTCGGCCCCGGCAAGCCGTTTCTGTCGTCCGGCGGCGCCGGCGCCTACGCGTTCGGCGGGTGGCAGGTGCAGGGTGTGATTCGCCTGGCGTCCGGCTTCCCGTACTCGGTGACGTCCACCAACGTCTGCCAGTGCGGATCCTTCATCCCGCAGCGCGTGAATTTCGCGCCGGGCCGCGACGGCGACGGCGGCAACATCGACAATCCGACGCCCGACCACTGGTTCGATCCAACCGCCTACACCGTTGCCGCCAATGGCACGCAGGGCGCGGCGGGGCGCAATACGGTTCGCGGACCGGGAACGCAGCGCGTGGACATGTCGCTCAGCAAACGCTTCCCCGTGAACAAGGCGCGGCTCGAATTCCGGTTCGAGATCTTCAATCTGCTGAACCACGCGAACTTCGGCACGCCCGATCTCAACATCTCCAACGGCACCGTCGGCACCATCACGACGGCCGACGATGGGCGCACGACGCAGTTCGGACTGCGGTTCGTGTGGTAGTTGCGGCGTGATCGCTGGGATGTGGCGGCTGGCAATTAAGAATCAAGAAGTGAGAATTAAGAATTCGTGACTCGCGTCGAGGCTGATTCGACGGACTGGTACGAATTCTTAATTCCAAATTCTTAATTCTTAATTGCCGCTGCCGCACCGCAGCCCGTCTATCGCTATGATCTGTCCGGCCGTGTCCAGCCACCTGCTCCAAGCGGTTGCGGTCACCAAATCGTTTGCCGGCGTGCACGCCCTGCGCGGCGTGTCCTTCGATCTCTCTCCGGGCGAGGTGCATGCGCTGGTCGGCGAGAATGGCGCCGGCAAATCAACGCTCATCAAGATCATCACCGGCGCCGAGCTGGCCGACTCGGGAACGCTCACGGTCGGCGGTCGACGCGTCGCCCACCTCGATCCGGCGGCGGCGCGGGCGCTCGGCATCGCCGCGATTTACCAGCAGCCGGCGCTGTTTCCGGACCTGACCGTCGCCGAGAACATCGCGCTGCCGCGCGAAGGCGCCGGACTGCTGCGGCGCGTAGACTGGCAGGGGCACCGCCAGCGCGCGCGCGAGCTGTTCGAGCAGATCGGCGCGGCGATCGATCCCGATCGCCGCGCCGTGACGCTGAGCATGCCGGAGCGTCAGCTCGTCGAGATCGCGAAGGCGATCGACGCCGACGCGCGGATCCTGATCATGGACGAGCCGACGGCGTCGCTGACCGATCGCGAAGTCGACCATCTCCTCGACGTCGTACGACACCTGCGCGCCCGTGGCACCGGGATCGTCTACATTTCCCACAAGCTCGAGGAGATATTTGCCGTGGCCGATCGGTTGACCGTCCTGCGCGACGGTGAGTCGATTGCCACGCGCGCGCGTGACGAGATCGATCGCGACGAGCTGGTGCGACTGATGGTCGGCCGAGACCTGGCCGCACTGTATGGCGCCAGACAGGTGTCGGACACCCGTCGGGCACCGGGGACGCCGGCGCTCCAGTTGTCCGAGGTGGCAAACGCGGCGCGCGGTGTCCGCCAGGTTTCGCTGACGGTCCACCGCGGCGAGATCCTGGGCCTCGCGGGCCTCGTCGGATCGGGACGCACCGAGTTGGCTGAAACGGTGTTCGGCCTCACGCCGCTCGACGGCGGGGAGATCCTCGTCAACGGCACGCCCGCACGGATCGACACGCCCGCCGACGCCATCCGGCTCGGCATTGCGTATGTGCCCGAAGATCGCCCGCGGCACGGGGTGATCGCGGACCTGTCGGTGGCGGCGAACACGACGCTCAACAATCTGCCGGCCGTCTCCGCCGGCGGCTTGATCGACGGGGCCGCCGAACGGCGCGCCGCCGCGAGATACGTCGAGCAGCTGCGCATCAGGACTTCGTCGGTCGACGCGGAAGTCGGCGGCCTGTCGGGCGGCAACCAGCAGAAGGTGGCGCTCGCGCGCTGGCTCTCGATCGAGCCCGCGATCCTCATCCTCGACGAACCGACCCAGGGCATCGACATCGGCGCGAAGGCCGAGATTCACGGGATCATCGAACGGCTCGCCGAACGCGGCGTGGCGATCGTGATGATCTCGTCGGACCTGCCGGAGCTGCTCGCGATGGCGGATCGGGTGGCGGTGATGCGCCGCGGTGCGCTCGCGGGCACGCTCTTGCGCGACCAGGCCACGTCGCAGGCGGTGATGGCGCTGGCGCTCGGCCATGCGGCGTGAATGGTCGGTCGGGATCGCCATCCTGCTGCTCGCGATCGTCCTCGCGGCCACCGCGCCGTCGTATTTCTCCGCGGAGAATCTTCGCGATCTCTTCCTCGTCAACATGCCGGTCCTCGTCGCCGCGGTCGGCACGATGCTCGTCATCCTCACCGGCGAGATCGACATCTCCGCCGGTTCCGCGTTCGCAATCTGCAGCGTTGTCTCCGGCGTGGTCGCAAAGAGCGGTGCGCCGCTTCCAGCCGCCGGCGCGGCAGCGTGCATGATCGGCGCAGCGCTCGGTGCGCTGAACGGCGTCCTTGTCGCGTACGGACGGATCCCGTCGATTGTCGCGACGCTCGCCGCGATGGTGGGGCTCCGCGACGCGCTGCGGTGGAGCACGCAGGGCGCGTGGATCGAAGACCTGCCGCAGCGTTTTCAGTACCTGGGTCTCACGCAGTCGCTGTTCCCGATCGTCGCCGCGGCGATGGTGACGACTCTCGTCGCGGCGGTCGCCGGGACGCTGCGCCATGTCGCGGCGGGCCGGATGGTGTACGCGACCGGATCCAGCGCCGAGGCCGCGCGGCTCGCCGGCATCGACACCGCCGCCGTGAAGCTGGTTGTGTACACGATTGCCGGAGGGCTCACCGGACTGGCAGCGCTGTTGAATTCCGTCCGGTTCAACCAGATTCCAAGCAACACCGGCCTCGGACTCGAAATGAAAGTCATCGCTGCCGTCGTCGTCGGCGGGACGGCGATCACCGGTGGACGCGGCACGGTCACGGGGACGCTGCTCGGTGTGATCCTCCTCGGGGCGGCCGGACCGGCGTTGACATTCCTCGGCGTGAGCGCGCAGTGGGAACGGGCGCTGCAAGGGCTGATCATCCTCGCCGCGGTCACCATCGACGCCGCCCGCCTTCCGCGCGGCGCGCGGTTCACGCGCACGAGCGCCGCCGGTGTCTAGCCGGGCGCTGGTCGGCGCGCTCGCGTTCGAAATCGCGCTGTTCGGCCTGATCGCCCCGAACTTTCTGACGCTGGCGAATTTCTTCGAGGTCACCCGTCTCGGCGTCGAGGTCGGGCTGCTGGCGATTGCGATGACGCCGGTCGTCGTGACAGGCGGCATCGATCTGTCAGTCGGCGCGATGATGGGGCTCGCCGCGGTGATGTTCGGCGCGGCGTCACGCGACTGGGGCTGGTCGTCCGGCGTCGCGGTCGCCGTCGCGCTCGCGATCGGCTGCGCCGGCGGTTTGTTGAACGCATGCCTGATCGCGGCGCTGAACGTGCCGCCGTTGATCGTCACGCTGGCGTCGCTGTCGCTGTTTCGCGGGCTTGCCGAGGGCGTCACCCGCGGTGCGGTGAACTATTCCGGGTTCCCGGCGTCGCTCCTGCGTCTCGGCCAGGGCTACATCTGGGGCGTCGTGCCGACGCAGCTGCCGCTGTTGGTGGCCATCTTCGCCGCGTACGTGGTGCTGCTGCATCGATCGATCATCGGGCGCGCCTGGTACGCCATCGGATTCACGGCGGCCGGGGCGCGTTACGCGGGCATTCCCGTTGCGCGCCGCGTCGGACTGGCCTACGTTCTTTCCGGACTCGTCGCCAGCATCGCGGCGGTGGTGTATGTTGCGCACCTCGGTCAGGCGCGGGCCGATGCGGGTACCGGTTACGAGCTCGATGCGATCGCCGCTGTCGTGCTCGGCGGCACCTCGGTGTTCGGCGGGCGCGGCGGGCTGTGGGGCACGCTCGGTGGCCTGACGACGATCGCCGTCCTGCAGAACGGACTGCATCTGGCGGCGCTCCCATCCGAACTGGTCGGCGTGCTCGTCGGCACGCTGCTCATTGTCACGATCGCGCTCGATCGATCTCGGCGCGGCGGCGCGGCCGCCGTGGCTGCCGTTGGGGAGGAAGCATTCGAGGTGAGGAATTCGCAAGTCGCCGTCCTGTGCGCCACCGTCATCGCCGGCTCGCTGATCGTCGCCGGCACGAACGTATGGCTGGTCCGTTCGATTTCATCGGCCGGCCGCGGAGCGACCGCGGGAGGTGCGCCCGCGGGCGCCGCGCATCGGCCGGTGATTGCCGTGATGCCGAAGGCGAAGGGCGATCCGTATTTCGTGAGCTGCCGCGCCGGGGCGGAGGAAGCGGCGCAGGAGCGCAACGTCGATCTCATCTGGGACGGCCCGACCAGCCTGGACGCGGCAAAGCAGAACGAGCTCGTCGAGAACTGGATCACGCGGGGCGTGGACGCCATCGCCGTGGCGGTCGAGAACCGCGCCGCGATCTCGACCGTGCTGCGCAAGGCGCGCGGTCGCGGGATCCGCGTGCTGACCTGGGACGCCGATGCGGAGCCCGACGCGCGCGATTTCTTCGTCAACCAGGCGACGTCGGAGGGCATCGCGAACGCGCTGACCGACGAGGCGGCGCGGCTGCTCGGCGGCAGCGGCGAGTTCGCGATCATCACCGGCGCGCTCACCGCTGCGAATCAGAACGAGTGGATTGCGTTCATCAAGAAACGTGCGGCGGAGAAGTATCCGAAACTGAAACTCGCGACGATTCGTCCGAGCGACGATGACCGCGACAAGGCGTTCGCCGAGACGCAGACGATTCTGAAAGTCTATCCCGCCGTGAAGCTGATGATGGCGATCTCCGCACCGGCCGTGCCGGGCGCAGCGGAAGCCGTGCGCCAGGCGGCGCGAGCGGAGGTGCGCGTGATCGGGCTGTCGCTGCCGAACATCAACAAGCCGTATGTGCACGCCGGCATCGTGCAGACCGTCGTGCTCTGGAACACGCGCGATCTCGGCTATCTCGCGGTCTCTGCCGCTGCCCTCGCCGTCGACTCGAAGATCGGTCCGGGGGCGACGTCGCTGCAGGCCGGCAGGCTCGGGACGGTCGCCATCCGCGGGTCGGAAATCATTCTCGGGCCGCCGCTGTTGTTCAACAAGGAGAATATCGATCGGTTCGACTTCTGACTCTGCGCGCAGGGGATTGATGTCGTTTGAAAGGTAGCAAGATGGCGCGTCACCTCGCTCTCGCCGGGCTGCTCGTCGCGATCGTCGGCGCCAGCATCGTCGCACAGCAAGCGGCCGGTATTCCGGGCATCTCTCCGCAGCAGACGCAGGCGCTCACCGAACTGACGGCCGCGATTGCGCCGCTCGCTGACGCGGCGGCAGCGGCTCGGGATCGCCTGGTTGCGGCGACGCTGACCGTGCCGCGCAGCGCCGCTGCGATCAGCGCCGGCGCGGATGCGCTCAAGGCCGCCGAGCGCACACTCGCCGTCGCGCGAGCGGACGCGTTTTCCGCCCTGCAATCGAGTCCGGCTCGTTTCGCCCCCGGCCAGGTCGCGGCGCTCGTCGCGATCGGAGGCTCGTTTCTTCGCGCCGCCGGTCGCGGCGGAAAC
>DATFXR010000050.1:0-9658 GCA_035315685.1 Vicinamibacterales bacterium | reverse complement strand
CTGGTCGGCCATCAGGTGATCAAGTTCAGCCCCGACGGCAAGGTGCTGATGACGATCGGCAAGGCAGGCGTCGCCGGCAATCCGCCCGATGCGCTCACCGAACCGAACGACGTCGTCACTGCGCCGAACGGTGACATCTTCGTCGCCGAGGGACACTCCGGGCAGAACAACAACGCTGCGCCCGACACGGTCGCGCGGATCTCGAAATTCACCAAGGACGGGAAGTTCATCAAGTCGTGGGGCAAGCTGGGCAGCGCCCCGGGCGAGTTCCGGACACCGCACAGCCTCGCGATGGATTCGCGCGGACGGCTGTTCGTCGCCGATCGCGGCAACGTGCGGCTGCAGATCTTCGATCAGGACGGCAAGTTCCTCCAGGAAACGAAGGCGTTCAGCCGGTTGAGCGGCCTCTTCATCACCAAGGACGACACGCTCTACGGCGCCGACTCGGAGTCGAGCCCGACGTCCCACCCGGGCAACTGGAAGCGCGGCATCCGGATCGGCAGCGCGAGGGATCTGACGGTGAAATACCTGATTCCCGATCCCGAGAATCCCGATCCCGCGAAGACAACCGCGGGGACGAGTGCTGCGGAAGGTGTCGCCGTCGACGCGCAGGGCAACGTCTACGGCGCGGAGGTCGGGCCGAAGGCGGTCAAGATGTATACGAAGAGATCAGGAACTTAGAGAGCTTGACGCTGGCAGGGCGGGAAGGCGGGAGGGCTGAAAGGAAAGGTTGGAAGGCCTGAAGGCCGAAGGGAAGGTCTGACGGCCGAAGGGAAGGCCTGAAGGCCGAAAGGGGAAGGTTGGAGGGCCGAAGAACCTTCCGACATTTCCTTCAGGCCTTCGAACCTTTCCTTCTCGCCTTCCGGCATTCCAGCCTTTCCTTCCCGCCTTCCCGCCTTCCCGCCTTCCTTGCCTTCCTCGTTCGCGCTACTCCTCACAAGAGGGCGCGATGATCTTGCCGCCGGTCACCCGCAGCGTCGGCGCGTTCATGAGCGCGTTCGCACCGCTTCCGGTCGTCGATGTGGGCGCGGCGCTGCCCGGACCTTCAAGCGTACCGGTGAGCTCGAGCTTCTTACCAACGTGTGGCGTCAGCGCAGTTGGATTGGCGACCAGCTTATAGGTCTGTCCACTCCCGCTGCTCGATTTCGTGTCGGTGGTACTTCCCGTCGTTCCAGCAGTGGTGCCGGGCGTCGTTCCCGTGGTGCCCGTCGTGCCGGCCGACCCGGTCGAGGTCGTGGCGTTCGTGAGGATGTAATTTGGCCCTGCCCCTGTATCGCCCGCGGACGCTGGGGGCGGCGTGGTCGGCGCGGCCGCTGTCGAGCTCGGTGCCCCGCTCGATGGCGCTTCCTTCAGACACCCGATGATGGTGACGGTCTTCTCGCTGCTCGGTGCAGTGGTCTGTGGCGCGGGCGTTTGTGGTGCAGGCGGTTGTGATGCCGGCGGTTGTGCTGTCGGTGGTTGTGCCGTCGGCGGTTGTGACGTCGGCGGTTGTGACGTCGGCGGCTGTGATGCCGGTGTCTGGGCAGTGACCGCAACCGTCGCACACGCCGCGATCGCGGCATACAAACTCGTCTTAATTGTCCTCTTCATGCAGCCTCCTGCACGGGCCCTGTGCAACCTGGAGGCCGCTCGATATGGTCCCGCTGACCGCTGACGGCGTCACCACTCGACGCGTGCGCCGATTCGCAGCGTGCGCGGCGGGAGGATTGATGTCGGCCGCAGGAAGCTCGGGCCGGTGACCACGGTCCGTGCATCGGCGGCGTTGCTGTTCGTCAGGTTGAACAGATCGAGGAAGCCGCGGACGCGCAGGTGACGCGGCAGCGCGAAGCCGCGCTCGACACGCACGTCCAGCACGGTGATGTTGTCGTGCCGTTCGGCATCCAGCGGCTCGGCGTTGATCGTGCCGCTGTAGATCGCGCCGGCCGCCGACGCGGCCGACGCTCCGACACTGATTTGCCGCGCGAAGTTCGGACCCGATTGATGCCGCAGCAGCGGCGACACGCGCACGCCGAGCGGCGCCTCGTAGGTCCCCGACAGCTTCACATCCCAGCGGCTGGTGTTCTGATCGAAGGTGCCGTTCGGATCATTCGGGTAATCACCGGGGAAATCGTGCGCCCAGGAGTAGCTGCCGCCCGCCTGCAGCGACCACCGGTGGCTGGTCCGTTTCGTCATCGACGCTTCGACCGTCTTGTAGCGTGAGAACCGCGGTGTGTTCATCACGATCTGCGTGTTCGGGTACTGCGCCTGCTGCGAGGCCGGGAAACCAAGAAGCGTCAACGTGCGATCGTCGGCCGAGCCGCTCACGCCGTCGGCGCCGATGTCGACGAATGGGAACGGCACAGTGTAGGACTCGATCGGCCGTCCCGGCCGGTACTGCGCGATCAGATCATCCTCGGTCTTGTAGACGAAGCCCAGGCGAGCGGCGACCATCTCCGCGAGCTGCCGTTCGAGATAGAACGTGACGTCGTGTGAGTAGGGCTGCTTCACGTTCGGGTCGAGGCCGATCGCGTTCGCCAGGTTCGACGTCGTCAGCGCGCCCTGCTCGCCGGACTGGAAGACCTTGTCGCCGTTGGCGTCAGTCCAGTTGTAGGTGACCGTCTTCAGCGACTGGTTCGGGTTGGCATTCGCACTGAGGCCGGGCCCCGGGTTGTGCCAGAACAGTCCGTAGCTCGCCTTGACCACGGTCTTGCCGTCGCCGGCGAGGTCGTAAATGACGCCGATGCGCGGCGCCATCGAGTTCCAGACGTAGAAGGTCTGCTCGGGGAACGTCTGATCGGGCACGCTCACCGGCCCGACGGCGAACGCGATCTGTCTTTGCTCCGGCATCCAGCCGCGATAGCGATCCCAGCGCGTGCCGAGATTCAGCGTGAGGCGGCCGAGCGCCCACGAATCGGAGACGAAGAGATCCTGCTGATCGAGCTTGTTGACGACCAGCAGGTTGCCGGCGCTGGCGTCGCCCATGTCGCCGACGTGCAGCGCCGTCGGCACGTAGAAAATCACCTGGCTCGCCCGGCCGTTGGCGTAGACGTGCTCGATGTTGCTGGCGCCGGCCATCCCCTGCGTGCCGTCCCACTGCGTCTCCTTGTAGATCTCGCCGCCGAACTTGAGCGTGTGCGAGCCGTGGCCCTTGTCGAGGAAGTAGCTGGCCGAGCCGGTCAGTTGATGGCGGTCGCGATCCGTCTGGTTGCGGCGGTAGGTGCCGGTCAGCATCAGTGTGCCGCTGTCACGCCAGAAATAGTTCGAGTCGCTGTTCGCGATGCGCGGGTCGTAAAAGCCGAAGTCGCCAAAGCGCGCCTCGACGAACAGCTTGTTGCTCAGCGTCGCATTCCACTCACCCTTCCACACCCAGCTCGGTGAATGCTGCGTCACTGTCTCGCCTGCGTTGTCGTAGGTATAGGTGCCGAGCGGCAGCCGGTTCGGCTGCGTCTTCATGTTCCACTGGTAATAGCCGATCAGCTTGTTGTTCTGGTTCACCTGATAGGTGGCCTTCGCCGACGGGTTGGTGTTCCACGTATCGAAGTTCTGATCGAACAGGAACTGCGGCTGGCCGACCGAGTTGAACTGCTTGCGGAACGCGGTGTGAAACCACGCCTTGTCCTTCTTGATCGGGCCGCCGACGTTCACGTTGTAGTCGTAGTACTTCAGCACCTCGTTGCTGCCGGGGCGGATGCCGAACGTGTTGAGCTGCTGCGCGTCCAGGTTGGAACCCTGCATCGCGTTGGTGTAGCCGTCCACGTAGAACTCGCCGGCGAACACGTTACTGCCCGACTTGCCGAGAAACTGCGACTGCACGCCGGGCGTCGCCGCCTCTGCTCCCTGACCGGCGACGCCGATGAACACTTCCTCGAACGATCCGTAGTCGTAGTAGAAGCCGGCGCCGGTGGTCCCCTCGGTCGTGTTGATGCCTTCGACGGCGACGCGGACCTGCCCGTTCTGGCCGTAGGCGCTGTAGCCGGTCTGCGTGCCGGCGCGGCTGCCGGCGACGTCGAAGTTGCGCATCGTCACGCCGGGCGTGGCGGCGAGCAGCGCCCACATGTCGCGGCCGTTGGGAATCGACTGCAGCTGTTCGAGTTTGAAGTTCTGCTGGACGCGCGTCGCCGACGTGTCGATCACCGGCGATTCGCCGCTCACCGTGACGCTCTCCTCGAGCGACGCCACCGCCATCTCCTCGTTGACCGCTGCGGTGAACCCGAGGCCGACCTGAATCCCTTCGCGCTTCACCGTTCGAAACCCTGACAGCTCGAACGTGAGCGAGTACACCCCGGGAGAGACGGCAGGAAATCGGTACGACCCGGCCTCGCCGGTCACCTGCGTCTGCGTGCCGATCATCGCCGGACTCGACGCGGTGACCGTGACGCCGGGCAGCACCGCGCCGCTCGCGTCGACGACGCGGCCCTGAATCGTGCCGGTGGTACTCGCGCCGCCGCCCTGCGCCGACGCACGTCCGGTGAGGACGAGGGAAAGCAACAACACGAACATCACGACACCCGTCGGGCACCGTCGCATGACACTTCCTCCACCTTCGACCTTCGAGTTGATCGCAGAGACGCGTCGGGTTGGAGCCGCGACGATAGCGCAGCCTTCGCGCAAAAGCAACGACGGCGGCGGCACCGCACTGTCAATTCCACCAACGATGTAGCGTTGTCTGCCACGCGGCGGACTTTCTCCACCCATTAGCGAGAGTTCTCTCCCACAGGCGCGCACGCGTGCAATCTTTCACAAGATCTCCGTATTTCTCTCGATCACGACGTTTATACTGAGCCTCCCCGTCCTATCATGAGCGCTCGTTCCGCTGCACTGCGCAGTCTGTTCATTCGGCATGTCGTACGCGCCGGTGCCGTGCTCGTCGTGGTCTCGTGGCTCGTGTTCGCCGCCACCGCGCTCGCCCCTGGCGACGCGTTCGGCGAAGCGAGACTCGAGCGCACCTTGTCTCCCGACGCGATCGCCGCGCTGCGGCACGCCGAGGGGCTCGATCGCCCACTGCTCGTCCGCTATGCGCGGTGGCTGCAGTCGGCGGCGCACGGCGATTTCGGGCGATCGATTGCGTATCGTGCGCCAATCGCGCCGCTGGTCGCGCAGCGCGCGGTGAATTCGCTGCTGCTCGTCGCCGCAGCGCTGATCGTCACCTGGACCATCGTGCTGCCGCTCGGCGTCTGGACGGCGGCGCGCGATCGCTCGACGGACGGCCGCATCGTCGCTGCCGGCGCCACCGCGCTCATCGCCGTTCCGGATCTTCTGATCGCGATCGTGCTGGTTCTGGTCGCCGCCCGGTCGGGCGTATTGCCGACCGGGGGGCTGCGCGCCGCGGGCGGCGCCGACGCGGCCGGTTTCGCCGCGATCGCCGATCGCATCCGGCATTCGTTCCTGCCGGTCCTCGCGCTCACGCTGATCGCTGCGCCACCGCTCGTGCGCCACGTCCGCGCGAGCCTGCTCGACGCGCTCGCCTCGCCCTATGTGCTCGCCGCGGCTGCCCGCGGCATCCCGTACCGGCGGCGGCTCTGGCGATCCGCCTTGCGAGCGGCCGCCAATCCGCTCGTGTCGCTCTTCGGGCTGTCGTTTGCGGCGCTCTTCAGCGCGTCGATGATGGTGGAAGTCGTCATGAGCTGGCCCGGGCTGGGGCCGCTGCTCCTCGACGCCGTCCGCACGCGCGACGAGCAGGTGATCCTCGCCGGCGTGGTCCTCGCCACCGCGCTGCTGCTCGTCGGCAACAGCTGCGCGGACCTGTTGCTTCGGTCGATCGACCCGCGGATTTCGGCGTGACGAGCGGCCTTGGACCGGCGATCGGCGTAGCGGCCGCGTATCTGGCCGTCCTCTCGGCGCCCGTTGTGGCTCCGTACGATCCGACGGCGCAGCATCGGGAGCATCCGCTCGCGCCGCCAACGGGCATCCACGTCGTCGATCGAGAGGGACGCGTTCATCTGCGTCCTTTCGTCCTCGCGAACGGTGCAGATGGTGCGGCGCGCGCGTACCCGGTCCGTTTTTTCACGCGCGCCTCGGGCGACGTCGAAGCGCCCTCGTCCGTCCGGCTGTTCGCGGTCGATCCTCCGGCGGCCATCTTCCTGTTCGGCACCGACACGCTCGGCCGCGATCAGTTCTCACGGCTGCTCTACGGCGGCCGCATCTCGCTCGGTGCCGGACTGCTCGCGGCGGCGTGTGCGCTGACAATCGGCGTGCTGTGCGGATGCGTCGCCGGCTTCTTCGGCGGCTGGGTCGACACGGCGATCATGGGCGCCTCGGATATCTTCATGGCGCTGCCGTGGCTGTATCTGCTCCTGGCGATCCGCGCCGCGCTGCCGCTCACGGTCGATCCCGGCCGTGCGCTGCTCGCGATCGTCCTGGTGATTGGTATCGCCGGTTGGGCGCGGCCGGCGCGACTCGTGCGCGGCGTCGTGTCGAGCGTCCGTTCGCGCGATTTCGTCGCCGCAGCGGCGGCAGCCGGGGCGTCGCCGGCGCGGGTGCTGCGATCGCACGTCGCGCCGGAAGCCTTCAGCGTCGCGCTCACCCAGGCGAGCATTCTGATCCCGCAGTACACGCTTGCCGAGATCACGCTGTCGTTCTTCGGCATCGGGATCGGTGAGCCGACACCAAGCTGGGGAACGATGATCGGCGCGATGCTCCGGCAGGAGCTCAGCGTCGCCCATTGGTGGCTTGCCGCGCCGGCGGCGGCGCTGGTCGGCGTCTCACTCCTCTATCACGCCACTGCCGACGCGCTTCACCG
Source organism: Vicinamibacterales bacterium (assembly GCA_035315685.1). Taxonomy (GTDB): domain Bacteria; phylum Acidobacteriota; class Vicinamibacteria; order Vicinamibacterales; family CAVVIG01; genus QHWK01. Next base: position 2,940 of record DATFXR010000050.1, on the reverse strand, counting down.
CCGCGCGCTGACGATGGGAGTGACGCGATGAGGCGCTGGGCACTGGCGTTCGCATTCGCCGTCACCGCCGTCGCCGCCGGCTCAGCGGCGGGGATCCGCGCGGTCGTCGTCCAATCGCCCGGCACCGCGGATCCGATGATCGTCGACGGCGACGTTGGCCGCAGCGGCGGCGCGCTGGTGATCGCCGCGCGCACCGAGCCGAAGACCTTCAATCCGATCGTCGCGCTCGACGCGCCGTCCAGAGACGTGATCTGGCGGATGCACGCCGACCTGATCCACATCAATCGCGAGACGCAGCGCACGGAGCCGGCGCTCGCCCGCTCGTGGACCGTCTCCGGCGACGGCCTGCACTACGTCCTGCATCTCCGCCGCGGCGTGCGCTTCTCGGACGGGCATCCATTTGACGCCGACGATGTGGTGTTCAGCTTCGCCGCGTATCTGGACGAGCGCGTGCACTCCCCGCAGCGCGACCTGCTGTTGATCGACGGCAGGCCGATCGCCGTACGAAAGATCGACAGCGAGACGATCGGTGTCGACCTCCCGGCGCCGTATGCCGGCGCCGAGCGGCTCTTCGACAGCGTGGCGATGCTGCCGCGCCATCGCCTCGAGGCGGTGTGGAAGGCCGGGGCGCTCGGCGACGCGTGGGGCATCAGCACGCCGGCCGACGATCTGGTCGGTCTCGGGCCGTTCCGCCTCGAACGGTTCCGGCCCGGCGAAGAAATCGCGCTCGCCCGCAACCCGGACTACTGGAAGCAGGATCGCGCGCACAACCGGCTGCCGTACCTCACGCGTCTGACGTTCGCCGTCGTGCCGTCGGAAGAGGCGCAGGTGATCCGCCTGCGCGCCGGCGAACTCGACGTGCTGAACCGCGTGAGCTCGCAGCATGCGACGACGCTCGATCGCGATCAGGCGAACGGCCCGTACGAGCTTCGCGATCTCGGACCGGGTCTCGAGTATCACTTCCTGTTCTTCAACCAGAACGATCCAGCCCCGGCCGCCGTGCGGGCCAAGCAGGCGTGGTTCGCCGACGAGCGTTTCAGGCGCGCGATATCGCTCGCGATCGATCGCGCGAGCCTGGTGGGGCTCGCCTATCGTGGCCGCGCGACACCGATCTGGGGGCACGTGACGCCCGGCAATCGGCTGTGGGCGAATACCGCGATCGCCCATCCACCGCCGTCGCGGCCGGCCGCGCTGGCGCTGCTTCGCGACGCCGGATTCAAGCAGAACAGCGCCGGCACGCTCACCGATGCGCACGGCAACGCCGTTTCGTTCTCGATTCTGGTCGCGGCCGGCAACGCGGCGCTGACCGACATGGCGGCGATCATCCAGGAGGATCTGCGGCGGCTCGGCGTCAGCGTCCAGATCGCGGCACTCGACTTCAACGCGGTGCTCGCGCGGGTCCTCGAGTCGCACGACTACGAGGCGTGCCTGCTTCGGCTCGTCGACGGCGACGTCGATCCGAACCCCGAGATGAACGTGTGGCTCTCGAGCGGGCCGACGCACCTCTGGCGCCCCGCGCAGACGACGCCGGCGACAGCGTGGGAAGCCGAGATCGATCGCCTGATGCGGCAGCAGATGACGACGCTCGACGCCGGCGCTCGCAAGCGTCTGTACGATCGCGTGCAGACCATCGTCGCGGAGAAGCTGCCGCTGGTCCCGCTGGTCAGCCCCAACATCATCGTCGCCGCGAAGCGCGGGCTTGGAAACTTCCGTCCCGCGGTGCTGGATCACTACACATTGTGGAATGCCGAGCAACTGTTCTGGCGCGCCACGGAGGCACGCCGGTGACGTGGAACGCACTCGACGAGGGCATGGCCGACGCGGTGCTGGTCCGGAGCTGCCTCGACGGCGACCCGGCCGCCTGGTCGGCTGTGATGAGCAAGTACAAGCGGCTGATTTACTCGATTCCGATCAAATACGGCGCGCAACCGGAGGACGCGGCCGACATCTTCCAGGCGGTGTGCACCGCGCTGATCGCAGAGCTGCCGCGGCTCCGGCGGCACGAGGCCCTGCGGCCGTGGTTGATCCGCGTCACGCGCCACAAGACGCTGCAGTGGAAGCTGCGCGCACGACGCGAGTCGCAGTGGCCGCAGGAAACCGCCGCGCACGACGTGGCCAGCGCCGACGGCAACGGTGAGGATCTGCTCGAGCAGGTGCAACGCGAGCAATGCCTGCGCGAAGCGATCGCCGTCCTGCCTGAGCGCTGTCGTGAGCTGGTGCGACTGCTGTTCTACGAACAGCCGCCGCTGCCCTACGACGAAGTGGCGCGGCGGCTGGGCCTGGCGACCGGGTCGATCGGCTTCATCCGCGGGCGCTGTCTGAAGAAGCTGCGCGCCAACCTCAAGGCATCCGGATTCTGACGTGGCCGCGCTGGATCAAACCACCGGCGGCCGCCTCTTCGAGCGGGTCACACGGGCGCCGCAGCCGCTCGCGGCGGTCAAGCGTCTCGGCGTCCGCGTCAGCCCCGAACTGGTGATTCACCTCGCGGACGAGGTGCCACGTCGGGCGCGATCGAGCCTGGAGGAAGCCCGCCGCCTGGCCCGCGCGGCCTCGTGGCTCGCGCAGCGGGTCGGCGATCCGCACGCGCGCGCCCGCGCGCTGCGCGCGCAGGGACACATCCAGTCGCTCGGCGGACGCTACCGCGCCGCACTCGCGCGGTATGCCGAGGCCGCGCAGACCTTCACGTCGATCGGCGCGGAGATCGAAGTCGCGATCACCGACAGCGGATCGCTGCAGCCGCTCATCTACTGCGGCGAGTACGAGGAGGCGTTCGCGCGCGCGGCCCGCGCACGCACCGTCTTCGAACGGCACGGCGACCAGCCGCGGCTGGCCCGCCTCGAGAGCAACGCCGGCAACATCTATTTCCGTCAGGACCGGTTCGAGGAAGCGCTCGTCTGTTATCAGAGCGCACTGGCCGGCCTGCGCCAATCGGCGGCGCCG
>DATFXR010000049.1:0-8743 GCA_035315685.1 Vicinamibacterales bacterium | reverse complement strand
GGACGGCGTGTCGAAGTAGTTGAAGAGCTCCAGATCTTTCTCCGCGATGGCGCCCCACTCAGCCATCGGCTGGAGCTGCAAGACCTGATCCCAGTATTCGCGCCCGTACAAGACGACGCCGATTTTTTTCGACAGCTTGTCGGTCTGCACCAGCGTGAGAATCTCGAACAGCTCGTCGAGCGTGCCGAAGCCGCCCGGAAAAATCACGAGCGCCTTCGCCAGGTACGCGAACCAGAACTTCCGCATGAAGAAGTAGTGGAACTCGAACTGCAGCCCGTCGGTGATGTACGGGTTGGCCCCCTGCTCGAACGGCAGCCGGATGTTCAGGCCGATCGTTTTTCCGCCGCCTTCGCGGGCGCCACGGTTCGCCGCTTCCATGATGCCCGGCCCGCCGCCCGAGGTGACGACGAAGCGGTGATTCTCCGACTGCAGCGACTGGGTCCACGACGTGAGCAGCCGCGCGAGCTCGCGCGCCTCCTCGTAGTAGCGCGCCCACTCGAGCGCCTTGCGGCTGCGTCTGAGCTCTTTGTCGTAGGCCTCGTCCGCGTTCTCGACGCCCCGCGCGCGCAGGCTCTGCAGCGCCCGCTCGGCGCGCTCGCGGCTGTTCACGCGCGCCGAGCCGAAGAAGACGACGGTGTCCTGGATTTTCTGCTCCCTGAATCGCCGCAGCGGCTCGAGGTACTCGGACAGGATCCGGATCGGTCGCGCTTCCGCGCTCTCCAGAAACTCCTTGTACAGATACGCGAGCGGCTGCTGCGACATAGGGGCAATTTATCATCAGATGCTATGATCCGCCCCTTCCGAGGAGCAGCCGTCGAATGAAGCTCGTGTCTTCCGCGCTCGCGATCGTTTGTCTGTTGACACTGGCGCTCGCCGCCCAGCCGCAGCTGCCGTCCGCTGCCACGCCGCCGCTGCACGCGAAGCAGCCACGCCGTCTCGTCATCAAGAACGCGATGGTGATTTACGGCAACGCCAAGCCGCCATATGGACCCGTCGACATCGTCGTCCAGGACGGAGTGATCTCCTATATCGGCACGACCACCGACGTGCCGTCGCCGCGAACGTCGGACGCGGTGATCGACGCGACCGGCAAGTACGTGATGCCGGGCATCGTCAATGCCCACATGCACTGGCATGAGGAGCGGCAGCCCGGGATGCCGCAGCCGATTCAGTACGAGCGCAACCTCTATCTGGCCGCGGGCGTGACCACGGCGCGCGAAGTCGGCGGCGATTTCGACAAGTCGAAGCGCTGGCAGGCCGAGAGCAACGCTCACACAATCATCGCGCCGCGGATTTTCGTGTACCCGTTCGTGAGCAAGGGCCGCACCGGCGCACCCGCGGAGATCCGCGCGTGGATTCGCGACATCAGACAGAAGGGCGCCGACGGGCTCAAGATCATCGGGATGGATCGCGATCAGCTCGAGGCGATCATGTCCGAGGCGCACGCGTTGAACATGCGCACCGCGACCCATATCGCGGTCGAGGAGACGACTGCGAAAGACTACGCGGAGCTCGGCGTCACGTCGATCGAGCACTTCTACGGCGTGGCCGACGCGGCGCTGAACGGGATCCAGGACTTTCCGCCTGACATGAGCTACTCGAACGAGATCCACCGCTTCGGCCGCGCCGGCGAGCTCTACGCGCAGGCGGATCCGGAGAAGCTGCACAAGATCATCGACCTGATGGTCGAGAAAAAAGTCACCTGGGATCCGACGTTCTCGATCTACGAAGCGAGCCGCGATCTCATGCGCGCGCAGAACCAGCCCTGGTTTCACGACTACCTCCATCCGTCGCTGGAGGAATATTTCAGGGGTTCGCTCGACAACCACGGCTCGTACTTCATCGGCTGGACCGCGACGCAGGAAGCGAAGTGGCGGCAGCAGTACCGCATCTGGATGGACGCCGTCCGCGAGTTCGCGAACAAGGGCGGCATGGTGACGACCGGCGACGACGCCGGCTACATCTATTCGATCTACGGCTTCGGCATCTCGCGCGAGCTCGAGCTGCAGGAGGAGGCCGGATTCAAGCCGCTCGAAGTGATCGAGCATGCGACGTGGAACGGCGCACGCCTGATCGGCATGGACGACCGGCTCGGCAAGGTGCGCGAAGGCTTCATCGCCGATCTCCTGGTCGTGAACGGCAATCCGCTCGAGAACCTGCGCCTCCTGAGCCCGTACGGCGCTGACGTCATGCTGCTCAACGGGCGGCCGGCGCCGAACTACTCGCCGCTCGGTCCGAACGACCGAGTGCAGACCGCGCACGGTGGCGGAATCGAGTGGACGATCAAGGACGGGATTCCGTACCACGTGCCGACCCTGATGCGCGAGGTGAAGGACATGGTGTCACGAGCCCGTAACCAGCGTCAGCGGACGACGGCGCCCGCCCAGCCGTGACGCGGCGGAGCCCAGGGAGCACGCAGAGAAGAAGGCAGAGAGCGCAGAGCGCGGAGCGTGGCAGCCCCCAGTCTTGACGTCAGCGCGGTGATCGCTGCGCAGCCCGGCGTCGTGATGAAAGCGTTTTTCGATCCGGACGCGCTGCGCGCCTGGTGGCAGGTGGTGCGCTCGGTGACGACGCCGCGTCCGCTCGGTCCGTACGCGCTCGAATGGGTACCGACGGAGCTTCGCGACGAGGTCCTCGGACGGCTCGGCGGCGTGTTCCGCGGCACCATCGTCGAGTGGCGCGCCGGCCAGGGATTCCTGGTGGCCGACGCCGTCTGGCTCCCGCCGGACGGCGACCCGATCGGTCCGATGGCGCTGCACGTCACATTCCGGCCGGAGGGCGAGGGATCGACGCGGGTTCGCGTGACGCAGACCGGGTACGAAGAGAGCGCGCGCTGGCGCCGTTACTACGAGGTGATCGAATTGGGCTGGCAGCGCGCGCTCGCCTCGCTGCAATCGCTGCTGGAGAAATAGCGGGCGGTCACGCACCCGCACCGGCGACATCGGTCACCGTCGGCAACGCCGTGGACAGCGGCGCCTTCTCTCGGCCGGCGGCCACGGCCGAATTCCAGAGTTGCAGGAATCGTAGGTAGAAGCCGTGCGCCGCCCGTTCGTCGGTCTCGAACCAGTAGTCCATGCCGACATCGGCGATCGGAATCCGGACGAACACCTTGGTGGTGGTCTCGGGCGTCTTCGGCTCGAGGACGACGTAGTCTGACGCCGCGAGCTTTCTGAACGTCTCGGGATCGAAGGAGCGGTAATCCAGTCGGTTCGGATGCCGTGCCGCAAGCGTCTCGAGCTGATCGCGTGCAGTGCGCTCCTCGGTGCCATCCGGATCGGGGATCAGGTAGCGATAGCGTATCTTGTCGAGGTTCGCTTCGATCTTGTCCCTGAGCCCCGCGCGCAGCGCGTACTTGAAGACGTCGGCGGTGACGAACCAGACCGCGTCGTAGTCGGGCCTGACGTCGTGGACGGCCAGGTCTTCAAAGGTCCGGAGCCACTTGTAAGCGGTGCGCGTCTCGCCTGGTGACGCGTCCGAAATGGCATCGAGGTCGTCCTTGAGCTTGGTCCACCAGTAATCGAAGTTCTTCTGCAGCACCTCGCCGTCCAGCCGATCCGCCTCCGGCAGCGCGTTGTTGATGCTTTGCAGCAGCTCGAAGAATTCCTCTTTGCTGCGATCGGGATCGCTCGAGAACACCGTCAACTGGAACTGGGTGAGCGGGCTGTGGCCGAGCGAGAGCCGGTCCACTCGAAACAGGAACGGGGTGAGGTGCGGCAGGCGGTACAGCGCCCCAGCCTCGAAATTCATCCACGGCTTGAACGTATTGAACGGACTGATGCAGATGATCGCGTACTGCGCGTCCTTCAGCTCGCGCGACAAACCGTCAACCCACTTGTCGCCCTTGCTGATGTCCACCGACGACATGAACGGCTTGATCGCGTGATGCATGTACGGAAGCCACTCGCGAAGCGCGATCGCAACGTCGTGACTCACCTGGCCGGACCAACTGAGAAATAGGTTCATACTGGAATGCGCTCATTATGGCTCGCGGCGGCGGCGAGTCAACGTTTTCACGGGGCGGCGCGCTCATCGCGCGACCGCCCCGAGAATGGCTGATGGCTGAGGGCTCATGGCTGAGGGACCCTCGTGGTACCATCCCGCGGCGATGCCATTGCCTCGCGGCAGCCGCGGACTGGCTCTGGTGGTGTTCTCGGCGCTCACGATCGTGCACACCTGGCCGCTCGTCACGGCCCCGGGCCGCCTCTCACGAAACGATCATCCGGATACGCTCCTCAACGAATGGACGATCGCGTGGGTCGCGCACGAGGCACCGCGCGCGCCGTGGCATCTGTTCGACGCGAACATTTTCCATCCCGATCGCGACGCGCTCGCGTACTCGGAGCATCTGACCGTGCCAGCCGCGATGGGGGCGCCGCTGTTCTGGGCAGGCGCGTCGCCGGTACTCGTCTACAACCTGGTGCTGCTGGCGGGATTCGCGCTGACGGGTTGGGCCATGTCCGTGCTCGTGTGGAGGTGGACCGGCGACTGGGCCGCTGCCAGCATCGCCGGAGTGGTCCTCGCGTTCAACGCGCACAGCTTCACGCGATTGCCGCACCTGCAGGCGCAGCACGTGGAGTTCCTGCCCTTCGTCCTGCTCGCGTTCGACGACCTGTTGCGGGAACCGTCGCTTCGCGCCGCCCTCAGGCTCGCTGCCTGGTTCACGCTGCAGAGTCTGGTGTCCGTCTATCTGATGGTCTTCACGACCGTGGCGCTCGCAGCCGGCGCGCTGGTGCGTCCGGAGGACTGGTGGGGCGCTCGCGCGAAACGGCTGGCCCCGTTCGTCGCCGTGGCCGCCGCGCTCGCCATCGCGGTGAATCTGCCGTTTCTTCTGCCGTACGAACGGCTGGGGCTCGTGCGACCACTCGACGAAGTGGCGTTCTATTCCGCGCAATGGCGTGACTACCTGGCGACGCCGGCGCGCGTGCACTATGCCACGTGGAGCGCGCATTTCTTCGGAGGGACGGCGCTCTTTCCCGGATTCACTGGACTCGCGCTCGCGCTGGTGGCGATCGTGCATGGTGTGCCGCTGCGCGATCGGCGCGCGCGGATGACGCTCGCAGCCGGCATCGCTGGCGTCGCGCTCTCGTTCGGTCCGCATCTGCCCGGCTACGCGACGCTGTATCGGTGGCTGCCGCTGCTGCAAGGCGTCAGGGCGGCCGCACGCTTCGGCTATCTGGCCATCGTCGCGACCGCCGTGCTCGCGGGATTCGGCGTCGCGGCGTTTCGTGCCCGGTGGAGCGGCACGCGCTGGCTGCCTGCCGCGACCTTCGGCGTCTTTCTCCTCGCGAACGTTGACGGCTTCTGCGCACCGATCCCGTACACGAACGCAGAGCCGGTGCTGCCGCTGTACAGCCGCCTGCGGCGCGCGACAGACGCCGTGCTCATCGAATTCCCGTTCTATCCGCCGGATCGCACGTACCACAACGCCCCGTATCTTCTCAACGCCACGCGTCACTGGCGTCCGATCGTGAACGGCTACAGCGGCCTGGTCCCGGCCAGCTATGTGGAGCATTACCGGCAGCTGCGCGGCTTTCCGGATGAGCACTCCATCGAGGCGCTGCGCACGCTCGGGGTGACGCATGTCGTGGTCCACGACAGGGAACTGCGCAAGTGGAGCAGCGAGGCAGCCGCTGATTCGGTCGCGCGATCGCGCGAGCTGCTGTCGGTCGAAACCAACGGAGACGTGACGCTTTATCGGCTGCGCTAGAGACAACGGAGGGCGTGTCAGGCTGCACAAAGCCGGCGGGAACCCACGAAGACACGAAGTAGTTTTGTACGGACGGTTCTTCTTCGTGCCTTCGTGTCTTCGTGGGCGCTTTCGGTTCCGCAGAAACTCTCAAAAGAGGGGATGGATGTTCGTGAACAAGGCAAGGCACAACGTATAGAGCAGCGCAAACACGACGATCACCGCATCGAACACGAATCGCGATCGCAGGGTGCCGAGCCAGATGAACGCCGGAAACAGAACGGCGCAGTAGCGGCCGAGCCCTTCGAACTGGCCCGACGAGAGCGGCAGCCACAGGTTCGCCAGGATGAGGAGTCCGTATGCCGCGCCGAGTCGACGCCAGACAAACGGCATCGAGGCGAAGCAGGCGATTGCGGTCAGCCCGTTGAGCGTGTCGTACGGAGCGAGACGGCTTTCCACGAGAAAGGCGTACGGCCGGGTGAGCAGCGCACGCAGCAGATCGATCGGCGCCGTCCACGGCGCACCGCCCGGATAGTACCCCCACCGCTGGAGCGCGGTCGCCCACATCAGTGGATGCCCGGTCTCACGATAGATGAAGAGGCAGTAGGCGCCGAATCCGCTGGCGACGACTGCCACGGCGAATGCGGCCAGCAGCCGGTCGCGAAGGATCGGTCCGGCCCGTTGCCACGCGAGCCAGGCCACCGCCGGCAGCATGAAGATCCCGTTGACGCGCGTAGCCGTCGCAATCGCGCCGCAGGCTCCTGCGGGTATCCATTTCCCGGATCGGAAGAAATAGAAGCTCGCAACCGTGAAGAGCAGAAACGTGCTCTCGCTGTAGGCGACGCCGAAGAAGAACGCGAACGGAAAAACCGCCGCCGCCAGCACCGCCCGTTCGGCGCGCCGGGCCGGCAGATCGAGCCGCGCGAGATAGTAAAGACCGACCATCGCGAGCACGAACGACACCCAGGCGACGACGATGCCCCCGAGGTAGACGTCGCCTGGCGCCCGACCGAACAGCCGCCCGACGTAGCGCATCAGCAGCGGGTACACGGGAAAAAACGCGATGTTGCTCCGGCCGCCGGCGAGCGCGGGCCCGACGTCGTATCCGTTGCGAGCGATCCCGAAGTACCAACCCGAGTCGTAGCGCGTGAACGTGTCCCAGAACAGGTTCGTGGTTCCCCACATCGTGAACGGCTCGCGCTGATAGTCCGGAAAGACGACGTTGGCAAGAAAGGCGAGCAGAGCCGAGAAGAGGCGGAACCCGATGGCCGCGATGACGATCCGCGCAACCGGGCGCGCGCGCGGAGGGAAGATTCGATGCGCCGCCAGTTTTCGATCGTCGGCGGTCGCTGCTGTCTGAATGGGCAACGCGCAACAATAGATCGACCCTCGCGCAGTCGACAACACGCCGGGTCGTCGCGCGAAGGCTTCAGCCGGGCGGCAGCCTTCGCCGCGCGACACGCCGAACGAGATAGAACGCACCGGCTGCAGCCACGACACCTGCACCGATCAGCGCGACACCGGCATAGGTGACGGGGCCGGGTGGCGGCGGGATCGCCATCCGCGCGGCATCCGAAGTCGCGCGACGCCGCGCGAGCTCCAGCTTCAAGCTGTCCTCCCCTTGCGCCATCGCCCAACGGTGATTGGCCTCGAAGAGCGGCTTCAACGCGAAAGACAGGTTGCGAAGGATCGGCTTCTCGGCGCGGATACGCCAGTCGTAGATGATGTCGACGAACGGCCCGTCCTGCGTGAATGTCCAGACGCCGCGGCCGTCGAAGTCGCCGCTCGCGGCGATTGTGAACCCGTACGGGCGCCGCGACTCGACGACCTCGAACCCCCAACGCAGCGTGTACGGGAGCCAGCCCTTGGTGTGAACCCTGACGCGGCGTCCGGTGCCGTCGGCCCGTTCGGGCGCGATCTCCTCGACCGCCAGGTAGACCGAAGGCCACCAGCGCACCAGCGCCAGCGGATCGCCAAGGATGTCGGAAACCTCGCCGCACGTGGCTTCGACGCGCCAGTGGGAGAGGAAATGGTATTGGTTGGTTTCGATCGATTCGGGCATCGTGGCAATTAAGAATTAGGAATTTAGAATTTGAGAATTCGTACCCTCGTTCGCGAAGTTCGGGGCATCAGACGCGTGGCTGATTGTCCCACCGCTTCGACCCGATGTACGAATTCTTAATTCGTACTTCTTAATTCTCAATTGCTATGGCTGTGGCGCGCTGCCCACCTTCCCGTCGATATCGACGAACGTAATGTCCTTGAACGCGCCGAGCTGGTCCTTCACCTTGCCCCACTCGCCGACAATGGCGATCACCGAGTTGTCGGTGCCGAACAGCGTCTGCGAGGCCCGCTTGACCTGTTCGGACGTGACCGCCGCAATTTTCTCGCGGAACGTTTCCGGGTAGTCCTTCGGCAGGCCGAACACGTAGATGTTGTTCAGGAGCGTCGCGAGTCCGGCCTGCGTCGCGGTCTGCACCGGGAACACGCCGCGCAGGTAGGCTTTCGCGCCCTGCAGCTCCGCGCCGTCGCTGCCCTGCGACCGCATGCCCTCGAACTCCTTGAAGACCTCGGTGATCGTCGGTCCGGTCACCTCGTTGCGGACGTCCGCGTTGAAACGATAGAAGCCGGCATCGGCGAACCCGGTCATCGCCGATCCCGGTGAATAGGTGTAGCCCTTCTCCTCGCGGATGTTGCGGACGATGCGCGAGTTGAACGCGCCGCCGTAGATCGTATTGGCGACGGTCAGCTCGTACCACCGCGGGTCGCTGCGCCTCACCGCGATGTTGCCGATCGAGATCGACGACTGGATGCTGTTCGGCCGCTGCACGAAATAGACGTGCCGTCCGGTGAGCGCCGGTGGCGGCGGAAACGACGGCGTCGGGACTTCGCCTCTGGTCCAGCCGCCGAACGTTTTCTCCGCCGCAGCAATGATTGCCGCGGGGTCGACCGCGCCGACGACGAGGAGGAAGGCGTTGTTCGGCCGGTAGTGATCGCGGTGGAACGCTTCGATCTTCGCGCGATCGATCGCCTGCAGCGACGCTTCCGTCTCGCTGG
>DATFXR010000048.1:0-6662 GCA_035315685.1 Vicinamibacterales bacterium | reverse complement strand
CTTCGTGCAGGCCGACGAGCCGCCGATTGAGATTCTCTACATCGACGAGTCGGCCGCCGACAGGCAGCTCGCGAAGCTCGAGACGCTGCGGCGAACGCGCGACAACGACGCCGTCCAGCGCGCGCTCGATCGTCTCCGCGCGACCGCGAAGACGACTCAGAACCTGATGCCGCCAATCCTCGACGCCGTCCGCGCGTACGCCACAATCGGCGAAATGTGCGATGCGCTGCGCGAGGTCTGGGGCGAGTACGAGGAAGTGCCGATCATCTGACGGATGAGGCGACTCGGGACTGGCAGCTGGGGGCTGGACGCTGGAAGCTGGTGGCTGGAGAGATCTCGCTAATTCGAAAGACTTCGTTTTTTCCCAGTTCCCAGTCCCCAGTCCCCACCGCGACACATATGCGGAAACTCAGAGTAGTGATCGCCAAGCCCGGACTCGACGGCCACGACCGCGGCGCCAAAGTCATCGCGCGAGCGCTGCGCGACGCTGGCATGGAAGTGATCTACACCGGCCTCCGGCAGACACCCGAGCAGATCGTGTCGGCCGCTCTGCAGGAGGACGCCGATGTGATCGGCCTGTCGATTCTCTCCGGCGCCCACAATCACATCGCGCCCCGGCTGATGCAGCTCCTCGAGGAAAAGGAACTCGACGACGTGCTGGTCGTGATTGGCGGGATCATCCCCGACGTCGACATCCCGAAGCTCAAGGACCTCGGCGTCAAGGGCATCTTCCTGCCGGGAACCCCGATGCAGGAGATCATCGACTTCATCAACGCGAACGCCCGCGCACGGGTGTAACGCGCAGCCGCAGGAGCGCAAGTCTCGAGGCCTGCCATTCGGCCAGGCTCTCGATTACAGCCGTGACTCCGTTCGTCCGATAGTACCAAGGTGCCGCATACTCTCCTGCTCGCCGACGACAGCGTCACCATTCAACGCGTCATCGAACTGACGTTTGCCGAGGAAGACGTGCGGGTGATCGCCGTCAGCGACGGCGACCAGGCGATCGCCCGACTGCAGGCGTCTCCTCCCGACATCGTCCTCGCCGACATCGGGATGCCGGGCAAGAACGGCTACGAAGTGGCGCAGTTCGTTAGGCAGACGCCCGCGCTGGCGCAGATTCCTGTGGTACTGCTGACCGGCGCGTTCGAGCCCGTAGACCCGGCGCGCGCGGCCGAAGCCGGCTGTGACGGCGTTCTGGCAAAACCCTTCGAACCGCAGCTCGTCATCAGCCGCGTAAAGGAACTGCTCGCGAAGCGCCAGGGCTCGTCGCCTTCGGCGGCGAGCGCCGCTCCGCGGCCAGCGCCGGCACCGGTTGCGGCGACGGCAGCGCAGGCCGGCCCGAACGCGCTCAACGACTACTTCGACCGTCTTGATGCAGCGTTCGCATCTTTCAACGCGTCGACGGCCACGCCGTCAACGTCGGCTGGCGCACCGACGCCCGAGCCGGCCGATCCCGAGATCGACTGGTTCACTGCGGCGACCGGGCCCTCAGGATCGGCAGAGCTCTGGGACTTGCCGACCACCCAACCGGCCGCGGCGCCGCTCGAGGGGTCGGTCAGTGATGCGTCGCCGCAGCCGCCTGTCGCGTTCGATGAACCGCCGCTCATCGAAGCGGCCGCAGCGTTCGAGCCGTTGGCTTTCGAGCCTGCGCTGCCGGTTGAGTCTCCGGCGGCGGAGCAACCTGAACATCCGTACGGCGACGTGTCGCATCTGCTTGCGGAGCCTGTGCACGCTGTTGCTGCGGCCGTCGCGCCGTCGCCCGAACCGGCACCTGTGCCACCTCCCGCGAGCGCGCTTCCTTCTGAGCCGCCAGCGGTCGCAGAGCAGAGCGGTCGCGCCGTCGACGCGCAATCGCCTGCGGCGCCGCCCGTCGCCGTCTCCGCGCCGGCGAGATTGCCGGTTGCTGCCTCTCTGCCGTCGCTGTCCGACGCGTTCGCGGCACTCCTCGCCGCTGAGGCGAACGCAGGATCGCGCGCGGCGGTGGTCTCCTGGCCGACAACGCCGCCTGTTGCCGTCCTCAGTGAGGACGTCTTTGACGCCATCGCGCGCCGAGTGCTCGAGCGCCTGTCCGATCGCGTCGTGCGCGAAGCGGTCGCGGAAACGGTCTCACGTGTCGCCGAGCAGTTGGTGCGGGAAGAGATCGAGAGGATCAAGGGCAATTTGAAGTAACGGCGGTCGCGGCACGCCGGCTCGCAACGCCGCGAATTTCTCGTGTACGATCGGCGGATGACGCTGCCCGAGAAACCGGCCCTCGAAGGGCTGGAAGCGAAGTGGGGTCTGCGCTGGGAAGAAGCCGCGGTCTACCGCTTCGACCGTGCGAAGACTCGCGCCGAGATCTATTCCATCGACACACCGCCGCCCACGGTCAGCGGCTCACTCCACGTCGGGCATGTCTTCTCCTATACGCACACGGATCTCGTCGCGCGCTTTCATCGGATGCGCGGCCAAGAGGTCTTCTATCCAATGGGATGGGATGACAACGGCCTCCCGACCGAGCGCCGGGTGCAGAACTATTACGGCGTCCGCTGCGATCCGTCGCTGCCGTACGATCCCGCGTTCGTCCCCCCGGAACAGCAGTCGAAGCCGCCGATCTCGGTCTCTCGGCCGAATTTCATCGAGCTCTGCGCGCGGCTGACCGCTGAAGACGAAAAGGCGTTCGAGCGTCTGTGGAAGTACCTCGGCCTGTCGGTGGACTGGTCGATGACCTACGCGACGATCGGCCGGCGATCGCAGCAGGTGTCGCAGCTCGCGTTTCTGCGTCTGCTGCGGCGCGGCCTCGCGTATCAGGTGGAAGCGCCGACGCTGTGGGACGTGGACTTCAGGACCGCGGTCGCGCAGGCCGAGCTCGAGGATCGCGAGACGCCAGGCGCCTTCCACAAGATCGCGTTTCGTGTGCCCGACGGCGGCGCCGCGCGTGACTTCGGCCGATCCTCGGTCGAGATCGAGACGACGCGTCCCGAGCTGATTCCCGCATGCGTAGCGCTGGTCGCGCATCCCGACGACGCGCGCTACAAGCCGCTGTTCGGCCGTGACGTGGAAACGCCGCTGTTCGGCGTCCGCGTCCCGGTGAAGGCGCACGCGCTTGCCGATCCCGAAAAGGGCAGCGGCATCGCGATGATCTGCACGTTCGGCGACATCACCGACGTCACCTGGTGGCGTGAGCTGAGCCTGCCGATACGCGCGGTCATTCAGATGGACGGCACGCTGCGGCGGGTGTCGTGGGGGTCGCCGGGATGGGAGTCAACCGACCCGGATCGTGCGCAGCGGTTCTACGACGATCTGGCGCGGCTCTCGGCCGCGAAGGCGCGCGCGAAGATCGTCGAGCAGCTGCGCGCGAGCGGTTCGCTCCAGGGCGATCCGCGCCCGATCACCCACGTCGTGAAGTTCTACGAGAAGGGCGATCGTCCGCTCGAGATCGTTTCCAGCCGGCAGTGGTTCATCAAGACCATGGAGTTCCGCGACGCGCTGATCGAACGCGGCCGCGAGCTGCAGTGGCACCCGGCGTACATGCGCATCCGGTACGAGAACTGGGTGAATGGCCTGACCGGCGACTGGTGCATCAGCCGCCAGCGGTTCTTCGGCGTGCCGTTTCCGGTCTGGTATCCGATCGACGATCTCGGGCGCATCGATCACGCACGGCCGATTCCAGCTGCTGACGATCGGCTGCCGATCGACCCGTCGACCGAAGTGCCGCCCGGCTATCGGCCCGACCAGCGCGGCGTGCCGGGCGGGTTCGCCGGCGATCCCGATGTCATGGACACCTGGGCGACCTCGTCGCTCACCCCGCAGATCGTCTGCGGCTGGCCGGACGACGTCGACCTCTTTGCACGAACGTTTCCGACCGATCTGCGGCCGCAGGCCCACGACATCATCCGCACGTGGCTGTTCACGTCGGTCCTGCGCGCGCACTTCGAGAACGGGTCGCTGCCGTGGCGGAACGCGGCGTTGTCGGGTTTCATCCTGGATCCCGACCGGAAGAAGATGTCGAAGTCGAAAGGCAACGTCATCACGCCGATGGCGCTGCTCGAAGAGCACGGCTCCGACGGCGTGCGCTACTGGGCGGCGAGCGGCCGGCCCGGTGCGGACACTGCCTTCGACACCAACCAGATGCGTGTCGGGCGCCGCCTCGCGATCAAGATTCTCAACGCGTCGAAGTTCGCGCTGTCCTCGTCCGATGTGAAAGCCGCGATCACGGTGCCGGTCGATCGCGCGATGATCCGGAGTCTCGCTGGCCTGGTCGACGAGTCAACCGGCGCGTTCGAGGAGTACGACTACACGCGTGTGTTGCAGCGGACCGAGTCATTCTTCTGGCGGTTCTGCGACGACTACCTGGAGCTCGTGAAGGGACGCCGCTACGGCGAGCAGGGCGCTCAGGGCCAGGGCTCGGCCAACGCGGCGCTGACGGCGGCGCTGTCGGTGCTGCTGCGGGTGTTCGCGCCATTTCTGCCGTACGTCACGGAAGAAGTCTGGTCGTGGTGGCAGGAGGGGTCGATTCATCGCGCCGCCTGGCCGACTGCGACCGAACTGGTGCGGCTGCTCGAGGACAACAGCGAACCGACGCGACAGCTCGATGAGCGCGCGTATCGATGGGCGACCGACGTGCTGTTCGAAGTGCGAAAGCAGCGGTCAGAAGCGAAGCAGCCACTGAAAGTGCCGATTACGGGCGTGGCCGTCACCGCGCACGATACGACGCTGGCGTTGATGCCGATCGTCGAAGCGGACCTGCGGGCGGCCCTTCGTGTCCAGAAGTTCGAAACAGCGGTCGGCGATCCGCAGGCGATCATCGTGCGCGGCTACGAGGGGGCTTCGCAGTAGGGGCTGGGGGCTGGGGGCTGGGGGCTAGCTGATTCTGGAGCCGTTGGATCCGTCGTCGTTTCGTGATCTCGTGCGGCGGGCGCTCGAGGAGGACCTTCGCGACGGTGACGTGACGACCGACGCGACAGTCGCGGCGTCAGTCCGCGCGCGCGGGGTGTTTCTGGCAAAGGCCGATTGCGTGGTGGCGGGCCTGGAGGTCGCGTTCGAGACGTTTCGGCGGCTCGAGCCGGATGTTCGGGTGCAGGGTCATGTCGCGGACGGCCAGTGTTGCCGCACCGGCGAAACTGTCGCGGAGGTCCGCGGATTGGCGCGGACGCTGCTCATCGGCGAGCGGACGGCCCTCAACTTTCTGCAGCGACTCTGCGGCATCGCGACCCGGACGCGGCGGTTCGTGGATGCGGCCGGCGGACGCATCGTGATTCTCGACACGCGCAAGACAACGCCGACGCTGCGCGCGCTCGAGAAGTATGCGGTCCGTTGCGGCGGCGCGACCAACCATCGCGGCGGGCTCTTCGACGCGATTCTGATCAAGGACAATCACATCCGTCTCGCCGGCGGCGTGACGGCGGCGGTCGCGCAGGCGCGCGCGCACCGGGCGGGGATGGCCGTCGAAGTCGAAGCCGAGCGGCTCGACCAGCTGGACGAGGCGCTCGCCGCCGGCGCCGACATCATCCTCGTCGACAACATGACGACGGCCGACATCCGCGAGGCGGTGATCCGCGCGCGCGGCCGCGCCAGGATCGAAATCTCCGGCGGCGTCACGCTCGACCGCGTTCCGGAGCTCGCCGCCACCGGCGCCGATTTCGTCTCGGTCGGCGCCCTCACGCACTCGGCTCCTGCCGTCGACATCAGTTTTGAGATCGAGCCCGTCTGACCAGAGCGGGCCCGACGGCCTGCTGTACCGCGACCTGATCGAGAACGCGCGCGCGCGGCTCAGCAGGCTCGCGTCAACGTTCGAGTTCTTCCCCACGGTTGGGTCCACGAACGACGTCGCGCGCGAGCGCTGCGCGCAAGCGTTCGCCGCGCGCAAAGACGCTGAAGGCCTCGTCGTCGTCGCCGACGAGCAGTCGGCCGGGCGCGGCCGCCGCGGTCACACGTGGTTTTCACCGCCGAAGTCCGGTCTCTACGTGTCCGTGGTGCTCGCGCCGGGGCGGGCGCGCGTCGATTCGGCGCGTGCGACGGTGCTGCTGACGCTTGCCGCCGGGGTCGCGATCGCGGAGGGGCTGGCCGCTTCGACCGGGCTGCGCGCCGATCTCAAGTGGCCGAACGACCTGCTGGTATCGCGGCGCAAGCTGGCCGGCATCCTGGCCGAGGGCGCCTCCGGAAATCTCGTCGTGGTCGGTTACGGCATCAACATCGCAGCGGCGGCGTTTCCGCCGGAGCTGCACGATCGCACGACGTCGCTCGAATCCGAGCTCGCGCGCCGGATCGATCGCAGCCACGTGCTGGTCGAGACGCTCGCCGCGCTGTCGTGGCGGTACGAGGATCTGCTGGCCGGCAGGTTCGATGTTATTCTCGACGCCTGGCGCGCGCTGGCACCCTCGGCGGCCGGTGCGTCCGTCACGTGGCGGACGAACGCGGGAGTGCTGTCCGGCGTCACCGCCGGCATCGACGATCACGGCGCGCTGCTGGTGCGGGTGGACGGCCGGATCGAGCGGATCGTCGCCGGCGAAATCGACTGGTTGTGAACCACCTCTGCGGCCTTTGTTGATCTCTGTGCCCTTGTCATGCTGTTAGCGATCGACGTCGGCAACACCAACATCGTGCTCGGTGTGTTCGATGGCACGACGCTCGTGCAGAGCTGGCGGCTGCAGACGCTGCGCGAGCGCACGGCTGACGAAGTGGGA
>DATFXR010000047.1:0-2967 GCA_035315685.1 Vicinamibacterales bacterium | reverse complement strand
GGCCACGTTGATTGCGTGCGCGCCCTGAGAGCCGCCAAAGACTAGAACCCGTGTGACGGTCGCCTGGTCATCGAGCGCCGACTCCTGTTGTGATCCCGCCGCGAGGAACTCCGGCCGGACCGGGTTGCCGCTGACGAACGCCTTCGATCCGAAGAACGCCTGCGTCGAGTCGAACGTCACCGCCGCCGCTTTCACCGCGCGTGCGAGCAATCGATTGGTCAATCCCGGGACCGCGTTCTGCTCGAGCAGCATGGTGGCGACGCCGCGGACCGCAGCCGCCAGCACGACTGGCCCCGAGCTGTAGCCGCCGACGCCGATGACGAGATGGGGCCGACGCTTCGACACCACCTGCCACGCGTCGGCGAGGCTCACCGGCAGCAGCGCGGCGCCGCGCGCGCGATCGGCGATCGACTTGCCTTTCAGTCCACCGCTGCGAATCACGTCCAGCTCGAATCCTTCGCGCGGTATCACCCGCGACTCGATGCCCTTCGCGGTGCCGGCAAACGAGATCTGCGCGTCGGGCCGCTGCGCGAGCAGTTCGCGTGCGACCGCAATCCCCGGATAGAGGTGGCCGCCCGTTCCGCCACCGGCAATCACCACTCGCAACGCCATTCGCCTGCTCGCGACTCCTACCGCAGTAGTGTCCGGCTTCAGCCGGACCGTGCTCCCTTGCCGTCATGCCTCGACGGCCGTGATGTGCTGCGAGACGTTCAGCAGGATGCCCATGCCGACCAGGTTGATCAGCAGCGACGATCCACCGAAGCTCACGAACGGCAGCGGAATGCCTTTGGTCGGCATCAACCCGAGCACCACACTGATGTTCACGAACGCCTGCACCGCGACCATCGTCGTCAACCCGATGGCGAGGAATGCGCCGAACGCGTCTGGCGCGCGCAATGCGATGCGCATGCCGCGCCACGCGACGATGCAGAAACAGATCACCACCGCGGTGGCGCCGATGAGACCGAGTTCCTCGGCAATCGCCGAGTAGATGAAGTCGGTGTGCGGTTCGGGAAGATAGAACAGCTTCTGCACGCCGTTCATCAGCCCCTTGCCCCAGACGCCGCCGGTCCCGACGGCGATGAGCGATTGAATGATCTGGAAGCCGTCGCCGAGCGGGTCGTCCCAGGGATTGAGGAACGCGAGCGTCCGCCTCCGGCGGTACGCAGAACCCATCACCACGACGTAGAGCACCGGCAGCGCGCACAGCAGCGCGCCGACGACGTAGCGATAGTTGAGTCCCGCCGCGAACACCATCACCGCCGCAATGAGCAGCAGCGAGATCGACGTCCCGAAGTCCGGCTCCGGGAGAATCAAGGCGACAAGGCCCAGGACGACGACGCCGATGGGGAGCAGCGAGTAGGCGATTTCGTCGATCCGCTGCATCCGCCGCTCGAGGAGCGCGGCGATGAACACAATGGCGACGAGCTTGGCGAGCTCCGACGGCTGCACGCCGATGCCGCCGACGCCGAACCACCGCCGCGCCCCGTTGACCGGTGCACGAAAGTAGACCGCGATGAGCGCGAGGGCAACAAGCCCGAGGCTCGTCCAGATGAACGACGGCGTCTTGTAGAGTCGGTAGTCGATTCGCATCACGACATACAGCATCGCGATGCCGAGCAGCGCCCACATGCCCTGCTTGAGCAGAAAAAGCGAAGCCCGGCCGTAGCGCTCGAGTGCGACTGGCGCCGACGCGCTGTAGACCATGACGATGCTCAGCGCGACCAGCAGGATCGTCGCGATGAACAGCACTTTGTCCGATTTGAGCTTTCTCGCCATTGCCTATAACGTCGCGCTCGCATTCACCCGATACACTCCCCGGAACGGAACTACGATGGCGCGTGCCGCAGTCGTCTCGCGGTAGCCTTGGTGGAGGTGATTGCCTCGTCGGAGCCACCGCGGGCGGCGAAGGCGGACGAGCCGTCAGCAGTCATCAGTCGGCGTCGGGTTGAGGCACCAGCTTCCCTGGCCGGGGCGACCAGGGTTCCCAGCAGCCAGTCCTCCACCGCAACGACCGACTGACGACTGCTCACAGCTCACGCCTTCACCGACCCTTTCGGCTGCGGCGTCGTCAGCGCGCCGACGAACTCCTTGAATTTCCTTCCCCGCTCCGCGTAATCGCGGAACATGTCGAAGCTCGCGCAGGCGGGCGCGAGCAGCACCACTCCTGACGGCTTGGCCAGCTCGAACGCCTGTGCGATCGCGCCCTCGAACGTGTCCGCTTCGTGCACGGGCAGCACGCCGGCCAGCGCCTCGCGGACGAGCGGCCGCGCTTCGCCAATCGCGACCACTGCCTTCGCCCTCGCCTCGAGCGGCTGGCGCAGCAGGCGCAGATCGCCGCCTTTGAATCGGCCGCCGACGATCGGCACGAGATCGCGATCGAAGCTCTCGATCGACCGCAGCGCCGACTCCACATTGGTCGCCTTTGAGTCGTTGACGAACCGCACGCCCTGGATGTCGGCCACGAGCTCCATGGCGTGCTCGAGACCGCGAAACGTGTCGACGGCGCGTGTCATCGCGTCGGACGGCACGCCGGCGATCGTGCCGACCGTCGCGGCGGCCATCACGTCGTTGATCAGGTGCGGGCCGAGCAGATGAATCGCGCTGAGCGGCACCAGCCGCGCAGCCGCGCCGTGACGCCGCGCCACGATCCAGCCGGCGTCGAGGACCGTGCCGTCGAGAATCGCGCCGCTGCGCGCGAAGCACCGCTGCTGTCCGCGTCCGCGCCGGGCGAGCGCGAGGACCGCCGGATCGTCCGCGTTGATCACTGCGAAATCGGTCGGCTGCTGGTTCTCGAAGATGCGCGCCTTGGCCGCCGCGTACGCCTCCACCGTCGGATGACGATCGAGATGATCGGGCGAGAAGTTCAGCATCACGCTGATCCACGGGCGGAACGTGTCGATCTGCTCCAGCTGGAAGCTGCTCGTCTCGACCACGTGGAGCGTGTCGGGTGTCGATTCGGAGACC
>DATFXR010000046.1:0-7751 GCA_035315685.1 Vicinamibacterales bacterium | reverse complement strand
ACCACCTCGCCGTCCTTCACCATGTAGTCGACGTCGCGGTGGAACAGCACGTGCGCGCGCAGCGCCTGATTGATGTGGTGGAGCACCGGCATGTTGTCCGGGTGGTAGAGTCCGCCCGGCGAGAGCCGATGCGCCAGCATCTGCTCCGACTTGGCCATGCCGCTCTCGGTGAGCGTCACCGTCTTGTGCTTCTCGTCCTTGATGTAATCGCCGGTGGCCTCGAGCGCCTCGCGCTCTTCGGCCTTCGTGTCGCCGCGCACGACCGCGCCCGCTTTCAGGCGGGGGATGATGCGATCGACCTCGTAGTAGAGGTCGGTCGATTCCTCGGCAGGCCCCGAAATGATCAGCGGGGTCCGCGCCTCGTCGATGAGGATGCTGTCGACTTCGTCCACGATGGCGAAATGATGCCCGCGCTGGACGTAGTACGTCAGCTCGAACTTCATGTTGTCGCGGAGGTAGTCGAAGCCGAATTCGTTGTTCGTGCCGTAGGTGATGTCGGCGGCATAGGCAACCTGGCGCTCGGCGTCGTTGAGATCGTGCTGGATCACGCCGACCGACATGCCAAGGAAGCGGTAGATCTTGCCCATCCACTCCGAGTCGCGGCGGGCGAGGTAGTCGTTCACGGTGACGACGTGGACGCCCTTGCCTTCGAGCGCGTTCAGGTAGGCGGGCAGTGTCGCGACGAGCGTCTTGCCCTCGCCGGTTTTCATCTCCGCGATCTTGCCCTTGTGTAGGACGGCGCCGCCGATGAGCTGCACGTCGAAGTGCCGCATGTTGAGAACGCGGCGGCCGGTCTCGCGCACGACGGCAAACGCTTCCGGCAACAGGTCGTCGAGCGTTTCGCCCTTCGCGAACCGCTCCCGGAACTCCGTCGTCTTGCGCCGCAGCTGTTCGTCGCTGAGCGACTGTACGGACGACTCCAGCGCGTTCACCCGGGTGACGATCGGGCGCAAACGTTTCAGTTCACGTTCGTTCTGGGTTCCGACGACTTTGGCGAGAAGGGTGTCCAGCATCAGCGGCGTAACGACAGGGATATCCAACGATTGTAACGCACGATCCTGAAAAAGGCCTGAACAAGGCGGAAAGGCGGAAAGGCGGGAACGAAAGGGCCGAAGGTCCTAAGGCGGAAGGACAGGCTGAAGGTCGGAACGAAAGGCTGAAGGTCGGAAGGGAACGGCTGAAGGTCGGAAGGGCAGGGCTGAACGCCCTTCGGCCTTTCGGCCTTCCGCCTTAGCCTTTCAGCCTTCCAACCTTCGGCCCTTCCTTCCCGCCTTTCCGCCTTCCCGCCTTGCGAGGTTCAGTGAGCCGGCTGCGTGAGGAGCTGCAGCGGGTTGATCAGTTGACCATTCGCCAGGATCTCGTAGTGCACGTGTGCGCCGGTGGCGCGTCCGGTAGCGCCCACATAGCCGATCACGTCGCCGCGCTTCACCGTGGCGCCCGGCTTCACGTTGTAGCGGCTCAGGTGGCCGTAGCGTGTAACGAGGCCGAAGCCGTGTTTGATGACAACGAGGTTGCCGTAGTCCCCGGTGTACGACGCGGTTTCCACCGTGCCGTCAGCCGTCGCGAACACCGGCTGACCTTTCTCGGTCGAGATATCGAGGCCCTGATGGAACGCCGGCTCGCCGCTGAACGGGTCGCTGCGTCCACCGAACGTCCCGGTCAGCCAGCCGTGCGCCGGCCAAATCGACGGCGTGGAGGAGGCGAGCGCTTCGCGACGCTCGACGTTGCTGCGCACCGACCGCAGCCGTGACTCGAGGCCCTGCAGCAGCTCGCGCAGGACGCCAAACGTGTCTTCCGGCGTCGCGAACGCAGCCCTCGCGACCTCCGTGACCGCGGGGTTCGCCGGCACGTTGGCTCCGCCGGCGGCGCGAGCCTTGACGACGGCGGGCAGCTTCTGCATCGCGCGCGCCTGGGCGGGTTCGATGTGGCTGCGGACGCCGAGGTCGTTGATCACGGTTTCGAGCGACTGAATCTGGCCGGTCAGCTCCCCGGTCGCGGCGCGGTAGCTGCCGTTCTCGATCAACAGGACGGAATTCGACGATCTGAGCTGATCGATCTCGCCATGCGCGCTCCATTTCGCGCCGAGCCCGATCAGGATGGGAAGCGCGATGACGGTGAAGATGATTCCCGAGGCGATTCGAAGGTTGACCGTGAGCTGGCGGATCACACCGCTCGTACGGTCCGCGATTACGACGGTATATCGGCGGCCGGGCATTGGGGGATATGGGCGAACGCGAACCGTGTCGCGTCCGAAGCGCGGTGACTCTATCACACGCGTCCGCTTTCGGCTACTATTCGGCGTCTGTCTTGTTGAGTTTTGGCTGCGAATCTTCATTGACTCTGCTGGCGAAAACCGTCTTATCGGATCTAGTAATCGCGGCCACCACGCCGATGGTCGGCGCATCTGGCTCAGCCATAGCGGCTGCTCAACGTAGCGCGAAGAGTTCGGCCGAGCGGAGGGGCGTTTGATGCGCATTCGGGCCCTCGCATTCGCGATCGTCGCCGCCGCCGTTGCCGTCGTCACGGCTGGCCATCCTCGCGCGGAAGTCGGCAAGCCCGGCGTCACGCCGGTGCCGTGTCCCACACAGGAGTGGCAGTTCGGCGAGGCGAACTTCGAGGCGCTGCCCGGCGCGAAGGCGCACTTCGGCAAGAACGAAGGCGGCTTGTACCGCATCGAAATTCCTGAGAGCTGGAACGGCGATCTCGTCCTCTTCGCGCACGGATTCGTGTCGAATGCCGGAACCAACGGATCGATGCTGCGGGTGGGCACGCATCGGTTCCGCGAGCACCTCGTCAAGGAAGGCTACGCGTGGGCGGCGTCGAGCTATCGCTGCAACGGCTACGTGCCAGGACAGGGACTGGTCGACACGATGGCACTGATGGACCTGTTCAGGCAGGCGAACAGCGGCCGCGCGCCGACGCGGACCTATCTCACCGGCGAGTCGATGGGCGGCCACATCACGCTGCTCGGCATGCAGGAGTTTCCGACGACGTTCGCGGGCGGGCTGGCGATGTGCCCGGCGGGATCGGAACTCTTCGACTTCTTCGCGGCCTCGAGCGCGGCGGCGGAGGTGATCACCGGCATTCAGTTCCACGCGGACTCGATCCCGCGGGACATCGCGACGATGACCGAGATCCTCGGCAAGCCACCCGACTACACCGAGAAGGGCCGTCAACTCGCCAGTGTCGAGATCCAGATCAGCGGCGGCCCACGTCCGTTCGCAATGGAAGGCCTGTCGGGTCGCTTCCTCGCGAACGCCAGCACGAGCCAGGGCGCCCTCCTCGGCAGCGCGACGCCCGGCAATCGCGCGGTCGACACAGCACACATCAAGTACTCCATCGGCGACGGCATGGGAATGAGCGCCGACACGCTGAACGCGAAGGCGCGCCGCAAGATGGGAGACCCGGAGTACCGGGGCGCGAACAGTCCCTACGAAGAAGTCGCGCCGTTCGACGGGAAGATTCAGCGGCCGCTGATGACGATGCACGGGACCGGCGATCTGTTCGTGCCGATCTTCCTCGAGCAATCGCTGAAGCGCGCGGTGAAGGCCGCCGGCAACGAGAACCGGCTCACGCAGCGGATCTATCGCATCGGTGCGCACTGCCAGTTCAGCCAGCCCGAGATGACCAAGGCCTTCGACGATCTCGTCGCGTGGGTGCAGACCGGCACGAAGCCTCAGGGAGACGACGTGGACGGCGATCTCACGAACGCCGGCATGACGTTCACCAACCCACTGCGCCCGAACGATCCCGGCGGGCGCACCGTCGCCACGCCGTCATCGAAGCAGTAGTAGGTCCGGCTAAAGCCGGACACGACCGGACGGGACTCGGGGCTCGGGGCTCGCCGTGGCGCTGGATTGCGGCTGGCCCCCAGCCCTCATCCCCCAGCCCCTAGTCGTCTACATCGCGACCAGCCGCTGACCCACGACGACCTGATCGGCCGGCGGAATCTCGCCGTCCAGGAATCTGCCGATGTCGAAGGTTCGCGTCGGATTCAGGACGCTGACGGTGAGCATCGCCGACGGACGCGCGGCCACCGTCGGATCCAGCGTCCGCGCCGCTTCGACGAACACCGACTGCGCCAGCGGCCGGAATGCCGACCCGACGAACACCGTTTCGCCGGCGTGCGAATTGAACGTGCGCGTGATATCGCTCGCAAAGTCGGCGAGTCGATCGAGCGCGTCGGCCGGGCTGTCCGCCCGCAGGAAGGATTGCACCTCGACGAACGCATCAGAGGCGCTCAGAACGATGGTCCGTTCGAATGACAGCAGGTTGTCGAGCAGCTGCCTGCCAGCGCCGGGGCGGAGCACCCCCGCTACGATGGAGCCAGCCTGATCGTTCGCGTAGAACTGCATCGCGCTGTCCAACCCTGCGTCGTGGAGCCGCTGCTGCAGCGCGGGCAGGCGCGCGGCAAGAAGCACGACCGCGAGGTTCGTCACCATCGTCACCTGCTTGTTGTCGCGGTTGTCCCAGATCACGCCGCCGCCGGTCAATGCATTGGCCGGCGGGATCGACGCCCAGGTGAGCAGCACGGCGCTCGATCCGAGATTCGCGACGCGCCTGGTGTCCGCCAGGTAGTAGAACGAGACCACCTCTTTCAGCGCCCGCTGGATCCCGATGGCGATGGCGCGAGCGGACGCCTTCAACTCGTTCTTCGCGACGGGGCGGAACCACGCCGCGAGCGCCGCGCTCGGCACGGTCAGTTCGTACGAAAGACAGACGTCGCCGAAGACGCTCGGGCCGTTGTGAAGCTTGCCCTCGATCGAGTCGTCGAACAGCCGGTACCAGTCCTCGAGCTTCGTCGCACCGGCGAACTGACTCAACATGAACTTCTCGAGGAACGGCCGCGTCGTGGCTTCGAAGTCGGCGCGGCGCATTGCCGTGTTCGACTGCAGCAGCTCATACGACCATGTGCTGTCGAACGAGTGAATGTCGACCGCATCCGCGCGATCCGGTGTCGCAGCGACCGCGGCGGCGACGCCGACCGACAGTGTGCTGCGGAAGCGGTTCTTCGAGGTGTCGACGTCCTGGCCGGTCGCCTGATACGCCACCACGCCGGGGCCCGACGCATCGACGTCGATTCGCGACAGCGCCTGGTTGATCGTCTGTTTCTGCAGATCGACATGCGGCAGCGAAATGTTGACGGTCGTCTTGCGCGTCAGTTCGTGCGTGAGGACGCCGGTGCGAATCCGCGCCGCGGCGCTTTTCGCCCTCAGGATTCTGCCGATGTCGGATTGCTGGAGGAGCGCCGCCAGCAGGTCCTTCCCCTCCTCTTGCGTCGTGTCGAACTCGACGTCGAGCACCGCCGTATCAGCGGTGGTGCGTGCCCAGGTCGCCGCGAGATCGAAGCCGTAGCGTGAGTTCAGCGCGTCCTTCACCCGGTCGTAGATTTTCTTGCGCGCCGTCAACGCCAGGTTGATCGCGTTCTTGATGTCGTTCAGATCCTCGAAGTGGAGCGTCTTGTCGAAGAATACGCCGAGGCGTCCGACCAGCCAGCTGTCGAGCGTGTCGAAATCCGCCCTGTTGACGACGGCGATGACCTGATCCAGCCGCAGTTTCTGATCCACGTACTGCTGCAGCTTCGTGATCACGCCGCCGTCGAGAACCCCCTTCACGTTCGTGGCGAGCGAGCGGACCACGTTGGGCCGGTTGATCAGCGCGAGCAATCCCCGGTCGGCGGCGGCGTTCAACAGCGGGGCAAGCGGCGACGTCGTGAACCCGGCGTCACGGAGCAGCGACGCGTACGCCGTCCGCAGCACGCCATCGTCGGTGGCGGTGAGCAGTGTGAGACTGTCGTTCAGCACCTGGATCTCCTGATCCGACAGTCGCCGGCCGATCAGCTTCCACAGCTCCGCCGAAACCTTCGGCCCGAGGTTCTCCCACTGCTGGATCGCGTTCAGGATCTTGCCGCGGACCGCGTCGAACTCCTGCCTGAAGTCCTTGCCGGTGAGATTCTTGAAGAGCTCCTGCGCCTTGTCGTTGGAGAGGCCGGCCACGATTTCGCCGACGCTCTTGGTCGGGTCGGTCCAGTCCTCGAGGTGCTTCAACGCCGAGACGATCTGCGCGCCGTGGACCCCGAAGACCGCGGCAATGAAGTCGTCGACCCGGTCTGGAGCGACCGTCTCGACGCCGATGACGCCGACCGTGAGGTTCACGCCGAAATTGATTCCGTTGCGCGGGAGCTTGAACATCTGCACGCGCACGCGCTCGTCGGACGTCTCACGTCCAACCACGACGACGTAGCGCCCGCTCACTTCCAGCCCGAAGGTCGTGCTGACGGCCGCGTCCACTTTCAGACCGATGTCGCCGGCCAGCGTGCCGGCGCTCACGGTGCGGACGAAATCCATGTTGTAGCCGAGCGCGGCGACCACGTTCGTCGCGAGGGTGCCGTCCACGTCCGCGACGAGCCAGGTGCCGGGGCGCAGATCCGTCGCGGCCGTGACCTGGCGCGGCAGTGCCCAGCTGGCAATCGTCTGCTCGAGAACCGTCCGCGCGCCGTCGGTCTTCTGAAAGCCGTGAAGGACCGCGATCATGCCGTCGCTGGCGCCGGATGCGCTGATGGCGACCGAGCCGACCGCGCCGATCGGATGCCTGCCGTTCACGCTCCCGCTCGCGGTGTACGAGCTGGACAGCAACGCAAATCGTGTGTCGGGCGTCGCCGGAACGCTGAGATCGAGGCCGGGCGTTTCACCGAGTTTCAGGGCGCCGATCGCGGCGTCGTGATCGGGAAACACGCCGAGCGACGCTGCCACGCCCGCAGAGAATTCAGCGCTGACCGCGGTCCCCGCGACCTCGAACCTCACGGGTGTGCCGGCCCTGGTCGCAAAGCCGATGTGACCGAGCTCGATGGTGTCGCCGGGGCGCTCCGGAAACGGCGCATCGGCGCCGATCGCCTTGGCGACATCGAGATCGGTCGTGCCGTGCAAGGTCGAGATCGCCCGGAAACGCGGCGGCAATTCTCATTGGATCCTCCGTGGTCGTCAAGCGGGCGAGGCTCGCGCGGGCCGCGTTATACCCCATTCGACGGATGGAGGTGCAGGGTTTCGCACCTGAGCGCGCCATAGCCGTCTTGAGCCACGGAGACACGGAGACACAGAGGATTGACCGCGGCTCAACGTCGCGCGTCGGCCGTGTCGGGATCAAGCCTGATCGCCAGGACACAGCTCCGCCGCCGGCCTGGCGGTCTTTGCGGCCTTTGCGTTTTCCAGCTGCCCCGCGATCACGCGGCCACTTCTCCGTGTCTCCGTATCTCTGTGGTTCACCCTACGCTTCGGAATTGAAGCGCCTCGGCCACGTGCTCGGCGCGGATGTGATCCTCGTTCGCGAGATCGGCAATCGTCCGCGCGACCTTGCGCACGCGATCGTAGCCGCGCGCGCTCAACGACAGTTTCCTGACGGCCGCTTTCAACACGGACATCGTCTGCTGATCGACCGCGCAATAGCGCGTCATGAGCGGCGTCGTCAGTTCCGCGTTCGTGCTGATGTTGTGCTGCGTATAGCGATCGGCCTGCCGCGCCCGTGCGGCAACGACCCGCGCACGGATGGAGGCGGACGACTCGGCGGTGCTGGTGTCGCCGAGCGCGTCGATCGGGAGCGCCGGAACGTCGACCGTGAGATCGAGTCGATCACGCAGCGGCCCGGACAACCGCTCGCGATAGCGCGCGAGCTGCATCGGCGTGCAGCGGCAGTCGCGCGTCGCGTCGCCGGCGTAGCCGCACGGACACGGATTCATCGCGCCGACGAGCATGAAC
>DATFXR010000045.1:0-6368 GCA_035315685.1 Vicinamibacterales bacterium | reverse complement strand
CCGATCGCACCGCCTCGTCTACGCGTCGAACCACAAGAGCCACATCGACTACCTGGTGCAGCCGCTGGTGCTCGACGACAACGGCATCCGTCCGCCGCTGATGACCGCCGGCATCAATCTGTACGGCGGACCGCTCGGCCTGCTCAACCGCCACGTCACGGGCGCGATCCCGATCCGCCGCAACAGCAAGGATCCCGCCTATCTGGTCACGCTCAAGGCCTACGTCGCCGAGATCGTCAAGAAGCACGACATCTTCTTCTATCCGGAAGGCGGCCGCAGCTACAGCGGCGAGCTGAAGTCGGCCAAGACCGGGATCTTCAACGCCGTGCTCGATTCGAACCGTCCCGATCTGGTGATCATCCCCGTCGCGATTGCCTACGACCTCGTGCTCGAGGATCACATCCTCGCGCATCAGCGCGTCAAGAAGCGGCAGCGGCCGTTCCGCCACGAGATCGCCGAGATGGTGCGCTACGCCGTCGGCTACCGGTCGCGCTCGTTCACCACTTTCGGCACACCGATCAGCGTCAACGATCGCGACGTGCACTCGCGCACCGATGTCCTCGAGCTGGCCCGGCTGGTGCGCAACCGGATCGGCATGCTTTACAAGGTGCTGCCGACGGCGCTCTTCGCCGCGGCGATGCGCCCCAACATCGCGCGGCGCGACCTCGAGTCGAGGATCGATCGCCTGATCGAGGAGCTCGCCGCGAAGCACGCCAACCTCGGCGCCACCAGCGGGCGCCAGGCGGTGGAGGAAGCCGCCGAACCGCTGACGACGCGCGGGATTGTCGTCGCTGAGCGCGGCCGGTTCCGCGTCCGCGAACGCATGGTGCTCCGCTACTACGGCCGCACGATCGAACATCTGCTCGTGACCACCGGCCGGACGCACTGATGATCGACGCGGCGGCGAAGACTTTTTTCCACCTCATCGCGCAAAGCCGAACCCTCAACAGACTCGCATCGCGCTACGGCATGCGCAAGCCGACCAGCTTTGCGCGGCGCTTCATCGCCGGTGAAACCGTGGCGGAAGCCATCGAGGCGGCCCGCGCCGTCCAGGCGCGTGGCATGCTGATCACGCTGGACCTGCTCGGCGAGAGCGTGACCAACCTCGACGAAGCCGATGCCGCCACCCGGGCCTATCTCTCCCTCATCGACGCGATCGTCGCGTCGGGCATCGAGCGAAACATCTCTCTCAAGCTGACCCAGCTCGGCCTCGACGTGGACAAGGCCAGCGCCGTCGACAACCTGAGAAAGATCCTCGGCCGCGCTGAGCCGGAAGGCTTCTTCGTCCGCATCGACATGGAGAGCTCCGCCTACACCGAGGTGACGCTCGACATCTTCGAGACGCTGTGGAGCCACGGCTACCACCAGATCGGCATCGTGCTGCAGTCGGCGCTCTACCGGACCGAAGAGCGCGACCTGCCGCGCATGAATGCGCTCGGCGCGCGCATCCGGCTGGTCAAGGGCGCCTACAAGGAACCGAGGAACGCCGCGCATCAGAAGAAGCTCGACGTGGACGCGGCATACGCGCGGATGACCAAGAAGCTGATCACCGACGGACACTACGCGGCCATCGCGACACACGATCCGCGGATGATCGACGTGGCGCGGCAGTGGGCGCGCGATCACGGCGTGGCCGCGGATCGCTTCGAGTTTCAGATGCTGTACGGCGTCCGTCGCGATCTTCAGGCGATGCTCATGAAGGCGGGCTATCGGGTCCGCGTGTACATCCCGTTCGGACGCCAATGGTTCCCTTACTTCATGCGCCGGCTCGGCGAGCGGCCGGCAAACGTCATGTTCGTCGTCCGCGGGATCCTCGTTGATTCTGGGTAAATGAATTCCCTTGAATCCGACGCTGCATCAATCGACTGCCGTCCGAACAGGGCCCTGTTACTAACCCCAACACCCTTTCAGGCGGCTTTTTCTGTGATCCAGCGCGCAACCCCCATATGGCTCAGCACTTATCTCGGACCCGCGGGTCGCGGCACGGCTCTTGAACCTCACCTGAACCGCACGGACGCGCAGCGCGTCCATAGACGTGGGGTCGCTCGGCAGGAGGAGCAGGAGCACATGGTCACCAGCCACGCTCATTCGATCGCGTCACAGGACGAGGTGCGAGAAACGGCGGTTGGCGCGAATCTGGACGGTTTTGGCGGTCGCGTAATCGACCGGCTGCGGCAGATGTACTGCGGCCTCCACGGTCACGACACCCTGCTTCAATTCGAGCAGGATCGGATGTTCCTCCGATGCGTGTCGTGTGGCCACGAAACTCCGGGGTGGGACCTGAATGAAACGCCACCGACGGTGACGCTTCGGGGAGATGCCCGCCGTCACCGGCTGACGCGGCCTCAGCTCATGAGTGCCCGACGAATCGCGTAGTGGAAACGGACACGATCCTAATGGTTCGAGCATAACGCGCCGGGTTCGCCGTGCCTTCGACATCTGAAGGCACGCGACCCGAGCGCGGAACGTCTCCAGAAATCCTCTCCCAGGCAGACTTTATTCACCGACGACAAACGCACGGGCCAGTTCGACGAGTGCGTCGCGGCATGTGACGACGTCCGCGATCGTCACGTACTCCTCGGTCGAGTGAAGCCCTGCGCCGCCGGGTCCGAACAGAATCGACGGGATCCCGGCATGGCCGAGGACGGCTGCATCCGTCCAGAAACTGGCCCCGGCGAGGCGCGGCGTCCGGCCCGTGCGCGCGAGCGCGGCGGCCATGACGTGCGGCAGGTGATGACCGGTCGGAATCTCGTACGCCGGCCGGCTGAACATCGGCGTCGCTCTGGCGACGAACGTCTGATCTTCCTGAGCCAGTGCCGCGAGAATCGCGCGCACTTCGTCGACGGCGGCTGACTCCGGTTCGCCGGGTAGCGTCCGCCGCTCCATCTGCAAGGTCGCCTCGTCCGGGTAGCTGCTCAACTCGCGGCCGCCATGCACGAAGGACGCGTGCAGAGAGCCAGTGCCGACCAGCGCATGCGGCGGCCGAGCCTGAAGCTCGCGGTCGAGTGTTTCGAGCCGCGTCAGGACGCGGCCGAGCCGCAGGATCGCATCGCGCCCTTCGGCTGGCCGGCTGCCGTGCGCGGCGCGCCCTTCCACCGCGACCTCGACCCACGCGAACCCCTTGTGCCCGACCGCGATCTCCAGGTCGGTCGGCTCGGTCACGACGCCGGCATCGGCCGTCCACGTTCTCACCAGAGCGTCGGCGCCGATGCTCGAGTGCTCCTCGTCTACGACGGCAGCAACGATGAGACGACCGGCGTCCAGCCCGGAGTGCGCAATCGCCGCTGCCGCAGAGATCATCGCTGCGACCCCGCCCTTCATGTCCTGCGCGCCGCGCCCGTAGAGACGTCCGTCCCGCTCGACCGGCGTGAAGGGATCGGTCATGCCGGCGACGCCGACCGTGTCGGTGTGGCCGCAGAACATCAGCGCCCGACCCTTGCGTCTGCCTTCGAGCACGCCGACGACGTTCGGCCGTCCTTCCGCCACCGATTCGGCCGACACGTCCAGGCCGCTGCGACGCAACGCAGCGGCAACGCACTCCGCGATGTCGCGCTCGCCCGGCGCGCCGGGCACGAGGGTCGGGTTCACCGAGTTGATCGCGACGAGGTCGCTGAGCAGACGGATGACAGGATCCATACGTGATCGATGCAGCGCGAACGCTTCAGCCGACCGTCAGCTTACCGCGCCGGCGCCCAGTCGGCTAAAGCCTTCGCGCTGCGTCGAAATCTCTTCGCTACATTAAGCTGGAAACGATGGCCGGCACTCGAGAACTGATGTTCCCTCTCGCGGCCGCGATCCGCGCCGCTGGCGGCCGGGCGCTCGTCGTCGGCGGCTGGGTCCGCGACCGTCTGCTCGACCTGCCCGAGCCTGAAAAGAGCAACGTCGACCTCGAAGTCTTCGGCGTGCCGGGTGAACGGCTTCGCGCGCTGCTCGAGACGTTCGGCCGCGTCGAAGCCGTCGGCGAAAGCTTCCAGGTCTACAAAGTCGGCGACGTGGACGTGTCGCTGCCGCGGCGCGATTCGAAGGCCGGCCGCGGCCATCGCGGGTTCGTGGTCGCGGGCGATCCGGACATGTCGATCGCCGAGGCGGCACGACGGCGCGACTTCACCATCAACGCGATCTCGTGGGATCCGCTCACCGGCGAGTACTTCGATCCGTTCGACGGCCGCGGCGATCTCGGGCGGCGCCGGCTCCGCATGGTGGACGCCGATACGTTTGCCGACGACAGCCTGCGGGTCCTGCGCGCCTTGCAATTCGCAGCTCGGTTCGAATTCACGCTCGACGGGACGACCGCGTCGTTGTGCCGCACGATTGCGCTCGACGACCTGCCGTGCGAACGGGTGTGGGGCGAGATCGAGAAGCTGCTGCTGCAGGCGCGCCGACCGTCGATCGGCCTCGCGCTGGCCATGGATCTCGGCGTGACGGCGAGGCTGTTCCCCGAACTGCAGGCGCTCGCCGGATGTCCGCAGGAGCCTGAATGGCATCCGGAAGGCGACGTCTGGGTGCACACGCTGCAGGTGGTCGATCGCGCGCGCACGCGGATCGACGATCTGCCGCGCCCGCGGCAGATCACCGTCATGCTCGGCGCCGTCGTCCACGATGTCGGCAAGCCGTCGACGACCGCGTTCATCGACGGACGGATCCGTTCGATGAATCACGAGGAGCTTGGCGTGGCGCCCGCGACGGCGTTGCTCGACCGGCTGAACATCCACACGATTGACGGATACGACGTCCGCAAGCAGGTGCTCGGCATCACGGCGCAGCATCTGAAGCCGGGCGCCTGGTTCAAGGCGCGCGACGAGGTCGGCGACGGCGCGTTCCGGCGCCTGGCGCAGAAGGTCGATCTCGAACTGCTGGCGCGGGTCGCGAGGTCCGACTGCGAAGGCCGTCTTCCCGGCACCTTCGACTGCACGGCGATGGATTGGTTCCTCGCACGCGCGCGGGCGCTCGGCGTCGAGCACAAGCCACCGGCGCCGATTCTCCTTGGCCGTCACATGCTCGAGCTCGGAATGAAACCCGGACCGCGTGTGGGCGAGGTGCTGAAGATCGTGTACGAGCAGCAGCTCGACAATCAGGTGACCACGCTCGAGCAGGCGATCGAAAGCGCGCGTCGAATCACGGGATTGTGAACCTGAGAGGAGTGTGGGACCGATGGCCCATAGGCTGGGTAGGGAAAGGACCGATCGGTTGCGCCCCACCGACCCCACGGGCATCTCGGTCCCACACACCGGTATGATCCACCAATGGCCCGCTACACGCTCGTCTACGGTGTCCGGCTGATTCCTGAAGGCACGCTGAAGGGCGTCGAAGAAGGCACGCTGAAGCTGTCCGATGGGTCCAGCGCCGGCCTCACGCTTCACACCTTCGACGGAACGATCCCGCAACTGCGGCGCTCGCTCGATCGCAGCCTGGACGCATTTTTCGATCTCCTGCCAGGCGCGGACGAAGAAGACGTGCAGAAGTTCGGCGACTAGCGCGGCGGCATGCTGCGCGCGATTTTCACGTCCCCTCTGAACATCCTGCTGCTCGCGGCGCCGGCATCGTGGATTGCCGACGCGACGGCGCCGGGATCCCCGTGGGTGTTCATCACGGCGGCGGCATCGCTGGTGCCGCTCGCCGGCCTGATCGGCCACGGCACCGAGCAGCTGGCGTCGCGCTCGGGACCGGCGTTGGGCGGCTTCCTGAACGCAACGTTCGGCAATGCGGCCGAGTTGATCATCGCGCTGGTTGCGCTCCGTAACGGCCACGTCGCGCTCGTCAAGGCGTCGATCAGCGGCAGCATCATCGGCAACCTGCTGCTCGTGCTCGGCCTGTCATTCTTCGTCGGCGGTCTCGGACGCAAATCGCAGAAGTTCCATCGCACCGCCGCCACCAACGCGGCGGCGATGTTGTTTCTGGCGGTCGTCGCGCTGGTGATGCCGGCCGTGTTCGACCTCGCCATCTACGGGACGCTGCAGGCGCACCCGAGCGCGATCGATCGTCTGAGCCTGGGCACGGCGCTGGTGCTGATCGGCGCGTACGCCGGCAGCCTGATCTACGCGCTGACTACGCAGCGCGATCTGTTCCGGCCAGGCGAGGACTGCGCACCGTGCACTCCGCATTTATCGGTCGCGGCGGCGGTCGGCCTGCTCGCGCTCGGCACCGTGCTGACCACGATTCAGGCGGAGGTCCTCGTTGGCGCGATGGCGCCTGCCCTCGAGCGATTCGCGTTCACCGAGCTGTTCGTCGGCGTGATCGTCGTCGCGTTGATCGGCAACGCCGCCGAGCACTACTCCGCGGTGACGGCGGCGCGGCGCGACGAGATGTCGCTGGCCGTGGAGATCTCGGTCGGCAGCAGCGCGCAGATTGCCCTGTTCGTGGCGCCGGCG
>DATFXR010000044.1:0-2179 GCA_035315685.1 Vicinamibacterales bacterium | reverse complement strand
CGACGTCGCGTCGCGACTCTGCAGCACCGAGTCGAATACGGTTGCGGCGGCGCCGAACGCGCCGTCGAAGTACAGCGTCTCGCCGAGCCCCACGACATACTCCATCCGCTCGCGCGGCGAGAAGTGCTGCGGATCGATCCGACGCAGCCGGTCACGGGCGTTGGTGAGATCGCTGGACTCGAGCGTCGCCCGGTAACGCTCCAGGTATGCGCGTGCGGCGACCAGATCCGCTGCGTCGGCGCGCGCGGCCGTGAGACGCGCCTCGTCCGCCGCAGCCACCGCCTCCTCGAACTGTTTCTGGTTATAGAGGAGACGCGCGCGGGACAGCGGATCGTCGGCGAGTGACGGGCGAGCGGCGCCGGCGAGCAACGCCAGAGCCATCGCGACGCAGCGCATGCCCCATCCTAGCACACGGCAAATTGCGGCTTAAGTCACTGGACATCAATCGCTTAGCCAGCGTTGTGTGACTCTTTGGTACAATGCGGCCGTGGTCGAGCCGAGGATCATTCCGCGCGAGCAGCATCCGCTCTCGCGCCGGGACGTCGATCCCGATGCGCTGAAGGTGCTCTATCGGCTGCGGCAGTTCGAGTACAGCGCGTATCTCGTCGGCGGCTCTGTCCGTGACCTGCTGCTCGGCCGGAAGCCGAAGGACTTCGACATCGGCACCTCTGCTCACCCTTACCAGGTCAAGAAGCTTTTCCGCAACTGCTGGATCATCGGCCGCCGCTTCCGCCTCGCGCACGTGAAGTTCGGGCAGAAGGTGATCGAAGTGGCCACCTTCCGCCGGCAGGTGGCGCCTGGCGAAGAGGTCGTGCAGGACGGCGTGCCTGCACCCGATCCGACGACGCCGGAGGGCGAGCACCTGATCCATCGCGACAACACGTTCGGGACGCCAGAAGAGGACGCGTTCCGCCGCGACTTCACCGTCAACGCGCTCTTCTACGACATCGCGACCTTCTCGATCATCGACTACGTGGGCGGCCTCGACGACTTGCGCGCGCGCGTCGTCCGCTCGATTGGCGATCCGGACGTGCGGCTCCGCGAGGATCCGGTGCGGATGCTGCGCGCGATCGCGCTCGCGTCGCGGCTCGACTTCACGATCGAGCCGAGGTTGCTCGCGTCGATCCGCACGCATCGCCACGAGATCGCCAAGAGCTCGCTGCCGCGCCTGCTCGAGGAGTACTACAAGATTCTGCGCGCCGGTTCAGCGGAGAAGACGTTCCGGGTCCTCGTCGACGTCGGGCTGCTCGAGCCGATCTCGTCGGAGCTCCATCACGGCGCCAACGACCCGCTGTGGCGCTCGCTCGCGGCGCTCGACGCGTATCGCCGGCGGTTCGAGTCGACACCGGAGACGCTGACCAACGCCATCCTGCTGGGAACGCTGCTCGTCCCGCTCGGCATCTCGCTGCGTCCGCCGCGTGGGTCGGACGGCGCCAGACACGTGCCCGGCACGAGCCAGACCGGCGTCCGACACGTGTCGGGCGGCACGGAGACGCCGGCGCGGCCGCGCCGGCCGACGATTCCGCGGTTGGGCGATCTCCCGCTCGCGCGCCGCGACGTCGAGCGTTTGCAACAGATCGTCGGCCTCCAGCGGCGGATGAAGGATCTGAGCGCGAGCCCGCGAGCGCAGCGCGCACTCGCCCACCGCGGCATCTTCCGCGAGGTGCTCACCTGGCTGGAAATCCACGGCGGCTCGCCCGACATCGCCGAGCATTGGAAGCAGGTGCTCGCGGAATCCGGCGGAGCATCAGCTGAGACTGCCGGAGAAGAACCGGAGAATCAGCAGCCGGGACAATTCAGGCGGCGCCGCAGGCGGAGGAGACGGCGTCGGCGATTCCCGGGACCGACGCCGCACAATTAAGAATTAAGAAGTAAGAATTAAGAATTCGTAGATCTGTTCGAACGACTCGCAAGATCGCCGCGTGGCGGATGTCCCGCATCAGGCGGACGCAAGTGCGAATTCTTAATTCTTAATTCCCTAATTCTCAATTTCTCAGGCGGCCACTTCCTCGATGGTCTTGTACGGCTTGGCAAGCCTGAGGGCGACGAGCAGCTTGATCACCGGCCACGCCGGATCGAACTCGCTGGCGCGCCAGCTGAATTTCGGACTGCGCGGATAGCCGTGGTGATTGTTGTGGAGCCCTTCGCCGCCGGTGAGGAGCGCCAGGAGACGGATGTT
>DATFXR010000043.1:0-4887 GCA_035315685.1 Vicinamibacterales bacterium | reverse complement strand
ATGGCTCCTCAGGCTGGACTCGAACCAGCAACCCTCCGGTTAACAGCCGGATGCTCTGCCATTGAGCTACTGAGGAAC
Source organism: Vicinamibacterales bacterium (assembly GCA_035315685.1). Taxonomy (GTDB): domain Bacteria; phylum Acidobacteriota; class Vicinamibacteria; order Vicinamibacterales; family CAVVIG01; genus QHWK01. Next base: position 4,809 of record DATFXR010000043.1, on the reverse strand, counting down.
GCAGGCAGGACGCGCGGAAGCGAACCTCAATAATATCGCGACGATCACTCCTCGCGCAACACGATCATCGGGTCGACCCGGGTGGCGCCGCGTGCGGGCAGGTAGCAGGCCACGACCGCGACGCCGACCATCAGCGTCACGACGCCGCCGATGGTTGCCGGATCGGTCGGCTTCACGCCGAACAGCAGCGACGCGATCAGACGATTGAGCGCGAACGCCGCGGTGAGCCCGGCGAGAACGCCAAACAGCGTGAGGCGCAGACCCTGGCCGAGGATCATGCGCAGCACCGACGACCGATCGGCGCCGAGCGCCATGCGGATGCCGATCTCGCGCCGGCGCTCGGTGACCATGTACGCCAGGACGCCGTAGCTGCCGATGGCCGCGAGCAGCAGCGCGAGCCCGGCGAAGATGGCGAGCAACTGCGCGAGCAGCCGTGGCCGCGAGATGGATTCCGCGAACACGTCCTCGACGCTTCGCAGCTTGACGACCGGCAGCGACTGATCGAGTCCGGCAACGGTCTGGCGAATCGCGCCGGACAGCGCCTCCGGCGGCTGCGTCGTCCGCATGACGATGTTCATCGTGGCGGCGCCGAAGCCGGGCCCGTTGCTCAGCAACTGCTCGAAGTTGAAGTACAGCTCGGTGCCCGTTTTCTTGTCGAGGCCGCCCTGCTTCACGTCCTTCAGCACGCCGACGATCGTGAACCACGGCACGTTCGCACCCGGCGGCGCCGACGGCCGCACGCGGCGGCCGATCGGACTCTGCTCCTTGTAGAACGTCCGCGCCAGCGTCTGGTTGATGAGGACGACCGGCGTGTTGACGTCCGTCGGTTGAAACGCCCGTCCCTCGACGACCGGGATGCCCATCGTCTCGACATAGCCGAGCGTGACGGTGTTGTAGTAGTCGACGTTCGAGAACGGTCCTTCCGGCGGGGCCTTGTAGCCGTCGATGTCGGTGTCGTTCGCGTTCACCTGGCGCAGCGGCGGCAACCCGGTCATCGCGGCGACGCTCTGCACGCCCGGCATCACGCGCAACTGATCGAGCAGCCGCCCGTAGAAGCCCTTCACCTGATCCGGCTTCGAGTAGGTCGCGTTCGGCAGCGTAGTGCCGAAGGTCACGAGCTGACCGCGGGTGAAGCCGGAATCGACGTTGGCAAGGTTCATCACCGTCCGCAACAGCAGTCCCGCGCCGATGACGAGCGCCACGGCAAGCGCGACTTCCGCGGCGACCAGACCGCGGCGCACGCGGTTCCTGCCGGCGCCGGCCGTCGACCGCGTGCCGCCCTCTTTCAGCGCGAGCGACGTCGCGTCGGCGCTGAGGTGCAGCAGCGGCGCGAGACCGAACACGGCCCCGGTCGCGAGGGCGATGACGAGGGTGAACACGAGGACGCCGAGATCGAGCGTCACCTCGGCCGAGCGCGGCAGGCTGTCGGGATACGTGACAATCAGCGCGCGCACGCCGATGACGGCGACGCCGAGGCCAAGAGCTGCGCCGAAACACGACAGCACGCACCCCTCGACCATGAATTGCCGCAGCAGCGTTCCGCGCCCAGCGCCGAGCGCCGCCCGCACCGCGAATTCCTTGTGTCTTGACTCTGCTCGCGCGAGCAGCAGGTTGGCGAGGTTCGCACACGCGATCAGCAGGACGAACACGACCGCACCCTGCAGCACGAACACCGCCGTGCGGGCGCTGCCGACAACCTGCATCTGCAACGGATCGAGGCGAAGACGATGGTTCTTCGGGTCGGGCGCATGCACGCCACGCGTCGGGTCCGCCGGGTTCTGCAGCGACGCCCGCCAGCCGGCGAGCACGATGTCGAGCTCGGCCTTCGCCGACGCGAGCGTCGCACCGGGCGCGAGCCGTCCGATCAGATACAGAAAGTGGCTGCTGCGTCCCTGCGTCCGGTTGGCCGGATCGACGACGAGCGGATTCCACACTTCGATGCGATTGTCGGCGACGTCGAAGAGCGGCGGCATGATGCCGATCACGGCCCGCCGCACGCCGTTGATTTCCACGTCGCTGCCGAGCACGTTCGGATTGCCGCCGAAAGCCGACTTCCAGATTTCGTTCGACAGAATCGTGACCGGCGGACCGCTCGGGCGCGTCTCCGCCGCGTCGAACGTCCGACCCAACTGTGCATTCACGCCCAGCGCCTTGAACAGATCGGCTGATGCCTGGCCGGCGTTGACGCGTCGCGGGCGGTCCGGCGCCGTCAGGTTGGCCTGCCCGGTGGTAAATGCTCCCACGACCGAGAACGCATGGCTACGTTCCTGGAATTCCAGAAACTCCGGCGGCGACACCCAGAATTGATCGAAGCCGAGAGCGGGGAACTGGCTGGAGATGTAGACGAGTTGCTCAGAGTGTGGATATCCGAGCGGCCGCAGGATCACCGCGTTGACGACGGAAAAGATCGCCGTGTTGGCGCCGATGCCGAGCGCGAGCGTGAGGATGGTGACGAGCGCGAACCCCGGCGTGCGCGCAAGGTTCCTGAGGGCATGACGCAGGTCGCGGAAGAGGGCATCCATCTCGAGATTTGACGGGTGTCAGGCCGGAAAAGTTGACCCATCAGCAGCGCCGCCACGACGACTTGAACAGTACGGCAGAGAAAGGCCGTGCGAGATACAGGGCCTCGTCCGCGGCTCGTGGCTTTCCTACCCGAATGCCACCATCAGAAGGGCTGCGGCCATCAGCGTCGTCACGATGAGGCTCCAGCCAATCACTCGCAGCCGCTTCGCCGATCGCACGCCGAGCGCGGCGACGAGCGAAACGACGCAGGCAGGCACGGCAGCCGCGAACGAAAGGGTGGACACGAGTTCCCGCTGGCCGAGAATCCAGAGCGCCGCCACCGATCCGAGTGCGACGAGCGCGCCGGCAACGCGCGCGCCGACTGCCGGTGGACGCCGCGTGCGTGCGATCACTGCGTGCACGCACGCTGTTGCCGCCACGAAGACCGCCGCGAAGACGGCTGCACACGTGACCGCGACGATCTGCGCGGCGCCGGCCGCGCGCGCGACAGGAAACGCCAGCGATGCAAACGTCAGTGACGCGAGGATCTCACCGGCGATCGTGTGCTCACGGCGCGATACGATCACGATTGCGAGCACGGCTGCGAGCGCGACGGGAACCAGCAGCGCGCCTGTGATGGACACGCCGGCGCGCATTTCGACGATCGCCGCCGCCGCGAGCGCTGCTGCGCCGAGTGCAGGCAGGGTGAACCAGACGATCGCGCGCGAGCGCCGGTCACGTGCGGCCCGCGGACCGCGCTGGCCGAGGAGCACGAGCAACGGTTCGTGCGCGATGAACGCGAGCACGGCGGCGCCAGCCAGCAGCAGTGCCGAAGGCGTCCGTCGTCCAACGGCGAGCGCGGTCAGCAGCGGGAACAGCAGCTGACCGTAGGCGCCATGCTCTCGCGGGAACACAGTGGCCTCGGGACTGGGGACTAGGGACTGGGGACTGGAAGCCAGGGTTCGTCGAGCCGACGCTCGGCTGAAGCCTTCGCGCTACGACGACAGCTGGCCCCAGCCCCGACCCTCACGCCACTTTCGCGTCCACCGAGATCTGCAGGGCGCCTCGGTACGCATTCGACACGGGACAGCGGCTCTCCGCGAGCGTCGCGATCTCGGTGAACTTCGCGGCATCAGCCCCTTTGAGCCCGTACGCCGTCACCTCGAGCTTCGACGACTGAATCTTGATTCCGGCGTCCCCTTTGTCGGCAGCGATCGTCGCCCGGACAACGGTACGGTCGACCGATACGCCTTCGGTGCGGCCGATCGTCGCGTTCAGCGCCATCGCGTAGCACGCCGCATGCGCGGCGGCCATCAACTCCTCGGGGCTCGTCTTGCCGCCCGGCTCGCCGATGCGCGCCGGAAACGTCACCGGCAGCGAGAACGCGCCCGAACCGGCCTTCGCTTCGCCCTTGCCGTCCATCACCGATCCCTGCCAGTCCACGTCAACGTGCCGTTCGAACGTCGCCATCAAATCCTCCACGGTCCGGCTGAAGCCGGACACCATCGTCAATCCCGGTCCGGCTGAAGGCGGACACTACGGTTGAAGCGTGCGCGCGACTTATTTCTTTCTGCCAGTCACGCCAAGCTGCACGACCGTGCCGATCAACCCGAGGCCGACCCACGCGATCGGGACCCACGCCTTACCCGGGGCGGGCGTCATCGGGTACAGAATCCAGACGTCCGCCGACGTCGCGCGTGCCGCGCGCTCGCCGGTCGCCGCCAGGCCACCGACGATCATCGTCCATGCGCCGCCGAAGGCCGTTGCGACGATGATCACGTAGCGCTGCAGGATCATCGCGCCGATCGAACCCGCGAGCGAGAGCAGGATCACGGCGATCGGCGGCGGATCGCTGCCGCCGCCGACGTAGCTCCACGTCACGTGCGCGACGAGCGCGCCAAGGCCGGCGCCGACCAGCGCGATGCCGACGAAATAGGCGAACATCAGCGCCAGCGCGCCAGCCAGTCCGCCGACCAGCGCGGCGACCACCATTCCAACGGTGTTGCTCGCCGCCATCATCGAGCTCGCGAGCATCGCGCCGAGGATGAAGCCGTAGATGCCCAGCACGATCTTGAAGAGTCGGTAGCCGGCGAAGCACGAGAGGGCGCCGCCGACGACGAGCAGCAGCGCCGCCGGCACCTGGTAGGAGTGCGGAAGCATCACGTGGAATCAGACCTCGCGTCGCCCTTCCATCGCCTTGTGCATCGTCACTTCGTCGGCATATTCGAGGTCGCTGCCGACCGGCACGCCCATCGCGATGCGCGTCACCTTGACGCCGAGCGGCTTCAGCAGGCGCGCGAGATAGAT
>DATFXR010000042.1:0-3672 GCA_035315685.1 Vicinamibacterales bacterium | reverse complement strand
TCAGCTCGCCGTTCGAACACCACGATCTCATCTGCCATCTGAAGACGCCGCAGCACTGCATGTCGTGCGCGTCGAGTCAGCTTGGCTCCGATCCGCACCCGCTGCCGGTGCCTGGCGCGTCTCGACTGACCGCGGCCGGCTTCGCGACGACGTTCGAGCAGGACGCCGAAGGAGCGCTGCTCGCGTCTGGTTCCAGCGGCCGCTCGCCACCTCCCGCGCTGTAAGCGTTTCCCGATTCATGTGCAGCAGGGACGACGTCCGCGATCCCGCGGGCGCGGACGCGCTGCATTCGGGCTCGCCCGTTGACGTCAACGGGAAGCGGGAGGAAGAACACGATGCGCGTCATGCGATTCGTGTGCGCCGCGACTGCGGCCGGCATGCTGCTCGGCCCGGCGACCGCGTACGCACAGGACACTCCTCAGGCACTTCGGCAGGAGATCGATCAGTTGCGCCGCGACTTCGAGGCACTCAAGCAGCAGTACGGCGACCGGCTCACCGCCCTCGAGACGAAGCTTGCCGCGGCCGAAGGCGCGCCGGCAGCGCAGCCGCCGGCCGGAGCACCGCCCGCCGCGCCGCCAGCGGCCACGCCACCCGCGCAGCAGCCGACGGCGCAGATTCCACCGGGGGCCGAGGGCGCGGGCGGTCCGACGGGCGCGCTGCCGATCTACGGCGGCGCCGCTGCCAGTTCGAAGGTGTTCAACCCGGACATGGCGGTGATCGGCGATTTCCTGGGCGCCGCGGGTCACAATACGGTGAACCCGTCACCGTCGATGGAGATGCACGAGTCGGAGGCGGCGTTCCAGGCCGTGGTCGATCCGTACGCGCGCGCCGATTTCTTCCTCTCGTTCGGCGAAGAGGGCGTGAACCTCGAGGAAGGCTTCGTGACGCTGACGTCGCTGCCGGGCGGACTGCTGACGAAGGTCGGCAAGATGCGATCGGCGTTCGGCAAGGTGAACACGCTGCACAATCACGTGCTGCCCTGGGCCGATCGGCCGCTCGTGACGCAGAACCTGGTCGGCGGCGAGGACGGCATCAACGACGCCGGAATCTCGGTGGCGCGCCTCATCCCGAACCCGTGGGTGTTCCTGGAGGCGACCGGCCAGGTGTTCCGCGGTGATTCCGCAGACGTCTTCAGCGCCAGCCAGCGCGACCAACTGAGCTACGTCGGACACCTGCGCGGCTATCAGGACATCAGCGAGTCGACGAATATCGACCTGGGGTTCTCCTACGCGCACGGGCACAACGGCGTGCAGCCGACGCCGGGCGACACGAACACGTTGACGACCAACCTCTACGGCATCGACGCGACGCTGCGCTGGCGGCCGCTGCAGCGCGCCATCTACCACTCGTTCATCGGACGCGGCGAGTGGATCTGGAGCCGCCGCGACCAGTTGAACGGGCTGCAGCCGGCCTTCGGGTACTACGTATCGGGCGACTATCAATTCGCGCGCCGCTGGTTTACCGGCCTTCGCTTCGATCGGTCGGGGCGCGCCACGGACGCATCGCAGATCGACACGGGCGGCGCACTGACGTTGACCTACTGGCCGAGTGAGTTCAGCCAGGTGCGCGGCGAGTACCGGCTGATCAACTACGCGCTCGGTGACACGGCACACGAACTGCTGTTCCAGTTTCAGTTCTCGATCGGCGCGCATGGGGCGCATCCGTTCTGAGATCGAGAGGGGACTGGGGACTGGGGACTGGGGACTGGGGACTGGGGATTTAGGGTCAGGGGCCAGGGGCTAGCTGTTATGAGAAATGCAGTAATCGTTTTGATCGCGTTGCTCGCGGCCGTTCCGGCGCGAGCGCAGGGACAACTGAACGTCGTGACGGCGACCGAGGATCTGGCATCGATCGCGCGCGAGGTCGGCGGCGACCGGATCACCGTCGAAGCGATCGCGCGCGGCTACCAGGATCCGCACTTTGTCGAGGCCAAACCGAGCTTCATCCTGAAGCTGCAGAAAGCCGACGTGCTGGTCGTGGTCGGCCGCGAGCTCGAGATCGGCTGGCTGCCGCCGCTGATTCAGCAGAGCCGCAATGGGAAAATCCAGGTGGGCGCGGATGGCTACCTGGACGCGTCGTTGGGGGTGAGGATTCTGGAGATCCCGACCGGCCAGATCACCAGGGCGATGGGCGATGTCCACCCGCTCGGCAATCCGCACTACTGGCTCGATCCGGAAAACGGGAAGCTCATCGCCAAGGAAATCGCCGACAAGTTCTCGCAGCTGCGTCCGAACGATCGAGCCGCTTTCGAGCAGCGGCTCGCCGACTTCACGTCGCGGCTCGACACCGCCGAGAAGAAGTGGCTCGCCCAGATGGCGCCCTACAAGGGACTGAAGGTCGCGACCTATCACCGCTCGTTCCCGAACTTCGCGGAGCGCTTCGGTCTCGACATCATGGGCTACGTCGAGCCGCGGCCGGGGATTCCCCCGTCGCCGCAGCACACGCTCGATCTGATCAACGAGATGAAGCGGCAGAACGTGAAGATTGTGATGGTCGAGCCGTATTTCGATCTGAAGACGCCGAACGCGATCGGGCGCGAGACCGGTGCGCAGATACTCGTGATGCCGCCGTCGGTCGGCGGCGTCAAGGACGTGACCGACTACTTCAAGCTGTTCGACTACGACGTCAATCTGTTGATCGACGCGATCAAGAAATCCGGAGCAAAGTAATGCTCGACTCGGCGATGCTCGCATTCCTGCTGCCGCCGTTCGTGGCCAGCCTGATTCTGACCGGCATCCATGCCTACCTGGGAGTCCATGTCGTCGAGCGCGGCGTGATCTTCGTCGATCTGTCGCTGGCGCAGATTGCCGCGCTCGGCGCGACGATCGCGATCCTGCTGCCGATCTCCGGCGGCGATCCGCACGCGCCGATTGTCTACTGGGTCAGCCTGGCGTTCACCTTCCTCGGCGCCCTGGTGTTCGCGACGATCCGCGTGCGCCGCGCCCGCATCCCGCAGGAGGCAATCATCGGCATCTGTTATGCCGTCGCGTCAGCCGCCTCGATCCTTGCGATGAGCAAGGCGACGTCGGAAAGCGAGCACCTGAAGGACATGCTGGTCGGCAACATCCTCGCCGTGTCATGGGCCGAGGTCCTGAAGACCGCGGCGCTCTACGGCGCCATCGGGCTGTTCCATTACATCTTCCGGAAGCAGTTCCTCGCCATCTCGCTGAGCCATCATCACGACACGCACCATCACGGTGTCGAGCACCCGAATCTCAACGTGCGCCTGTGGGATTTTCTGTTCTACGCCTCGTTCGGATTCGTCGTCACCTCGTCGGTGGCGATTGCGGGCGTGCTGCTGGTGTTCTGCTACCTGATCGTGCCGTCGGTGGCGGCGATGCTCTACGCGGAGTCGGTCGGACGTCGCCTCGCGATCGGGTGGACGATGGGCACGCTCGTGTCGGCGATTGGCGTCTACGCGTCGCTGCGGCTCGATCTGCCGACCGGCGCGACGATCGTCTGCACCTTCGGCGTCGCGTTGATTATCATGGCGCTGGTGCGGCCCGTCGTCCAGCGATCGCAGCGACCGTCGGTCCATGCAGTGTCGTAAATGCGGCGCCGAGATCGCCGACAAGGCGCTCATCTGCTACCGCTGCGGCACCGCGACGACCGAGGCCAGATACCAGCCGGCCCTGCCGCGCAGCTCGTCGCGGTCCGGGCTGATCGCGACGG
>DATFXR010000041.1:0-15496 GCA_035315685.1 Vicinamibacterales bacterium | reverse complement strand
GCCGGTGGTTTCGACGCCGGTCGCCTGCTCACGCGTGTCGTGACGGCCGTAGCTGCTCTTGCCGAGCGAGCCGAGCAGGTCGCGCAGCGCGCGGTAGCCGAGGAAGTCGAGCGTCTTGTCGGTGACCTCGAAGGTCACCGGCGGCTGATCGGGGCCGCGGCCGCCGGTCCGCCCCTGACGCCGCTGCCGCTCCGCGTCCAGATCCGGCGGCGTCGTGATGTAGCCCTGCTCCGCCATGCGCTCGATGATCTGCTGGATCAGCTCTTCGAGCTTCGAGCGCGCGTCCTCCTGATCGCCGTCCGCCGGATCGCCCAGCAGCCGTTCGATCGTTTCCTCGGGCAGCACGCCGCCGTTGAAGAGCGCGTCGAGAATCGCGTCGTGCAGCGCCTGCAACGTCCGCTCGTCCTCGTCCATGCCGTGCGGGTTGCCGAAGCCGCTTGCCAGCAGGAGATCGGAGAGCTTTGCGACCAGATCCTCGAGATCGAGATCGTCGAGCTCGTCGCCGGTGAATTTGGTGTATCGGTATTTCATGGCAGTGACGGGACCCAGCTTCCAGCCCCCAGCTTCCAGCCCCTAGTTGTAATACTTCTTCTTCGTATTCGGCAGCCTGATGTCGTCGTCGATCGTCACCTCGTCACGCCGGTTGCTGCGCCGCGGCGCGGTTTCGGCGCTCGAATAGCCGCGCTCGTCGGTGCGGCTGATTTTCTTCTGCGCGTAGAGGCCCTCGAGGACGAAGTCGATCGCCGACGCGACGAGCGGCGCCGGGGCGCCCGGCGCCAGGCCGGCGCGTTCGGCGAGCTCGCGCAATCCCTGCACCGTGCGGCTCTGCACGATCACGTCGTCGGCCGAAGTGTTGTCGCCGAGCGGCAGCGACCCACCGAGATCGAACCACTCGACGACCTTCCGCGTATCGACGCCGTCGAACACCCCGGTGAACACGGAGCCGACCGCCGACCGGATCAGATCGCGCGCGATCTGCTCGGCGCCGCGCAGCTCGCCTTCGTATTCGAGCTCGAACTTGCCGGTGATCGACGGCAGCGCCGCATACACGTCGGTGACGCGCGGCACGACGAGCGTCTCGCCGTTGGCGAGCGCGCGGCGTTCGGCGTTGGAGACGACCAGCTCGAGCGTCGAGATCGGCAGGCGCTGGCTGACGCCGGATCGCTTGTCGACCTTGCGATCGGCGCGCGCCTGGAACGCGATTTCCTCGACCACCTCCCGCACGTAGGCGGGAATCTCGGTCCGCAGCGCGCCGTGGCGCTCGGTCCACGCTTCCTGCCGGGTGATCGCCATCGCGTTGTGGCGCGTCGATGGATAGTGCGTGCGGATCTCGGATCCGATCCTGTCCTTGAGTGGCGTGATGATCTTGCCGCGCGCGGTGTAGTCCTCGGGATTCGCGGTGAACACGAGCATCACGTCGAGCCTCAGGCGGATCGGATAGCCTTTTATCTGAACGTCGCCTTCCTGCAGGATGTTGAACAGGCCGACCTGAATCTTTCCGGCGAGGTCCGGCAGCTCGTTCACGGCGAAGATGCCGCGGTTCGCACGCGGCAGCAGGCCGTAATGCATGGTCAGCTCGTCGGACAGGTTGAGCCCTGCCTGCGCGGCCTTGATCGGATCGATGTCGCCGACCATGTCGGCGATCGTGACGTCGGGCGTGGCGAGCTTCTCGACGTACCGCTCGTCGCGCGTCAGCCACGCGATCGGCAGCTGGTCGGCTTCCTCCGCGACGCGCGCGCGGCACGCGGCGCAGAGCGGCGCGGTCGGGTCGTCGTGGATCTCGCAGCCGGGGACCACCGGCACGCGCTCGTCGAGCAGGTCGGCCAGGCCGCGAAGGATGCGGCTCTTCGCCTGTCCGCGCAGGCCGAGCAGGATGAAATTGTGACGCGAGAGTACGGCGTTGACCAGCTGCGGAATCACCGTCTCGTCGTAGCCGATGATGCCGGGAAACAGCCGTTCGCCCGCGCGAAGCTTGCAAATCAGGTTGTCGCGGATTTCCTGTTTCACGGGCCGCGATCGATAGCCCGATCGCCGCAGATCGCCCAGGGTCTCTATGGCCGCCATCCGGCGATTCTATCAGCTAGACTCCGCTCGCGTGCGCCATCGGTTTTTTGCCGCCTCGCGGCCGCTCGTCTTCGCGCATCGAGGTGGCAGCGCCCTCGCGCCGGAGAACACGATCGACGCGTTCGACAACGGCCTGGCGCTCGGCGCCGACGGCCTGGAGCTCGACGTCCATCTCTCGCGTGACGGTGTCGTGGTCGTGCACCACGACCGCACGCTCGACCGGACGACGAGGCTGCGCGGGCCGGTCGCGGGCCGTGCCGCGCGCGAGCTGGTGGATGCCGGCGTGCCTCGGTTGAGCGACGTCCTCGAGCGCTATCGTGCTGTCCGCGTCATCGTCGAGATGAAAGTGAACCGCCCGGAGCTGGCCGTCGCAGCCGTGGACGCCGTGCGGCGCGCGGGTGCGATTGATCGAGTGTGTCTCGGAGCCTTCGGACGGCGAGCGCTGCGAACTGCCCGCGCGATCGAACCGGCGATCGCGACCAGCGCCGCGCGCGAGGAAGTGCGATGGGCGCTCTACCGCTCGTGGGTCGATTGGCCGGTGCTGCACGCCGGCTACGGTGGTTACCAGGTGCCCGAGTGGGCGGGCCGCACGCGCGTGGTGTCGCCGCGCTTCATCGGCGCGGCGCATCGTGCCGGGCTGGCCGTCCAGGTGTGGACCGTGGACAGCGAAGACGACGCCCGGCGGCTGCTGGCGTGGGGCGCCGACGCGTTGATCACGGACAGACCGGATATCATCGTGCCGCTCGTGCGCGGGCTGGGGGGCTAGGGGCTGGGGCTGGAAGCTGGGGACTGGAAGCTGGAAACTGGTGAACTAGCGGACTGGCAGCAGGACTGGGCGACAGGTATGTAGTGTCCGGCTTTAGCCGGACCCAGTCCCCAGCCGCCAGTCCCCAGTCCCGGCAGTGCTGCCAACCACCGGTAACCGTCGATGAATCCACCAACGCTCAAAGACATCTACGCCGCAAGGGAGCGAGTCTCCCGCGTCGTCCGGCCGTCGCCGTTGATGCGGCATCCGCTGCTCTCGCTCGAGACCGGGCTCGACATCGCGGTCAAACACGAAAACCACAATCCCACCGGCGCGTTCAAGGTGCGCGGCGGCGTCAACCTGATCGCGAGCCTTGGCGCCGACCAACGGCGCGGCGTGATCACGGCGACGACCGGCAATCATGGTCAGTCGATCGCGCTCGCCTGCCAGCGCGAAGGCGTGCCCTGCACCATCGTCGTGCCGCTCGGCAATAACCCGGAGAAGAACGCGGCGATGCGCGCATACGGGGCCGAGCTGATCGAGTTCGGCCGCGACTTCGACGAAGCGCGCGAACGCGTGGAGCAGCTGGAGCACGAGCGAGGTCTGCGATACGTTCACTCCGCCAACGAGCCGCTGCTGATAGCGGGAGTGGGGACCTACGCGCTGGAAATATTCGACGAGCAGCCGCAGGTCGATGTGATCGTCGTGCCCATCGGCGCCGGCAGCGGCGCGAGCGGCTGCGGCATCGTGCGGACCGGGCTCGGCAGCCCCGCTCGGATCATCGGCGTGCAGGCGGCCCGCGCCGACGCGTTCGCGCGCTCGTGGCGCGACCATACGCGCATCGTCGGCGAGAGCGCCGATACGTTCGCCGAAGGCATGGCGACGCGCGTGACCTTCGATCTGCCATTCGGCATCCTTCAGCGTGAGCTCGACGATATCGTGACGCTCACCGAAGACGAGCTCGCCGGCGGTGTCCGGCTGGCGCTGCGCACGACGCACAACCTCGCGGAGGGCGCCGGCGCGGCGCCCCTGATGGCCGCGATGAAGCTGCGCGACCAGCTCGCTGGAGAGCGGGTCGTGTGCGTGATGAGCGGCGGGAACATCGACCGTGCGACGCTGGCCCGCGTCATTTCCTAGCTGTCAACACTGAAGACAGAGCGCGTAAGACGTACGCGGTGACCGGACTCGACGTTCACCGTCGCCCCGTGCAACTGCAGAACACTGGCGTCTGCCTCATCCGAACGCGGCGGTCACGACCTGACGCGTGGGTCGTTTGACGCGCAGCAGTGCTGACGAGCGATGCGTGAGCATCGTTCATGCATCACGGCGGCCCTTGGGTGTCGCTCGATCGCCGCGACATCGGCATAAAGCAACTACACGCAGGGACGACGCGATGAAGCCTGCAAATGGTCTGACGAAAAGTGTAAGTGCTGCGCGTGACTCTGCCGCGGACACCGGTGTCCCGGAAAAGAATCCGCACGCGGCTGCGCTCGGCCGCCTTGGCGGCCTCAAGGGTGGGCGCGCCCGCGCCATGAGCTTGAGCGCCGCGCGGCGCCGCGCCATCGCCCGCAAGGCCGCACGGGCGCGGTGGAACCGAACGAAGTCCTAGTTGATTCGCAGCGACTGGATATTGCCGGTCGTGATCATCCCATCGATTGCTGCGACAACCTGTCCGCCCGAGTCCCGAACCCTGAGCGTGAACCGGTCGCGGCCGGAGCCCGGTTCGCCGGCGTCCGTCGCCACCGCGTCGAACGTGTAGCCCGGACGATCGTTCCAGCGGCCCAGCCCGGTGAACGACACGGTGTCGACGCCTGACGGCGGACAGCGGCCAGGCGAGACGCCGGGAACGTTGAAGAAATCCACGTTGGTGATCGCTGTCGACTCGAAATGATCGACGATGCGATCGCGACCAGCCTCCGCCTGCGCGCGGTAGCTCAGCGTGCCGGCATCGGCACCGCTTGGCTGCTTCTGCACGGCGAACGCAAACAGATAGTCGTTGCCGCCCGACGCGATCTTCGCGTCGCCGGTCATACGTCCAGGTACGGTGTCGGTCGTCACGGTGACGGTGAACGATCCGGTGGCGGAGTTGGCATGCGCATCGGCTGCCGAGCACGTGACGGTCGTTGCGCCGATCGGAAAGGTCGCGCCGGACACCGGCGTGCACGCGACCGCGTCCGTGCCGTCGACGAGATCGGTCGCGGTAGCCGTAAACGGGACGACCGCGCCGGCCGGCGTCGTCGCGGTCGCGGCGACGTGGCCGGGTAGCGTGAGCGTCGGCGGCGTCGTATCGTTCACCGTCAGGGCAACGCTCGCCGTGCCGCTGCAGCCGCTCGCGGCGGTTACCTGCACGGTCACCGGAAAGGAGCCGAGCGCAGCCGGCGTGCCTGACACGGCGCCCATGGTGTCGAGCGCGATGCCTTGTGGCAGCGTGCCGCCGCTCAGCGCGAACGTATACGGTCCGGTGCCTCCCGACGCCGTGATCGTCCGCGAGTAGGCGACGCCGTACTCGGCTGCCGGCAGCGTCGCCGCTACGGTGACGACCGGACATGCGACCACACCGGCGAGGGTCACGGCTCGCGTGCCGCCGTTCGTGCTCGTCACGGTGAGCGTCGCGGTTCTGCTGCCAAGCGTCCTGGCGTTGAACGACACCGTCGCAGTCGTATCGGCGCCGGGTGCGAGCGTCGCGGTGACTGGCGCGCCGGTTGCGAAGGCGGATGCGTCGCTGCCGGTGATGCCGAACGGCGGCGTGAGCGTCACCGCGGCGGCGTCCGCATTGGTGATCGTCAGCATTGCCGACGCGGTCAGCCCAGGTTCGATCGATCCGAAGTCGATGGTCGCGGGCGACACGACGATCCCTGGCGTGCCGGCCCCCGACAACCCGATCGTGAGCGCGCCGCGATCGGACGTGATGTTCAATTGCGCCAGAAAGACCGCAACCGTCGCCGGGTGGAACGAGACCGGCAGGGTGGTGGCCGCGCCCGCCGGGACCTGCAGCGATGCCGGCGTGCCGGCTTCGAACGAGGCGGCGTCGGCGCCGGCGAGTGCAGCATTCGTCAGCGTGACCGGAGCCAGCAGCATGTTCCGGATGGTGACCGAGCTCGATCGCGTGTCGCCGGCCGCCGTCGGATCGAACGCGACGCTCGCCGGCAGCGCCGTGAACACGAGATCCTGCGGATCGCTCGGCGACGAGACCGTGAAGTCGGCCGCGTTGTCGTCGGTGTCCTGGACCGCGCCGTCGGCGGCAGGCTTGCGCGCGTAACTCCTGTCGGCATTGGTGGTGCCGAGGGATGCGAGCACAGCGCCTTCCTTGTACGCCGACCCGGCGCTGAGGCCGATCTGATCGAGGATCACGTTGTTCGTGTCGACGAGCGCCACGCCGCCGTCGTCGGTGATGCCGGTGGTGTAGGCAGTGTTGCCGGGGACGGCGCCCGAGTAGCCGGCGGCGCCGGTGTTCACGAAGAGATAGTGCGCGTGCGGCGGCAGCGTGACGTTGGGCGGAGCCGTGGCCCGCGTACTGTTCGTACCGGCATTGTTCGATCCGTGGACCGTGTACCCGCTGATGTTCACGGCCCCGGCCGTGTTGTTGAGGATTTCGATGAACTCGTCGTTGCCGCCGACCGGTCCACGGAACCGGAACTCGCTGATCACCACGGGCGATGCGCCGCTGCCGGACAGCACGACCGACGCCGATCCGCCGGCGGTGCTGACAGCGTTCAGGGAGGCCGTTTTGATGCCAGGGCTCGTCGGCGCGAACGTAACCGCGACGGTCGTGGACGAGGACGCGGGAAGAGTCGTCGATTGCGGCGCGCCCACCGAGAACTGCGCCGCGCCCGGGCCGGTGATCGTCAGTGGTGTCGTCAACGTGATCGCGTCCGCGGTGTTGTTGGTGAGCGTGACGATCTGCGTCGCAGTCAACGGCGCGAGGATCGATCCGAACGCAATCGACGCAGGTGCAGCAGTCAGCGTGACGACTGGCACCGTGACCGGTACCGTGAACGTTCCGCTGCCGGTGCAGCCGTTCGCGCCTGCAGCCTGCACCGTGAACGTGAAGCTGCCGGCCGCGATCGGACTTCCGGCAAGCGTGCCGTTGGCGCCGAGCAGCAGTCCGGATGGAATCGTCCCGCTCGCGACCGTGAATGTATACGGGCTCACGCCACCGGTTGCCGTGAACGTCGTCGTATAGGCGACACCGACCAGGCCGGCCGGCGGCGCGCCGTTGACCGAGATTGCCTGGCACGCCGCCGACCCGGTCAGCGGAACCGATCGCGAGCCGCCGTTGACGCTCGTGACCGCCAGCGTCGCGTTCTTCGGACCCGGCGTTGTCGGCTGGAACGACACCACGAGCGGCGTGGCGTCGGAGCCGCCCAGAAGCGACGTCCCTGGTGCGCCAACGCTGAACGAGCTGCTGTCGGGGCCGGTGATCGCGAACGGCGGTGTGAGCGTCACGCTGTTCACCGCGTCGGTGTTCGCGATCGTCAGCGTCGTCGGCGTCGTCGAGCCGGGCGCGACGGTGCCGAAGTCGAACGACGGCGGCGTGACCGTGATGCCGGTGATGGCATTCCCGGTCAGGGGCACGGCAATCGTGCCGGCAGACGAGCTGGTGACCGTCAGCATCGCTGACTTGTGCCCGGTCGTCGCCGGCTGGAACGTCACCGGAATGGTCGCCGTCGCGCCGGAGGCGAGCGTCGTCGTGCTCGGTGCTCCGGCGGCGAAGTCACCCGTGTCGAGGCCGCTGATGCCGGGGGTGTCGAGCGTGACGGTGCCGAGCAGCAGACTTCTGACCGTCACCGCCATCGAGACGGTGCCCGGCGCCACGAGCGATCCGAAGTCGAGGCTCGCGGGCGACGCGGTGATCACGATGTCCTGCGGATTGCTCGGCGTCGTGAGCTGAAAGTCGGCGCTGTTGTCGCCGGTGTCCTGCAGCGTGAGCGAGAGGCCTCCCGGCTTCCGCTCGTAGCCGCGATCGACGTTCGTCGTCAGCTGCGTCGGTATCGGGTTGCCTTCGCGGTACGCCGTGGCGGTGGTGGCGATGCCGACCTGGTCGACGATGTTGTTGGCCGCATCGGTCAGCGCGACGCCGCCGTTGTCGCCGAAGCCGGTGGTGTACCCGAGGTTGCCCGGCACCGCGCCCGAGTACCCGGTCGCAGCGGTGGTGTTGACGAACAGATAGTGGGTGCGCCCCGCGAGCGTGACGTTGGCAGGCACGGTCGCTCGAGTACCCGTCGGCGCCGTGTTGCTCGATCCCATCACCTTCCAGCCGGCGATGCTCACTGCGCTATCGCTGTTGTTGTAGATCTCGACGAACTCGTCATTTCCGCCCAGGGGTCCGCGGAACCTGATCTCGCTGATGACGACGCCGCCGCCGCCGCTGAGCGCGGCGCCGTTACCGGCGAGCGCGATCGCCGCGAGGCCGCCGCCCGTGCTGGTGATGGTCAGCGTCGCGCTCTTCGCCCCCGTGGTCGTCGGCAGGAACGTCACCGAAGCCGTCGTCGAAGTGCCGGCCGCGAGGGTCGTCGCCGCCGGTGCGGCGACGGTGAACTGCGGCGCGTCCGTACCGGTGATCGAGAACGGGGTATTGAGCGTGACCGTGTCGGCGCTCGCGTTGGTGATCGTAAGCGTCGCAACGCCGATCGAGCCGGTCGTGACCGATCCGAAGTCGATCGACGCTGCGCTCACGGTCAGCACACCGGTGACGCTGACGGTGAACGGCGCCGATCCGGTGCAGCCGTCGGCTGCGGTCGCGCGCACGGTGAAGGTGGAGGTGCCCGCCAGCGTCGGCGTGCCCGAGACGATGCCGTCGCCGCTCAGCGTAAGGCCGGCCGGCAGCGATCCAGTGAAGATGCTGAACGTGTACGGCGCTGTTCCCCCGCTGGCGGTCAACGCCTGCGTGTACGGTGATCCGACGACGCCCCCGGGCAGCGCGCCGCCGATCGAGATCGCTGGACAGGACGGCCCGGACGGGATGATGTCGGCGAGACTGCGCGGGATGATCTGGTAGCCGCTGTCGAACGGCGCCGTGGTGTCGAACTGACTCGCCAGCCCGATCAGCGAGAACGTCCCGGTGACGGTTGGCGTGCCGTCGATGTCGGTGTCGCTGTCCACGCGCATGATGCTGGTGCCCGTGGCATCGGCGATCGTGACGTTGCTCGACGTGCCGGTCGCGCCGAAGCTGCCGGCGGTCACGGTGACGTTGTCGACGCGAATCAGCCGTCCTTCCAGTGCTTCGCCGACGCCGTCGGCGAGTTGCGACAGCGTGATGACCTGCGGCGCCGGCGCAGACCCGGCGGTGAGGAAGGTCACGCTCGTGACCGTCACCTCGGTCAGGCCGTTGAACTGCGTGATCGTGCCGGTCGCTTCGACGTTGTCGCCAATTGCGAACGCCAGGCTCAGCGACGTGCTGAAGAGATCGATGCCTCCGGTCGGATCCTGGATGTAGTACTCGATGCCGGTGCCGCCGCGAAGATCGATCGAGGTGACCGTCCCGCGGACCGTGACGACGTGGCCGAGCAGATCCGGAATCGTGTCGCGCGGCGGGTTGCCGTCTGCGTTGGTGACGGCATCGACGCGCGCCTCGGCGATCGTCAGGAGCGGCGGGGGAGGCGGTGCGGTTGCCCCCAGATCGACGGCGCTGCGCGGCGCCACGTTGTAGCCCGCGTCGAACGGCCGCACGAAGTCGTCCTGCTGCACGATGCCGACGACGTCGAAGGTCGCCGGCGGTGTAAAGCCGTCGATGTCCGTGTCGTGATCGATCTTGAGGGTGAAGTTCGAGGTGCCGTCGGTGACCGTCACGAAGGCATCGAACGATTGCGGTGTCGACGGAAACGTGCCGCTCACGAGTGCGACGTTGGCGATCGAGACGAGCTGACCTTCGAGCGCCTCGGGGCTGGCGCCGAGCGCGGCGAACGTTGTCGCCAGCGGCGTCGGGGCCGTGGCCGTCGACAACCGTGTGATGCCGAACGGTGTCGTCGTCTTCTCGACCGACTCGGTGAGATCGAGACGCGCGCGGCCGCCGTTGAAGCCGATCCGGCCCCGCGCTTCGATCACGTCGCCGGGCTTCGTCGACGTGAACGGCGTGACGGTGTCGGTCGATCGGTAGACGTTGATTGCGCCGCTCGAGTCCTGCGCGTAGTCGTCGTTGGTGCCGGGACTATAGCCGCTGGCGGTGACCGTCGCCTGAATGCGTGCCGCATACCCGCTGTAGAGCGGCTCGCCGAGCGCGTTAAGGGCGCGCAGCGACGCGATCGGCGTCACGCCGGAAAAATAGCCGCCGCTGAAGGTGGTTGCCTGGGTGTCTGCGACACCCGTGACGGTGAAATCGATCCGGGTGCCGTCCAGCTGCCCCGGAATCGTCGCCTGATAGATACCTGAGGCGAGCGTCATCGTCACCGGCGCCTGCGGCGAACCGTTCAGGCTGTAGGCGAGCGTGACGCTGGAAATCGGCGATTCGCGGTCGTTGACCGCGGCGCTCACGACGACGTTTTCGTTTGCGATCGGGAGAATCGGCGATTCGTCCACGACGACGGTCGGTTTGAAATCGGCCGTGAGCCCCGGCGACGCGCCGTCTACGGTGTAGGTGTGAACGCTCGGGTTCAGCCGCGCGCCGCCATCGTCGAAGCTGCTGAGCGAGTACGTCGTGCTGCCATCGGTCGCGAGCCGCACCGTCCCCTGGCCGGCTTGACCGGCCGCTGCGCCCGTGTAGCCCTGCTGCGTGACCCGGTCGTCGCCGACGGGGCTGGCCTCGTTCTGATAGAAGACGGGCCCGACGCCGGCCGGGGGCACGCCGGTGCCCGGGAACGTCGCACCCGCAGTGTCGGGTGTATTCAGGAACTTGTTCGCGGTCTCGCGGTTCGGGTGACCGAAGGTGTTGTCCTGGCCGGTTTGCGCGAACGCGACTTCCGCTTTCAGCGTGCGAAGGAACGTCTGATTGTTGGCCGTGAGGCTGCCGTGATGATCGAGCTGCACGACGTCGACATCGCCGACCATCTGCGCCACGTAGGTTTCGACGTCAGGCGTCTTCGCGGTCGAGGTGCTGCCCCCGCCCGTAAGATCGCCGGAGACGAGGTAGTCGAAATCGTTGTACTCGATGAGGGTGCTGATGCTCTCGGAGTTCAGGTCGGCGTTCGTGATCGCCACCTGGCCGCCGCTGAGGAAATGTCCGCCGGCCGCGACGAACGTCGCGCGCATCCCGCCGCCAAGATCGACCACCGTGCCCGGGATCGCTGTCTGGCGAGTGATGCCGGCATGGCCGGTCGCGGCGACGTATCTCAAGTAGGTGCCGCGCGTGCTGGTCGGCGAGGTCGATGTGCCTGGCGGCTGCACGGCCGGATCGTCGCCGTTGTCGAACGCGATGCCGGCGACCCTGCCGGCGTTCATCGCCTCGATCATCCCGCCCATGTGATCGATGTGATAGTGCGTGACGACGGTGTAGTCGATCGTGCTGATGCCGAGGGTGCTCAGAAGGCTCGAGATCTTTGCGCCGCTGCCGGGAGGACCGCCGTCGACGAGCAGGGTCTTGCCGGTTGGCGAGACGATCAGCGTCGATGCGCCTGTGCCAACGTCCACGAAGAAGATCTGTGCAGTCCCGCCGACCTGCGCGTGCGGACGCGCGAGCAGACAGAGAAAGAGCGCGCAAAGTCCGAACAGTTTTGTTTTCATGGGCCGGATGAGTTTAGGCGCCCACCAGGGGACGGTCAAAACAATTACGTGTAACGCAGACTGTCGCTCGCGCGAACAAACACCTCATCGATCATTCGCGGTGTCAGCTTGCCGGTGTTGGTGTTCTGGCGGCTCGGGTGGTAACAGCCGATCAACGTTTTGCCGTTCGGTAGCGGATGCACCGAGGCATGTCCGAACGCCGGTTTCGGACGCACGACGACGCCGCGACGTTTGAGGTACTGGAGATATGCGTCGAAGCCAATCCGGCCGAGCGCGACGATGACGCGTAGATCGGAGAGCGCCGTGATTTCGGCATCCAGGTGCGGCAGGCAGTTGGCGATCTCTGCTGGTGTTGGCTTGTTGTCGGGGGGTGCGCAGCGGACGGCAGCGGCGATGTACGCGCCGGTCAGCGTCAAGCCGTCGTTCGGATGCTGCGCCGTCGGAATGTTCGCGAAGCCGGCGCGGTGGAGCGCGGCCATCAGGAAATCGCCCGAGCCGCCGGCGCCGTCGCCGGTAAACACCCGCCCGGTCCGGTTCGCGCCGTGCGCGGCCGGTGCGAGGCCAATCAGCAGGAGACGCGCCTCCGGGTCGCCGAAGCCGGGGACCGGCTTGCCCCAGTAGGTCTCGTCGCGGAACGCGCGCCGCTTCACGCGCGCGACCTCGGCGCAATACACCCGCAGGCGCGGACACTTCTCGCACGAGACAATCGCGTCGCGAACCTGCGTCAAGGTGGCGTTCAAACGCTTTGCGTGGATAACCACAGAGACGCGGAGATCACAGAGAAGAAGAGCATGCACCACCGTGGCGCGCGTCGGCCGGCGTTGCCGGCCGTGTCCGCCGCGAAGCGGCGGCGCGTGCCACGGTCCCCGTGCTCTCTGTGTCTCTGAGTCTCTGTGGTTCCATGACGGCGTGCCGTCGCGGTTTCCGAGTCCCGTCACCAGACACGGCACGCGGTGGCGCGGACCATCGGTGCGTTTGCCTTGCACGAGAACGCCTTCGCGAACTCGGGGACGTTCGAGACGACGCCGTTGACGCGGTAATGAGGCGGCGAATGCGGGTTGGTCTGCGCGAGCATCCGTTCGCGTTCCGGACGCGAGTTGGTGCACCAGCTCTGGCCGTAGCTGATGAAGAAGCGCTGCTCGGGCGTGAAGCCGTCGAGCGTCTTGCCGCCCGAGGATCCGACCGAAGTGAGATAGGCCATCAGCGCGATGCGCAGCCCGCCGTTGTCGGCAACGTTCTCGCCGAGCGTCAGCTTCCCGTTCACCTTGACGTCGTCGACGGCGGTGAAGGCGGAGTACTGATCGACCGTGCACTGCGCGCGATCGTCGAAGGCCTTGGCATCGTCGGCAGTCCACCAGTCTTTCAGGTTGCCCTGCGCGTCGAACTGGCGTCCCTCGTCGTCGAACCCATGCGTGAGCTCGTGGCCGATCACCGACCCGGCCGCGCCGTAGTTGATGGCGGCGTCGGCCCCTGCCCTGTAGAACGGCGGCTGGAGGATGCCGGCTGGAAAGTTGATGTTGTTCTGCAGCGGGTGGTAGTAGGCGTTCACCGTCGGCGGCGTCATCTCCCACTCGCCCTTGTCGAGCGGCTTGCCGATGCGGTTCATCTGGCGGTGGAATTCGAACTGGTTCGCGCGCTGCGAGTTGCCGATCGCGTCGCCGCGCACGATCTGCAGCGCGCTGTAGTCGCGCCACCGGTCGGGGTAGCCGATCTTGTTGGCGACGGCATGCAGCTTGACGAGCGCCTGCTGTTTCGTCGCATCGGTCATCCACGAAAGCCCCTTGATGTCGGTCTCCATGGACGACTCGAGCTCGCGCACCATCTTCAGCGTGTCTTCCTTCGCGGACGCCGGAAAGGCTTCACGCACGAATGCCTTGCCGAGCGCTTCGCCGAGATCGCTGTCGGTGTACTGCACACAGCGCTTCCACCGCGGGCGCAGCTCCTTCGCGCCGGTGAGCGTGGCGCCGTAGAAGCGGAAATTCTCGTCGACGAACGGCTTCGACAGCGTCACCGCCGAAGCGTGGACCAGCTGCCAGCGCAGATAGGTCCTGATGTCGGCGACCGGCGTCGAGACAATCAGTTGATCGAACGCCTTGAAGAAATCGGGAACCGTGACGTTGAGCGTGTCGATCGGCGGTGCGCCGACGCCGGCGAGGTACTGGGTCCAGTTGAACGAGGGTGTCAGCGCCTGCAGTCCGGCCGGGGTCGTGCGATGGTACAGCGCCGCCGGATCGCGCCGCGCGACAACGTCGAGCGAGGCCTTCGCGAGCGCGGTCTCGATCTTCATCACCGTCTCGGCGTCCCCCGCCGTGCCCGCGCCGGTCGTCGCCGCGCTCGTCGTGGCGGCGCTGGTCGTGGCAGTGCTCGTCGCCGCGGCGGTGGTGTCCGGCTTCAGCCGGACCGTGGTGCCCAGCAACGCCATCATCTTGCCGACGTGGTCGAGGTACTGCTTGCGCAGCTCCACCGACTTCGGGTCGTCGCGAAAGTAGTAGTCACGATCGGGAAGACCGATGCCACCCTGATCGGCGATCGCGCGCACGACGCTGGCCTCCTTGAAGTCCGCCTCGGCGCCGAAGCTGAAGAAGGCGCCGACGCCGATCGTGTGCAGCTCGGCGGCGAGCGGCGGAAGGTCGCGGGCGGCCGACAGCGCCGCGATCTTGTCCACCATCGGCTGCAGCGCGGAGGCGCCACGCGCGTCGATCCGTGATTCGTCCATGCAGCTCGCGTAGTAGTCGCCGACTTTTCTGGTCTCGGCATCGCCTCCTTTCGACGCGTCGTCGAGGATCTTCCGCAAGCGCGATTCGTTCTCTTCCTGCAACCGTTCGGCGACACCCCACGACGAGCGGTCGGCGGGGATCGGCTGGTTCTTCGTCCAGCCGCCGCACGTGTAGGCGTAGAAGTCGGTGCAGGGATCGACGCTGCGATCGAGCAGCGAGAGGTCGAGGCCGGATTCCGATTTCGCGCCTGGTTGTGCTTCGACGAGCACGGCCGTCAGCGGAAGAGTGACGAACACGAACGCGATGAGATGACGATGCATAGCACTCCTTCGGCGTGGAGTGTGGGACCGCGCGATCACCACACCCGGCACGCGCTCTGCCGGACCATCGGCGCGTTCGCCTTGCACGAAAAGGCTTTCGCAAACTCCGGCATGTTCGAGAGCGGGCCGTTGACCCGGTACTTGTTCGACGAGTGCGGATTGGTCGCCGCCTTCACCCGCTCGGCTTCGGGCGTCGCGTTCTCGCACCAGACCTGCGCCCACCCGAGGAACACGCGCTGTTCGGGGGTGAAGCCGTCGATCTTGTCCTTCATCTTCGCACCGGGACCGGCGAGATAGGCCATCAACGCGAGGCGTAGGCCGCCATTGTCAGCCGTGTTCTCCCCGAGCGTCAGCCGGCCGTTGACCTTCGTGTCTCCTGCGACGGAAAAACCCGAGTACTGATCGGCCACGCAGCTCACGCGCTCTTCGTACGCCTTGCCGTCAGCGGGTGTCCACCAGTCGCGGAGGTTGCCCTGGCCGTCGTATTTGCGCCCCTGATCGTCGAAACCGTGCGTCAACTCGTGACCTATGACGGCGCCGGCGCCACCGTAGTTCACCGCTGGATCCCGGCCGGCGCGATAGAAGGGCGGCTGCAGAATGCCGGCGGGGAAGTTGATGTTGTTGCGGTCGGGACTGTAGTAGGCGTTCACCGTTGGCGGCGTCATGCCCCATTCGCCGCGGTCGACCGGCTGTCCGATCTTGGCCAGCGTTCGCCGGCGGTCGAACGCCAGTGCTCGCTCGCGGTTGCCGATCGCCTCGTCGCGCGACACCTCGAGGCTCGCGTAGTCGCGCCACGTGTCCGGGTAGCCGATGCGATCGATCACGGCGTTGAGCTTCAGCATCGCCGCTTTTTTCGTCTCGCCGCTCATCCACGGCGCCGCGTCGATGTCCTGCTGCATCGCGCCCTTGATGTCCTGGACCATCTTCAGCATGTCGGCCTTGGCCTGGGGGCCGAAGGCTTCCTCGACGAAGGCCTTGCCGAGCGCCTCGCCGAG
>DATFXR010000040.1:0-34715 GCA_035315685.1 Vicinamibacterales bacterium | reverse complement strand
TAGGTGTCCTCCATGAACTGCCACGGATTGCGCGTGTTGATCTTCGGCCGCATGTTCGTGATCGGCCTCAGACGCGACGAGTAGCCGATGCCGCTGCCATCGGTATGGTGCGCGTAGTTGCTGAGGATGTTGAACCCCTGGTTGCCCGTCCCACCGTACGCGAGATAACTGAATGTCGGCACGAGAACCGCGGTCTTCGCCGTCGCTGTCCCCTTTCGCGGACGGACGAAGAATGGGACGTAATCCTCCGCCGTCTCGGTTCGCAGCCGCGCCGCGTAGACGCCGCTCTTGAAATCGGCCGGCAGCTTGAACTCGAAGTCCGGCTGCCATTTCGCATCCTCGAGATCGTCGTCGTGAAAGTAGATCGCGCCGTACTGACTCCGCGCGTGCTTGAAATCCATTTCCTCGCCGGTCCAGTTGTGGCCGGTGACGGCGCGTGTCGGCATGTTGACGGCGACGCCATTCAGCTTTCGCGTCGACGTCTCGACGATGCGGCTTGTCGCGATGTCGACGGAGAAATCCCACGCCGCAATCGCGTCCGCAGGACCGCGGCCCTGGCGGATCGCGTCCAGTTCGGCGCGCGTCAGTGCGCGGCCGTACACGCGCGGGCTCTCGATCTTCCCGTTGAAGTGGCCGGCGATCGTGGATCCGTTCGCACCGAGCGCGGCGATCAGCAACGGCGCGGTGTTCGTCGCCACCGCTTTGATCCGCGCCGGCTGCTCGAGCGTCGCACGTGTTGGATCGAAGGCGAAGTCGGTCAGCGGCTCCTGCGTGAGCGTGACGCGACCGGTTGCCGCATCGAAGGCCGCGGCGACGAAATACCAGGCCGTGGTCGTCACGTGCTGAGGCCGCGGCGCGTTCGCCGCGCCAGGGATCGACGGCACCCAGGCGCGCAGCGGTGTCTGCGCGCGAATTTTTTCGGTCCGTCCCTCGCTGCCGCCGAGCCACAGCGCCAGCCTGCCATCGTTCTCGACAACGAGGCCGTACCCGGTGCCGTCAGGCGACCACTTCGCGACGATCCCCTGATCGCCATCAGGCGCGCGGCCACCGGGTGCCATCGGATCGTGGCGGGTCGAGGCGATCCAGGCGGTCAACGTCATGCTGCCGGCGAGACGTAAGGCGGCGTTGTCGGCGACGCTGATATGCGATCCGAGCGGGAGCGCCTGCCGCGCACCGGCGTACTCACGATTGACCGGCGTGTCGACGACGGTCTCTTTCATCCCCGGTCCTTTCGGATTGATGTCGCCGTGGATGATGCGCACGATATCGGCGCGATAACGCGGCGCGGCGCTGCTGACCATGAAGGCGATCGTGTCGCCGGGCTGCGCCGAGAGCCGATCCGCGTAGCCGACGACTTCCATCCGATCGAGTCCCTCCTGCGCTGAAGGTTGCACCTGAGGCGGTTGCGCGCGACCGGCGACGACCGCAAGGGCCAGGCTCAGTGCCGCGAGCGGGAACGTCCGCATCTTCATCGCATCCTCCTGACCTGAATCGATGGAACCGCGCGTACTCAATGGACCACGATCGGCGACTCGGCTTCGGGAAGAAACAATTTCGCCGGGGCGCTTCCGTCGACCGGCAGCACCCAGACATCGGAAATCGACGTCGTGCGGCGCGGAATCGCGTAGAGCAGGTGCGTCGCGTCGAGCCATTCGACCTGATCGTCGACGTAGCGCGTTTCGCCGTCGAGCATCCGCTCGACGTTCGACGCCAGATCGAGGACGTGAATGCGCCAGCTGTCCGGACTCGGTCCGACGCGCTTCTTGTAGGCGAGCAGACGATTGTCCGGTGACAGCGACGGGCACTCGACGTTCTCGCGCAGCACGGTGAGTTTCCGCAGCGCCAGCTCGCCGCGAACGAGGTATTTCACCCCCGCCGTGCGCAGCGACGCGTAGAACGTCGTCCCATCGCGCGCGAAGGTCACGCCCCAGAAGTTGAAGTCGGCGGCACGGATCCGCTGGCCGTTGCGCCAGGTCGTGAAATGTTCGAGCTCGCCGATCTCGTCGCCCGACGACATGTCGATGATGGTGGTCCGCGTCGAGAACTCGGCGGCGTAGCCGTCGCCGACCACGAACACGGTGGCCGCGCCGACGCGCCCGTCTGGCGCAACGCGCGTGCGGCTGGGCAGTCCCTGCAGCGTGATGGTGGCACCAGGGTTGAGCTGATCGCTCAGCAGCACCGCCGAATAGGTATGGAGCAGCCCACGATCGACATGCAGACAGAGACCGCGACCGGCGGCAAACGACAGGCGTTGGCACGACGCCGCGGTCATCAGGCGCGCGCCAGGGTTGTCGATCGGCGCGACCGCCAGCCGCCCGAAACCCGGACCTGGGCCGGTTTCACGAAACAGAATGTGCGGTCGCGACAGAACGCCGGCAATGTCCGCGGCGGCCGCCGCCGGCGCCGGCCGCGGAGGCGGCGCATCGGTGTGCTGCAGGCCCATGAACACCGAGCACAGCCCGACGAGACTGACGGAAGCGAGGCGACCGGGCGCCCGCCGCTTCAACGCCTCGAGGTAACGGCGCGCGCGAGACGTTGCGATCGCCACGACCGGCACGAGGACGAGCAGATCGCTGAAATGCACGCCGTAGATGCCGTCGGGGCCGTACGCTTCGGTCGCGGTGTGGATCGCATCGCTCCCCGGCAGCAGCCGCGCTTCGGCCAGCTCGTGGCCCGTATACACGACGAGCTGACAGACGAACACGATCACGAACCATCGCGTCGCCACCGTGACCGTCTCGGTCGAGAGCGCGCGGCTGATGCGCGGCCACGTCCACGCGAGGGCGGCGGCAATCGCCCCGGCCGCGACGATCACCGCGGTCGCGTCGCGCGATCGCAACTCGAACGCCGCCGCTTCGAACACTGCTCCGATCTCGATGGTCTGCCGCACCACGACCACGGTCGTCGCTGCGACCATCGCGAAGGCGGCGGCACGCGATGGCTCGACGTCCGCTCGCGTCGGCGATCGATCGCGCGCATGCAGCGCGACCAGACACGCCAGCGTCGCCGCAAGCGCAGCGCTCGCGAGCGCCGCTTCGTCGAGCGCGCGCGTCGCGCTCTGTTGAAACCACCAGCTGCCGGGGACGGTGATCACCGCCGCCAGCCATGCGCCTCGCCCGACAAGCGATCGACGCCGTGCGTCGCCCGCACGCGACCACCAAGACAGCGCGAACGCGATCGGCACGAAGGCCTGCACGCCTTGCGAGAGCGTTCGAAAGAATAACGTCGACATGGCGTCCACGAACCTGGCGCATCCTAGCACCAACTTCGATCGCGACGATCAAAGCGCGCAACGTCGTGTGATCTCGTGTTGACACCACCCGCCGCCTCTGTTACAAGGGCGCGACTTTCAAATTTCGTCTTCAGCGAGGGGGCAACGTGAAATTTTTCGTCGCCCGCGTCGGCCCGTCAGCCCTTCGGCCACTCGCAGCTGCTCTCCTGTGCGCCGCGGCCACGATCACGCTGCGCGCACACGGCACCGAAGCTCGACGCGTCGTCGAGCTCCAGTGGACACGCGATCACATCACGCGAACGCTCGGCGCGAATCGATCGGAACTCGGTCTGAACGGCAGCAAGGCGCCGGACGACATGATGACCATCGATGGTCGCTCATGCATCTTTGGCGATCTGTTTGTGTTCGACGTCGACGATAAGTACGCCTTCGACATCGACGAAGACGTCGACGTCACCGTGACCTACGCGCCCGATCGGACGCAGCCGTTCACGGTCGGATGGGATCGCAACGGCGGCGACGGCTACGGCGTGTCGAAGGAAGTTGCGCCGGAACGCGGCGCGGCGCTGCGGACGGCGACCGTCAGGCTCGACCGTGCCCGGTTTGCCGGGCTCGGCCTTCTCAAAACCGATCTCGCCGTCGGCGCGCGCGGCGGGATCGCCTTGTGCGACCTCGCCATCGCTCGCAGTGGCACGACGAAACCGGCCGCCGCGGCCGGGCGGCTGCAACTCGAGCTGCTGGATGCAGACACCCGCGACCTCGTACCCGCCCGGATTGGACTCTACGACACGACCGGCCGCGCGCCGCTGCCGTCGGATCAGGCACTGCTCGTCCACCGATACGCCGACGAGACGCGGCTGATCTGGGTGGCGCCGCGCCTGCTGTGGCCGTCGGCGAATCGTCAGGCGTTCTATGCGATTGGGCGCTACGAGGCGCAGGTGCCCGCCGGGTCGTACGAGCTCGTCGTCACCAGGGGACCGGAGTACCGAACCGTCAAGCAAACCGTCGAAGTCAAAGCCGGCGACACGAGCCGCCTCACCGTCGCCTTGCAGCGGTACATCAACCAGCCGTCACGCGGCTGGTACTCCGGCGACACGCACCTGCACCTCATGCGCGATCAGGTGCAAGACCCGGCCGTGTGGGGCATGGTCGCCGGCGAAGACGTCCACGTGGGCAACCTGCTCGAGATGGGCAACATTGTCACCACCCATTTCCGTCAGCCGGCGTGGGGGAAGGCCGGACGTTACTGGCGCGACGGCCATCTGATCGCGTCGGGGCAGGAGGATCCGCGGACGACCGAGCGCGGTCACACGATTCATCACAATCTGCAGCACCCGATTCATCTGCCCTCGTCGGACTTCTTTTCCTATCACAAAGTCTTCGAGCAGTCGCACAGCCAGGGCGGCGTGTCCGGCTACGCGCACATGGCGCAGATCTTCAACGGCCGCCGCGGCCTGTCGCTCGACGCGCCCTTCAACCTCGTTGATTTCATCGAAGTGCTGCAAGGCGGCCGGCTCGGCGTCGACAACTGGTATCCGTATCTGAATCTTGGTTTCAAGATCAGTCCGGCGGCCGGGTCGGACTATCCGTACTTCGGGCCGTCGCTGCCGGGCGTCGAGCGCTACTACGTCAAACTCGATGGGCCGTTCGACGCCGACGCGTGGTACGCGTCGTTCCGCGCCGGGCATGTCTTCGTCACCAACGGTCCGCTCCTCGATTTCACGATCAACGGCAAGACCATGGGCGACGAGATTCATGTCGCCCGCGGCGCACGGCTGCAGGTCGCCGCGTCGATGCAGCTGAACCCGGACATCGACGCGCCCGGCGCGCTCGATCTGATCGTCCACGGCGACGTCGTCGACACCGCGCATGCCACCGGCGGCGATCGGATCACGCTGCGCAAGGAACTGACGGCCGACCACAGCATGTGGATTGCCGTGCGCGCCACCGGCGCGCGCCAGGTACCCGCGCAGGGCCAGGTGCAGACGCTCGGGGCGGTCGCGCACTCGGCGCCGATCTACGTCGTCGTCGACGAGCAACCGTTCTGGAAGACGGCCGCCGTCGCGGACCTCGTTCGCACGGAGCACCAGATTCTGCAGGACCTGCTCACGGCGCCGGTCGACCCGATGGGCGATCTCGAAGCGTGGGAGACGGTCGGCGTGCTGGCGCCGCAATGGGAGCGGCAGAAGTATCTGTTGCGGCCGCGCGTCGAGCAGGCCAACGCGAAATACGACGACATCCTGCGCCGGGCCACCGGCGCCCGCTCGTCTTCCGCACGGGCGCGGATCGAGGGCCTCGGGCTCGCGGTCGCGGCCGCCATCGGTCTGGTTGCCATTCGCGGC
Organism: Vicinamibacterales bacterium; assembly: GCA_035315685.1. Classification (GTDB taxonomy): domain Bacteria; phylum Acidobacteriota; class Vicinamibacteria; order Vicinamibacterales; family CAVVIG01; genus QHWK01. The sequence continues at coordinate 29,141 of DATFXR010000040.1, read as the reverse complement.
CGCCGCGCACGACCGCGCCGCTGATCCAGTTCTCCGGCACACGACACGGCATTGAAGGAGGGATCATGGAGTCCGCTCGCAGGCGCTGGTTCGCTGCGCTCATCCTCCTCGCGGCTACTGCCGCACCCGCATTCGCCCAGGTCGAAGCCACGATCGTCGGCACGGTGACCGACGAATCGAAAGCGGTCCTGCCCGGCGCGACGATCACCGCGACCGATCTCGCGCTTGGCCGCCAGTTCAGCGACGTCAGCAACACGCGCGGTGAGTACCGGCTCGTCGGCCTGCAGGCCGGCAAGTACAAGCTTCAGGCGGAGCTGGCCGGATTCGCAACCTCGGTGTTCTCGGAGGTCGAGCTGCTCGTCGGCCAGAACGCGACGATTCCCTTCACGATGAAAGTGGCGACGATCGAGGAAGCGGTAACCGTCACGGCTGCCTCTCCGCTGGTCGACACACGGCAGGCGCAGGTCTCCGGCAACGTCGACCGACGACAGATGGAGGAGCTGCCGATCAACGGGCGCAACTGGCTGCAGCTCTCGACGATGGTGAAAGGGATCACGGCGAACCAGATCACCGACACGTCGACGCCGAACGGCAGCAGCCGGACGGCGGCGTTCCGCGTCAACCTGGACGGCCAGGAAATCACGCAGGAGACGTCGGTCACCGGATTCGGGCAGCCCGGCGTGAGCCGCGATGCGATTGCCGAGTACCAAATCGTGACCAACATGTTCGACATCACGATGGGCCGCTCGGTCGGCCTGCAGGTGCAGGCAGTCTCGAAGGCGGGCAGCAACGCCTACAGCGGCAGCACCTACGGCTACTTCCGCAGCGACAAACTGAATGCCGCCGACGCCTACACCGGCAAAGTGCTTCCCTATTCGAACCAGCAGGTCGGCGCTACGCTCGGCGGACCGATCAGCAAGGATCGGATGCACTACTTCTTCTCGTACGAATATCAGCGGGAGCCGAACTCGATCGTCATAGGACCCTCTGTCTATCGCGGCGAGACGATTACCCTGCCGGCCGACACCTTTCAGCATTACGTGCTCGGCCGCGGCGACTACCAGTTCTCCCCGAAAGATCATCTGATCCTGCGCGGCAACTACTTCGACTGGCAGAACCCGCATTTCTTCTCGGCGACAGCCAGCCCGACGCGCGGCGCGGAGCGCTTCCACCACTCGAACTTCGTCACCGGCAACTGGGCGCGCGTCATGCGCAACAACCTGTTGCAGGAAGTGCGGGTGAACTGGTTCCACTATCAGTTCATCAACGCGCCGCTCAAGGATGGCCCGGCGGCATTCCCGGAATTCATCTTCCCCGCGCTGACCATCGGGCCGAACTGGAATTATCCCGAGGACTGGAATCAGGATCACGTCACGACCACCTACGAGTTGAAGTGGCACAAGGCCGACCACGACGTGAAGATCGGCAGCGAGCTGCATCTCGAGCGCGATGCCGGCTGGTGGCGCGCCCGCTCGCGCGGCCAGATGTTCTTCGCCAGCACGCCGGCCGATCTCCCGCAGCGCATCCCGCTCGCGGAGTGGCAGAACCCGGCGCAGTGGAACCTCTCCGGCCTCGATCCGATCGCGACCCGGTTCGACATCTACTTCGCGCCGAACGACGATTGGAGCTATCACGTGCCGCGGCCGATGTACGCCGGCTGGATCGGCGATACCTGGGCCGTGAACAACCGCCTGACGCTGAACCTCGGCGTCCGCTACGACGTGGCGTGGCGCGACTTCGTCTCCCCAGGCAACGCCGAAACCACGCTCATCATCAACAACGGATTCGACACCGAGGATTACGGCTACAAGAACAACATCCGCGATCTGAACAACGTTGCGCCGCGCCTCGGCTTCGCGTGGAACGTCACCGGCACGAACAACTTCGTCATCCGCGGCGGGTCGGGAATCTTCTACGGCACGCAAGGCGGCAATCAGGCGGTCGACGCGCAGCTGTTCGGCGGCCAGCGTCTCGTCGTCGCGTCGTTCCAGAACGACGGCAAGCCGGGCTTCGTGCAAGACCCGACCCGCGGCGCGACGTTAGCCGACGTGCTCGCCGGCCGCGTACCGGTACCGCCGCAGACGATTTCGGTAATCCGGTCGGATTTTCAGATGCCGTCGACGTGGCAGAGCATGCTCGGGTTCCAGAAGCAGGTCAACGAGGTGACCGGCATCGACGCGGATCTCGTGTATTACAAGGGCACGCACGAAGACGAGCAGCTCGATCCGAACGTCTTCTACGACCCGGCGACCGGGTTCCCGAAAAACCCGTCGCGGTTCGGACGGCCGAATCCGAGCTACGGGCCGATCAACCTGAAAGCGAGCAACGGCTACTCCGACTATTTCGCACTCGCCAGCTCAATCACGCGTCGCTATCGCAACAATTTCCAGGCCGGTCTCACCTACACGCTGATGTTCTTCAAGCACGACACCGGTATTTCGAGCGCCGGGTACGGCAGTCAACTGCTGAATCCATTCGACGTGTCGGCCGAGTGGGCGCGCTCGTCGGAGTTCCAGCGGCATACGCTGAACGCGAACGGTGTCTGGAACATGCGCTGGGGCCTGCTGCTCGCCGGCTCGTTCCACTACGGGTCAGGCAACTACGCGACGATCACGTCGCCGGCCGATCCGCTGGGTCAGGTGAACGGCGCACGGCGCGTCCTCGCCGACTTTACGGTGATCCCGCGCAACACGTTCCTCCTCGATCCGTGGCAATCGCTCGACGTGCGTCTGTCGAAGGACGTGCGCGTCGGGTCGGTCAAGTTCACCGGCATGGCCGAAGTGTTCAACCTGTACAACTACGCGCGATTCAACCGCAACACCATTTACGGCAACGCGCTGTTCGGTCAGCCGACGTCGGCGGCGGGCATTCCGCGCACCGGACAGCTCGCGTTCCGCATTTCGTTCTGACATGCGGACCACATCCTCGACCCGTTGCGTCGTTGCCGCGGCGGCCGCCTTCGCCGCGGCGACGTTCGTTGTCGTCGGCGCGCACGGCCGCGACGCGCGGTACGCCGAGCCGATCTCGCTGAGCATCAAGAACGTCACGCGCGTGCTCGCCGTCAGCCGTTCCGAACTGGGCCTCTCCGGCTCGAAGCGGAAGGCGCAGATGACAACTGTCGACGGCCGATCGTGCGCCGTTGGCAGTCTGTTCGCGTTCGACGTCGACGATCGCTACGCGTTCGATGTCGACGAACCGATCGACGTCACTGTCACGTATGTCCCGAGCCTGACGACCGCGCCGTTTGCGGTCGCGTGGGACAAGAACGGCGGCGACGGCTACGGCGTGTCGACTGACATCCAGCCGGATGCGACCGCCCCGGTGGGACGCGTGACACTGCGCCTCGATCGAGCGCGCCTCGCCGGCCAGGGCATCCTCAACGCCGATCTTGCCGTGGGCGCACGGAATCAGGGCGTCCTCGCGGTGTGCAATGTGGAGATTACCCGCAGCAATGGCACGCGTGCTGGCGCGGCAACCGGACGGATCCACCTCGATGTCCTCGATGCTGGCACGAATCAGGCCGCAGCGGCGCGCATCGGCTTGTACGACGCCACCGGCCGCATTCCGCTGCCCTCGCAGGACGCGCTCTCGGTCCATCGCTTCGCCGACGATGCACGGCTGCAATGGATGAATCGGCGGATGTTCTGGTCGTCCGACAGTCGCCAGGCGTTCTATGTCGACGGCCGCTACGAGGCGACGGTTCCCGCCGGCGTCTACGATCTCGTCGCCACGCGCGGTCCCGAATATCGGGTCGCGCGGCGTAAAGTGCAGGTTCAGGCGAATGAGACGACGACCATCCGCCTCGCGCTGCAGCGCTACATCGATTTGCCGCGCGAGAGCTGGTACTCGGGGGACTCGCACATCCACCTGATGCGCGACGAACCGGCGGACCTGGCCGTCTGGGGGCAGCTCGCTGCAGAGGACGTCCACGTCGGCAACCTGCTCGAGATGGGCAACATCGCCGGCACCTACTTCAAGCAGCCGGCGTGGGATCGCGCCGGACAGTTCGAGCGCAACGGGTACGCGATCGTTCCGGGACAGGAGGATCCGCGCACCGGCATGCGCGGCCACACCATCCACTGGAATCTGAAATCGCACGTTCACTTCGAAAAGGAAGCGTTCTTTCAGTACGACAGGGTGTTCGAGCGCACGCGCAGTCAGGGGGCGTTGACCGGCTACGCGCATCTCGGCGAACTGTTCAACGGCCGCCGCGGGCTCGCGCTCGATGTGCCGTTCGGTCTGGTCGACTTCATCGAAGTGCTGCAAGGCGGACGGCTGAACACCGACATCTGGTACAGCTTCCTGAATCTCGGTTACAAAGTGTCGCCGGTCGGCGGGGCGGACTACCCGTATTTCGGCCCGACCCTCCCCGGCGTCGAGCGGACGTACGTGAAGATCGACGCGCCATTCAGCGCCGCCGCCTGGTTCGACGGCTTTCGTCGCGGCCACGCCTACGTGACGAATGGACCATTCGTGCGGTTGAGCGTCAATGGCGGCGAGATGGGCGACGAATTGCGCGTCCCGCGCGGCACCCGGCTGGACATCGTCGCCGACGCGCAGCTGAATCCCGACGTCGACGATCTGGATCGACTCGAGCTCGTCGTGCTTGGCGACGTCGACGCGCGCGAAGCCGCGAATGGCGCCGATCGCGTGCACCTGCAGAAGTCGATCGTCGCCGACCACAGCATGTGGATTGCCGCACGCGCCTACGGCGGTCATCAGCAGCCGCAGTTCACGACGGTCGGGCACACCGCCCCGGTCTACGTCGTCGTCGACGGCGAACCGACCTGGAAGCGCAGCGAGGTTGCCGCGCTGGTCGACTATCAGCGGGCACAGCTCAACGAACTGCTGACGGTGCCGATCGACCCGAACTCGGATCTCGAGGCATGGGAGACCGGCGACATGCTCGTCGATCAGTGGCCGCAACAACTACCGCTGCTGCGGCCGCGCATCCAGGAAGCGGACCGGCGATACCGTCAGCTGCTCGACCGGCTGCGAACGTCATCGTCGCGGCAGTGATCAACCTGGGTTGAACGTGCGACGAGGCGCGGCGAGAGAGATGGCACGATCTCGTCTCCGTCGGGATGCGATCCTGACCGTGGAGAATCACGACGGGATCCCGGCGCTCGACAGCACGCGCCGAAACTATTCCCCGACGATCTCTCCACGGAACTGGTTGGCAACCTGAATCGCGTCCCACGGCGACGATGGCGGCAGGCGATCGCGATTGCCGTCGCCCTTCGCCGCAGCTGGCGACGCAAGGGACTCGAGGAGGTTGCCAAACGTCTTCACGTGCGTCGCCACGGTGGCGGAGCGTCACGTCGATCACGGCCACACCCGTGAGTATAAGTACACGAAGCCCGCTTCGCTCGTGCACGCAGGCTGGCTCGCGCACGTCAACGGGCCTCGGCTTGACCAGCAGCTCGCGGCTGCGCGGTCGGCAGCTGGGGTTACGTTCTTCAACTATGAGGGCGACCACACGCGTCGTGACGGTCCATGCTGCGCGCGGTGGTCCGGACGATTCGCCGACTTCGTCCTCGTCTTGAGGTAATTGGTTAGCAGGTGAACTCGATCTCCTCTTGTACTTCGATCGCGAATCTGGCATAAACGGCGGGTGCGCGCGCCGAGCGACCAGCCGCCGCCGAAACCGTCCGCGCCAGACCCCAAGGATCAAGAAATCGAACGGCTGCGCCGCGAAGTGGAGCGCCTCCGTCGCGAGAATGAGCGGCTGAAGAAGGAACTCGATGCGGCGCGTCGCGCGCGGAAACGACAGGCGGCGCCGTCCTCGAAAAGGCCAGCCTACGCCGAACCTGAGGAAGCCGGGCCGTCGGATGCGCCGGCGTCATGGCCGACACGCGCATCGTCAGCCGCCAACGCACGCCGACGAAACCCTCGACGTACCGCTGCCGGCGCGCTGTCCCGATTGCGGCGGTACGCTGACCGAGACGCGCATCGCAGATCAAACCGTCCTCGGTCACTGAGCAACAGAATGAGGTTCGTCGCGGGCTGACCACCGAAGGATGGAGGTCCAGAAAGATTTCGCCGGATTGTCCAAGTTGTTGATTCGTCTTGCTCTCTGGTCTCTGGTGTTCCCCGCTTTTCGATGGTGGTTGGGCCTTCGTGGACTGAAGTTGGACTGAAGTTCTCTCACGCGCGCTTCCGTCCACGATTGGAGCGGTTGTTATCGCGGGCCGGTGTAAATCATCGGCCGAGTTTTCGGACACGACGGGGACGCCACGGGCCTGTGCGCCCGGCGGCGAACTCCAGCAACTCGGACCCCATGTCGCACGAACTAGATCGGCAGACCGTGTCCGGAATCGGGTCGCCGCCCGTTAGCAGCCCCTTGGCACCTCAACGACGAGAACTCGCGCACGAAATTGCAGAATGTCCGCGAAGACGGCTCGGCTACGTGAGGCCGCGGTTCAGTTTTGCAACGCTCTCTAAAAAATCAACTTCACCGCGAGCTGGATGTCGCGCGGCAGATTGTTCTGGCTCGTCACCTTCCCGAAATCGGAGCTTCTCGGATCGGTATTCGGGTTTGCGTAGACGACGCGGTTGAACGCGTTGAGGAACTCGACGTGCGCCTGCACGCGCACGCGTCCGCCGGCGCGCACCTGCTTCACCAGCGAGATGTCCCACAGGTTGTTGAGCCCTGGACCGCGCAGCCCCTCGACTCGCGACGGGAAATAGCGGATGTTGTTCGACAGCTGAATGCGCGCGTCGTTGCGCTGCTTGGCGGGATCGTCCACGCCGTTGGTCTGCACGGTCGCGTCGTGGAAGTAGAAGCCGCTGACGTCCCAGACCGGCTGACCGGGATCGCCGGAGTAGTCGGCGCGCAGAGCGCTCAGGTCGCCGTTGAAGTAGATGTTCCGATCGTGGAAGCTGATTGGACGGCCGCTCTGAAATTGACCGATCGCCTGCACGCTCCAGCCGCCGGCGAGCGCGTCGGCGACGCCGTTCATCCCCTGTCCCCACCGCCGGCCGCGCCCGAACGGCAGCTCGAGAATCCCGCTCAGCGACAGCCGGTGCGGCACGTCGAATTCCGACAGCCGGTTCTCGTACTCGGTGTCGGTCGGATTGAGCAGGAACACGCGCTCGGTGAAGCGCGACCACGTGTACGCACCGAGGAGCGAGTAGCCGCCCGCGAAGCGGCGCTCCGCTTTGAACTGCGCCGAGTTGTAGATGCTGGTACCGTCGCTGCCGAACGTCCGGACGTTGCCGAACTCGGGATACGGGCGCAGCAGCTGCGATCGCGCGATCGTCGTGCCGTTCAGCGACGTGCCGGGCAACAGGCCCGCGAACGGATTCGCCACGAGCACGGCGAGCGCGTCGATCGTCGCCTGATCGCGCTGCCGGCTGGTCGAGAGGTACTCTGCCGGAATCGGGTTCAGGTCGATCTCGCCCGCCTGCGCGCCGCCGCCCGTCGTCAAGTTCCAGCCGCGGCTGCCGGTGTAGCCCGCTTCGACGAGCCATTGGCCCGGCAGCTCGCGCTGCACGCTGATCGCGTATCGCGCGTTCTGGCCGTTCTTGAAATCGAGCGGTGCGATGCGGACGTTGTTCGTGCTCGACGTCAGGTCCTGCCCCAGAAACGTGTCGGCGCCGCGCGACGACCCTGCGGGATCGAGCACGCCGTCGGGGAACGGACTGGTCAGCGACGCGCGGAGGTTCAGGCCGTTGTCGAGCGTCGGCACGATCGGCGTCGACTGCGAGAACCCGGGCTGGAAGTACCCCGCGATGATGAACGGGATCGTATAGATGCCGGCGCCGCCGCGCAGAACCGTCTTGTCGGTCAAGCGGTAGGCGAAACCGCCGCGCGGCTCGATGTTGTTCCTGTCCGGATCGTAGAAGCCGCGGTTCGCATCGCTGGCAAACTGCAGGCCGCCGCGAACCGCGAACTGCGACGGTGGAAGGCCGGGCATCGGCCGCGCCGCGTACGCCGCCGCCGCCGCCGCCGCGTGGACTGGCGGCACGCTGACACCTTGAATCGATCTCACAGAATACGTCCGGAAGGAGAAACGATCATGCGTTCAATTCGAACCGGTTGCTGACGTTAACCGCGGCGGTGACTGTCTTCGCTGGAGGGAGGGACCGTCTCGGCCAACGAGATGACGTTTACGGGAGTCGTGGGCGACGCGATGTGCGGAGTCATGCACAAAATGAAGGAGGCGCCGGAGGCCAGACACGGTTGTGTCAAACAGGAGTCGAGCTATGCGTTGGTTGCCGGCGACACCCTACACCGGTCGAGCGCAGAAGCGTCGCGAGCGGGTCGCCACGGTAGAGGAAAAAACCCGCCTGAAGACACGGCAGCGGCGGTATGATCCGCGCGTACGACAGGGGTGTCAGTCGTTGGCACCGATGAACAGGAGGTTTCTGTGCATCGCTCGCGTGTCGCGAACCCGAAGCTACTGGTTCTAATCGCGGCGGTTTCGTTGGCGGGCGTCACCCTGGGCGCTCAGGCCGCCGCACCGAAAAACAGCCCGGCATCGGCGGTCCCGCGCGCAGCCGACGGGCATCCCGACATCTCGGGCATCTGGGAGCACAACGCGGCCACGCCGCTCGAGCGTCCCGACGAACTGGCGGATCGGCCGACGCTGACCGATGCCGAGCTCGCTCAGCTCAAGGCGAAAGCGGCCGAGTTGTTCAGCGGTGACGGCGATGCGGGCTTCGGCGACACGATTTATCTCGCCGCGCTCCGCAATGTCCTCGGCAAGGAGAACGGATTCAAATCCAGGGACGTCGGCACCGGCGACTACAATTCGTTCTGGATCGTCGGTCGCTGGTTCGAACACCGGACATCGCTCGTCACCGATCCGCCCAGCGGCAAGCTGCCGCCGTTGACCGACGCAGCGAAGGCGCGGCAGGCCGCGGCGGCGGAACAGCGCAAGGCGCACCCGTTCGACGGGCCAGAGGACATCGCGCTCGGCGAGCGGTGCATCACCGGCAGCGTGCCGATGCTCGGCGCCGGCTACAACAACTACTACCAGATCGTCCAGTCGCCGACGCACGTCGCCGTCAACATGGAGATGCGGCACGACACGCGGATGATCCCGATCACCAGCCGGCCGCACCTCCCGAGCAGCGTACACCTGTGGCTGGGCGATCCGGTCGGCCGCTGGGAGGGCGACACCTTCGTCGTCGACTCGGCCAACTTCCGCACCGACTCTCCGGTGGGGCGGGCCGGCGGCAGCGAGAAGCTGCACCTGATCGAGCGGTTCGGCCGCGTCGACCCGAGCACTCTGAAGTACGAGGTCACGGTCGACGATCCCGCGACCTGGACCAGGCCCTGGACCGCCGTCCTGTTCATGAAGAGCACGAAAGATCAGATCTACGAGTACGCCTGCCATGAAGGGAACGAGGCGATGTACGGCACCCTCAACGGCACGCGCGTCCAGGAGAAGAACGCCCGGGAGAAGGGCGTCAAGTCCACGAGCCCTTCCCGCTAGGTGATTGCGAGCGACTCCGATTCGCCAGGCGTCGGGCCGGCGAATCGGAGATCCCGCGCCTGCCGCCGATCCGCTCGCCCGCCGTAGTGTTTCGCGCGAAGATCTGGTCCGACCTCGCCGCGACCGGAGTAGAATCCGCCCGAACCTTCGTTCGCGCCTTCCGGAGGCGACATGCCAGGCCGACGTCTCGCGGCGTGCCTCGGATTCCTGGTGCTCAGCGCCGTCATGGATGCCTGTTCGTCGTCGGCATCGAAGGCGACCGCCGCGCCGGCGGCGCTGCTATGGGGAGACATGAAACCGGTCGTCTCCGTCAAGGAGTTGATGCGCGACATGCTCGATCCGGTCGCCGACAACATCTTCGACGCCGTCAGCATCGTCGAGAACAAGAAGGGCGTCGTCGAAGTCGGTCCGAAGACGGAAGAAGACTGGGAGCGGATCCGGATTGGCGGGGTCACGCTGGCCGAAGGCGCCTATCTGCTCAAGGTCCCGCGCCCGTTCGCGCCGCCCGGCGATCTGAACAACAGCACCGGGCCGAACGCCGTGGAATTGTCGCCCGATCAGATCACGGCGAAAGTCAGAGCCGATCCCGTGGAATGGAACGCGAGGATCGAGGCGCTGCGCAACGTCGGTCTCGAGGCGATGGACATCGTCAGGCGCAAGGACGTCAAGGAACTGTGGGACGCGGCCGACAACCTCGAGCAGGCGTGTGAGGGCTGTCACCGGAGCTACTGGTACCCGGGCGAGACGCCCGACTTCTACGGCAGGCTCGATCGACGTCTGCGCGACGTCCGGCCGCGCGGCGGCAGCGAAAGCCGCTGAGGTGCGCCGCGCCGCAGTCCGGCGGCCGGTTCTTCGCGCCTTTGCAAAGAGATCCTGTTGCAAAGAGATCCTTGACAGCACACGGCTGAACGGATAAGTCTTCGCGCCACGACGCAGGTGCTGTGTCGAACGCGATTGGGGGCGACATGCGGACACGGATTGGACTCGCGATCCTCGCCGCAGGTGTGATCGTCGTTGCGGTCGTCCTGGTCGGCATCCTGCGGCCGGTGTCCGGCCGGGCGCAGAGCGGCACGATGCCCCGCACCGCCGACGGCAAGCCGGACTTCACCGGCATCTGGCAGGCAATCAACTCGGCGAACTGGGATCTGCTGCCGCATGCCGCGCGCCGCGGCCCGGTGATTGCGCTCGGCGCGGCGTTCAGTATCCCCGCCGGTCCCGGCGTCGTCGAGGGCAACGAGATCCCGTACCTGCCCGAGGCGGCGGCGAAGAAGCGAGAGAACGCCGCGAACTGGCTGGCGCGCGATCCGGAAATCAAGTGTTTCCTCCCCGGTGTGCCGCGCGTCATGTACATGCCGTATCCGATCCAGATCGTGCAGGGGCTCGACACGATTCTGATGGCCTCTGAATTCGCCAGCGCCAGCCGCACCATCAGGATGAACAGCAAGGAGAAGAGTCCGACCGACAGCTGGATGGGGTGGTCGGTCGGCCGCTGGGAAGGCGATACGCTCGTCGTCGAGGTCACCGATCAAACGCCGCAGACGTGGTTCGATCGCGCGGGCGATTTTCACAGCGAGGCGCTCAAGGTCGTCGAGCGGTTTGCCGTCGTCGACCGCAACACCATCAACTACGAAGCGACGATGGAAGATCCGAAGGTCTTCTCGCGGCCGTGGAAGATCAGCATGCCGCTCTACCGCCATCAAGAGAAGAACGCTCAGGTGATGGAATACAAGTGCGTCGAGTTCGTGGAAGAGTTGATGTACGGCCACCTGCGAAAGCAGCCGAGCACGCCGTAGATCGAGATCGCTGCAGGAGAGACACTCGAACGATGGAGGGCGCGCGAATGAACGCGGGTTTGAGCGCCGCACGAACGACGATCGCCTTGGTCATGCTGATGGCACTGCCGGCGGCGCAGACAGGCATTCCGAAGTCGACCGAGATGAATCCTGGACGCGTTACCCCCGGCGACGGCAACTTCGTGGTGATCGGCTGCGTCAGCCGCGACGGCGAGGGCACGCCGCCGACCTTCGTGATCACCGATACGCGATCGAAACCGCCGGCTCGATACCGGCTGGAAGGCGACGCCGATCTGCTCCGGCTGCACGTCGGACACACCGTGGAGGTCGGCGGACCGATCATGCCCGCGTCCGGCGCGCGGGGCGGCACCGCCGCCGCGATCCCGTCCTTCAAGGTCGAGTCGCTGACCTATCTCTCGACGACCTGCGTGAACCTGCACTGAAAGCGGCGGCGCCGCGCGCCGCGCGCCTGAACACGACCGAGGTGGCTGGAAGACGTGCAGGCGTGGCTCTTCTGATCGCGGGTGTCCTGTCCGCCTGCCGCGCCGATCCGCCACCGCACTCGAGCGCTGCCGCGGCGGGCGCGGCCGCCGGTGAGAGCGAATCGGCAGCGGCGTGGTTCGTCGACCGGGCGCAGGAAAGCGGGCTGACCTTCACGTATTTCAACGGTATGTCGGGCGACTTCCTGTTCCCCGAGATGCTGCCGGGCGGCGTCGCGCTGCTCGACTACGACAACGACGGCGACCTCGACGTCTTCTTCGTGCAGGGACGGATGCTGGACGCGGCAAAGTCGCCGGCCGATGCGACCATCGCGCCGGCGCCGCAGCCGCTCATGGCACGGCTGTTCAGAAACGATCTCGTCGTCAACGCCGACGGCTCGCGGACGCCGCACTTCGTCGACGTCACGCAACAGAGCGGCATCGACGCGCGCGGCTACGGCATGGGCGTCGCCGCCGGCGATTTCAACAACGACGGCTGCATCGATCTCTACGTGACGAACTTCGGGCGCAATCAGCTGTTCCGCAACAACTGCGACGGGTCGTTCACCGACGTGTCGAAGGCGAGCGGCACGGACATCTCGGGATGGAGCGTTTCGGCGGCGTTCGTCGACTACGATCGCGACGGCTGGCTCGACCTCTACGTCGGCAACTACGTCGTCTGGGACATCCAGTCGGATCAGAAGTGCACCGGCCTGACCGGCAAGCGCGACTACTGCACGCCGGCCGTCTACCGTCCGCAGCGCGACCGACTCTTTCACAACAACCGCGACGGCACCTTCACGGACGTCACCGCGAGGGCGTTGCCCGGCGGTCCGAACGGCCCGGCCCTCGGCGTTACGACGGCCGATTTCGACAACGACGGCTGGATCGACATCTATGTCGCCAACGACGGCCGCGACAACGTGCTGTGGCTGAACCAGCGCAACGGCACCTTCAAGAACGTCGGCCTGCTGGCCGGCGTCGCGGTCGGCGCCAACGGCCGCCCGAATGGCAGCATGGGCGTCGACGCCGGCGATTTCGACAACGACGGCAACGAAGATCTGTTCACGGTGCAACTGCCGTCGGAAGGCGCCAGGCTGTACCACAATCGCGGCGCCGCGCTGTTCGACGATGTCAGCGCCGCATCCGGGCTCGGCCCGATGAGCCTCGGCTACACCGGGTTCGGCACCGCGTGGTTCGATTTCGACAACGACGGCTGGCTGGATCTGCTGGTCGCGAACGGCGCCATCGAAGCGATCAAGGAGCGGGGTGCACAGCTGTTTCCCTATGGCGAACGGAAGCTGCTCTTCAGGAACCTGGGGAATGGACGGTTCGCGAACGTCACGCCGCAGGCCGGGGCCGCGTTCCGGCAATTCGAAGTCAGCCGCGGCGCAGCCTTCGGCGACATCGACAACGACGGCGATATCGACGTCGTCATCTCCAACATCCATGCACCGGCGCGGCTGCTGGTGAACACGGTCGGCAATCGCCGCCATTGGATCGGGCTGCGTCTGCTTGGCCGACCGGCCGCGGCGCGCCGGAGTCCGGATTCCTCCGCACCTGCCGGCTGGCGCGACATGCTCGGAGCGCGCGTGGAAGTGATCCGCAGCAACGCGCCGACGCTGTGGCGGCGGGTAAGGTCCGACGGCAGCTACGCGTCGGCAAACGATCCGCGCGTGCTCGTCGGCCTGGGCGACACGAGCGATCCGCCGACGGTGCGCGCTCACTGGCCGGACGGCCGCGTCGAGGAATGGCGCGCGGTCGCCGTCGATACGTGGACCACGCTGCGGCAGGGCGAAGGCGTGGCGCGGTGAGGCGAACCCGATTGCGGTGGCTGGCGATTGCGCTCGCGTGCGCAGCGCAGGCCGGCGCGTGCGCACGTGGCTCGAGCGAACCGTCCCTGCGGCCGGTTTCCGTACCCGACCTGTCCGCGATCGAGCCCTCGGTCCGCGATCAGTTCCACGCCCGGCACTCGGCGCTCGTCGCACAGATCGCACGGCGGGGGGCCCCGGCTGCCGATCTCGGGACCGCGTACGGCGAGCTCGGCAAGCTGCTCATGGCCGCGTCGTATTTCGATCCGGCGGAAGCCGCCTACCTCAACGCTCAGGCGCTCGCGCCTGCCGACGCGCGGTGGCCGTACTACCTGGGACATCTCTACAAAGCGAAAGGGGCGCTCGAGAAATCTGCCGCATCGTTCGATCGAGCGCTGCAGCTCCGGCCGGACGACGCCGCGACGCTCATCTGGCTCGGCGAGGCCTATCTCGCGCAGGGACGGCCAGATGCCGCACGACCGCTGTTCGGCCGCGCAGTCGCCCTCGAACCGCGCTCGGCGGCGGCGCATTTCGGCGCCGGCCGTGTGTCGCTGGCCAACGGCGAGCATGCGGACGCGGTCACGCATCTCGAGACCGCGCTCGCTCTCGACCCGCGGGCGACGTCGACGCACTATCAGCTCGGGATGGCGTATCGCGGGCGCGGGGATCTGGCGAACGCCGAAGCGCAGCTGGCGCAGAAAGGAAATATCGAGCCGCGTCCCGACGATCCGCTGATGCGCGCGCTCGACGAACTGCTCGAGAGCGCGGAGGCGTACAACGTCCGCGGCGGTCGCGAGCTCGAGGCGCGCAACTGGCCGGCGGCGGCCGAAGATTTTCGCAAGGGCCTTGCCCTCAGGCCTTCCGACCCATCACTGCGTCACCGGCTCGGAACGGCGTTGTACGAGTCGGGCGACGCGGCCGGCGCGGTCGAACAGTTTCGAGAGATCATTCGCACGTCACCGGACTTCGCCAGGGCGCATTTCAGTCTGGGCGTCGTCATGGAAGCCGGCGGACGGCATCAGGAGGCGATCGAATCCTTCTCGAACGCGGTGGCTCGCGATCCCGGCTACCTGCAGGCGCGCCTGCAGCTCGCACGCGTGCTGGCGCGAAACGGCGCGGCCGAGAAGGGGCTTGCCGAGTACCGACAGGTGCTCGAACGTGATCCCGCGATGAAGGAGGCGGCATTCGGATACGCGATGACGCTCGTGCGCCTGCGCCGCTATCGCGATGCGAGGGACAGCCTCGTGAGCGCGATCAACACCTACCCCGGTGATCCGAGATTCAGCTACGCGCTGGCCCGCGTGCTGGCGGCGGCGCCCGACGCCGCGGTTCGGGATGGCGCACGGGCGAAAGCGCTCGCCGACCGCCTGCTCACGACCGAGCACAGCATCGACGTCGGCGCCACGGCGGCCATGGCTCTTGCCGAACTGGGCGACTACTTGCAGGCGGCGGCCGTCCAGCGTGACGTCATCGCCGTGGCCGAGCGCGGCGGGCTGCACGACGTCGTCCAGCACCTGATCGTGAACCTGAACTTGTACGAGCGGCGGCAGCCCTGCCGCACGCCTTTTACAGACGAGGAGCTGCCGTAAACGCGCGCGTCGAACTCGCGCGCACTCCGGCCGCGCCGTTGGCGCGATCGCCTCGCCGATCAGAACGTCAGCTGCGCACTGATCTGCAGGATCCGCGGATCGAGAATCGTCGTCGGCGAACGCCAGTTCTGGCCAAACGTCGTCTGGAGAGTCTGGATCGCGCTCGAGTTCAGGGCGTTGTAGGCATCGAGGTTCGCCTGAAAGATGTACCGAGACCTCACTTTGAAGATTTTCGTCAGCCGCATGTCGAGCCGCCGGATGCGGCCTTCGAACAGCGTCTGCGGTGCGATCAGCGGGACGTTTGCCGTCGCGGCGTTTCCCGCCAGGTTGCGGCCGAGCGACGGTGCGATCGCGGAATTCGGCGCCGCCCAGACCGCTTCGATCGCCGGACCCGACAGGTCCTGGTAGACACCGCTGACGACGAACCCGGCGCCCAGCGGCAGCGAGCCATTGAATTTGATCTGTGTCTGCGCCTTGAACGGGACGACGATCCGACACACGCTCTGCCCGTTGATTGTCGTCGCCGTCTGCGGCCCGAAGGTCAGCGCGCCGAAGCTCGTGAACCCGTAATAGCCCGGGGCGTCGACGACGAAGCAGGTGTCGTTGACCGAGCGGCCGGTATCGAACCCGCCGCCGAGCCGCGAGCCTCTCGCCAGCCGCGCATCGATGGCGATCGAAAAGAAGTCGTTGTAACGGGTGTTCTTGCCGAACATCGAGGTCGGCTGGACGACCTGCTGGACCTGCCCGAATTGCCCTGGCTTGATGTCCGACATGCCGCAGATCTGATAGCCGCCGCCTCCCGGCAGCCGCGGATCGAGCGGCGCGGTGACGCAGTACGAGTCGAAATCCGCAGGGCTGACGAGAACGTTGTCGGTGACGCGGTTCTTGCTGTCGGTGTTGCGGTAGTAACCGCCGGTGTTGCGGTAGAAGCCGCCGGTGAGCGACAGGCCGCGGCGCAGCTCGTGCTGAATCTCGCCCGAGAAATCCCAGTTGCTGTCGCGGACGCCCCACCCATTCCGGATCGCATCCGACCAGCTGATTGCCGTCGGGTTGGTCTGGCCGAAGAACTGGTTGTTGAGCGCGCCGCACTCGCCGTTCGCCGCGATGTTGCCCAGATCGCAATCCGGCACGAAGTTGCGGTTGGCGTCGTTCCAGGCGCGCGACGCCGAGTTGACCGAGGTGTTGATCGGATTCAACAGCTGCGAGACGTCGACGTTCGTCTTGGCGACGTAGCGGCCGACCGACGCCTTGAGCGCCGTCCTCCCGTCGCCGAACAGATCATAGGCGACGCCGAGGCGCGGGTTGAAGTCCCTCCAGTTCGGGATGTCGTCTACTTCCGGGAAGCTGCGCGCACCGATCCACCGGTTCGCGAAGGTCGGCGCGCTCTGGACACCCGGATAGCTCTGATCGAACAGCGCCGCCGGCGATCCGGGGAGGTTCTGCGCCGGGGTGTAGCCGACGAAGCGATCGAACCTCAACCCCAGCGTGATCGAGAAGCGCTTCACCCGCCACTGATCCTGGGCGTAGATGCCCAGGTCGTGGCCTCCGTCCTGCTCGCTGTACGGCGTCGTCCGCTGGGTCAGGGCAATCGGCACGCTGTTGCGGAACGTATAGCTCATGTTCGCGTTGGCGAAGATGAACTGATCCGTGAACAGCTGCTCCGTCTGGACGCCGGCCTTGAACGTGTGCGCACCGGTCACGTAGGTCGCCGAGAAGCGCTGCGTCGTCCGGTTCGTGTAGTTGGGACGTCCGCGGTAGGTGCTCGCCGATCCGTAGGTGATGCCCAGTCCGACGTCGGTGACGCTGAGGACGTCGGGCGTGACGCCCGGCTGCCAGGTCTCGTTCCACTGTGAAACCGAGGCGCCGTAGCCAGCCTCTAGTAACAAGTGCTCAGTCACTGGCGCGTTGTAGGTGGTCTGGATGAAGCGGTTCGGCTCGAACTTGTACGAGCCGACGTAGGTCTCGACCGTATTCACCGCGCTGATCGATCCGCAGTTGCACCCGATCTGATGATCGATGAAGAAATCGATCTTGTGCTTCGCGCCGGCCTGCCAGGTAAGGCGGCCGCTCTGCGAATCGTAGGACTCCCACCGTCCGCTGTGCACGTCGAGCGGCCGATCGACCCACGGTGTGTAGGGGACCACGCGCAGGATCGCGTCGGGCGGCGTCAGCGACTGGTCCTGCGTCTTGTTCCAGTAGACGCCAGCGAACTGCTTCGCCATTCCCCACGTGCGGTACGCGCCGAAGAACCAGAGCCGGTCCTTCACGATCGGCCCGCCGAGGCTCGCGGCTGCATCGAAGATCTTGATCCGCTTGTTCGCGGCGTTCAGCCCGCGGTCCCGGAGATCGTCGGTGAGGTTGTCGCTCTCCATCGAGTGGTTGCTGTACAGCCCGTTCAGGATCGTCCGGAAGGTGTTGCCGCCCTGTTTCGGGACGACGTTCATCACCGGACCGTCGGCATTGACCTCGGCGGAGATGCCGCTCGTCTGCAGCACCATTTCGTCGACCGTCGCGGCGTTGATTTGATAGCTGCTGTTGCCGGAGCTGTTCTCGACGCCCATGCCGTTGAACGACACCTTCGTGCCGCGCTTGCCGTGATAGGCGCCGGCCTCGGCGGTGTACTGGCCGCCGATGTCGGTGACACCGCTGAAGCCGGGCGTCAGCGTCACCATCGTGTTGATGTGCTTCGAGCTCGTTGGCAGCGCATCCAGCAGGTCGCTCGATGCGACGAGCTGCTTCCGGACGTTCTGCGTGTCGACGAGTGGCGTCGCGCCGCTCACGGTCACCGATTCTTCCAGGGCGCCGACGCTCATCTGCGCGTCGACTGTGGCGGTGAAGCCGGACGGCAGCACGATCCCTTCGCGCCTGTAGGTCGTGAACCCGGTAAGCGTGAACGTCACGGTGTAGGTGCCGGGCTGCAGGTCGACGATGTTGTAGCGGCCTTCGCCGTCGGCAGTGACGGTGCGACTCTTTTCGATCAGCGCCGGGCTCGACGCTTCGACGGTGGCGCCGGGCAAGACCGCGCCCGACGCGTCCTTCACGACTCCGGCAATCCCGCTGGTTTGCTGCGCATTGGCGGCGGCCGAGAACAGCGCCGAAAAGACGATCGCGATCGCTCCGAGACGATGGGTCAGCACCATGCAGCAACCCTCCACTGCAAGCCGCAATCCCCGCCGTTCGTTCAGGTGTGGTTTCCCGCCAGAGGCTAGTGTGATCGGACGATGCTGTCAATCACAATTCGATCAAGAATGCGCCGCAAATCGGCGTGTTCAGCGTCGCTGAGACCGACCGCTGTCCGCGAATCGGCTACTTCGGCGCCTGATTCGCTTTCTGCGCCGCAGCCTTTCCTTCACGCGCGCCCCGGCGAGGATGCCGGGCATCGAGTAGTTGCTCTCGTGACACGTGTACTCGGAAATCTCTTTCGGCTCCCTCTTCAGCCGGATCATCACGTCCAGGGCCGTGTCCAGGTCGCCGGATCGAGTAAAGCGATTTCCCTGTTGAGGTAATTGGCACTGGCGCGGGTGAAGCGCTTGATCGTCTTCAGATTCTCGGTCGCGTGGAAGGGTATCGATTGGCTGTGGTAAGAAGTTCGTATCGCACTCTCCCGACGTTTCATGCGGGCGGTCAGCGCAGCACATCATTCTTGACTCGCGAAGCGCAAGCTGGTATCACGCTGTCGAACGAAGGAGTCGCCACATGCGCAAACACCTTCTGCTTGGCGTTGCGGGCATCAGTCTGCTGGGAGCGGTGCCCGTCCGCGCCCATCACGCCTTCTCGGCGGAATTCGATGCTGAAAAGCCGCTGAAACTCGAAGGGACGATCAGCGCGACCGAGTGGGTCAACCCCCACGCCTGGATTCACATCGAGGTAAAGAAGTCGGGCGGCACGACCGAAGAGTGGATGATCGAGGGCGGCACGCCGAACACGCTGATGCGCCGCGGCGTCACGCGCGACACGCTCAAGATCGGGACACCGGTCGTGGTGACCGGCTACCAGGCGAAGGACGGCAGCAACCGCGCGAACGGTCGAGATATCACGTATCCTGACGGCCGTAAGCTGTTCCTCGGCTCGACCGGCACCGGCGCGCCCTACGACACGGAAGGAAAGAAAGACCCGAAAGACATCAGAGAGCGGCAGTAGCTCGCGGCAATCGCGCCGATCGCGCCGCAGTTCGACGACTCCGCTCGGCCGGGCGGGGTCTTTTCATGTACGCCCCAATCAGCGCTTCGAGTCGAGCGACGTCGGGCGGCCGAATCTCGCCGGGTCAATCGGCACGTTGACCTTCACGTCATTGAGCTGAAACGCGTCGCGCCCATCCAGCCAGGCGAACGTGAACCTGAACGGCAGCTTCACGCCATTGACGTCGCGGTAGTCGGCATAGTCGACCTGCGTCGGCAGGCGCCCGATCGGCGAGGCGCCATACCGCACCATGCGAGTGAGAAGGCCCGTTTGCTTGTCGAAGTACAACGTCGCGAACAGCCGTCCGGGGCCGTTGCCCTGCACGACGTCGACGTCGCGATCGTCGATCGCCGCGGGCTGCAGTGTCCGCAGGTTCGTGAGGATGCGCTTGATCTGTGCCGGGAACGTCAGCGCCGCATCGAGCCTGGCGCCGTCGAGCTCGCTTCCGCTCAGCTGATACTCGCCCAGGACGGTGAGCGGCGTCTTGATCCAGCCGCCGGTGCCGTCGAAGCTTCGGATGCTGGCGTCGCGGCCGGTCGCCTGCTTGAACTCAATGATCGTGCTGCGCTGATTGGGTGCCTTCGCGTAGATTTGAACGGCGCCGCCGCCGCCGAAGCCGCCAAATCCGATGCTCGTGCCGGTGGCGGTGAGGCTGGTGATCGCTGCCAGCCGCTCCATTCCGCCGAGCGCCTGAATGTACTTGTCGATGATCGCGTCGGGCGCCGGCAGACCCGGAACCGAGGCGAGCACGAGGTCGTCCGGCTCCAGAGCCGGCATGCCGTACACCAGATCGATCGTCGGCGTGACGACCGGTTTGTCGCGGCCGCGATGGCACGTCCAGCACGTGACGAGCTGCCGCCCGCCGAAGTTGCTCTGGTTGATCGCGGTCACCATGTTGACCATCCGGCGCGCGATGATCTTGCGGGGAGTGTCCGCGGCCCAGTCGACCTTGTCGGTGCCGGCGGCGACGTGGCATTCCGAGCAGTCGAACCCGAGCGCCGCCGTCATGATGCCCATCGTGCCCATGAAGTCGGCCGCCGAGATGCCTTTGAGCGCTTGAATGTTCTTGAAGGCCTGTTCCGCCACAAGTGGAGCGGCGGTTGACGCGGCTTGACCGGCTGGCGCCGATTGCGCCGACGGCGTGTCGGCGGTGCCGTGAGCAACGACGGTCAGCACGATCACCGCCATTGTCGAAGCGCAGGCGAGCGTTCGCGCGCAGCCGGGCGTCATAACGGGTCCTTTCTTGGCGGACGCTTGGTTCGCGTGCCGGTTCGATTCGCGGCGCGAAACCGTTCGGCGAACGCATTCAAATTGGGACTCCACGCGGGCAAAACCAGCGGCGTGACGCGCTCTCCCGCCGCAAGCGCCGAAAAGCCGTTGTGTACAGCGGATCGCGATCGAGGATGATGTGCTTCACGCCTCGGAGGAAGCCGTCACTGGCGGCTGTGAGTTTCCGTGCGATCTGCGTCATCCAGGTCTCATCCGTCTGAGACGTCATTCCGGCGATTTCCACGGTGCGGGTCTTGATCTTCATCACGAAGAAGACGACATAGCGGACCAAACCTCGCACCGTCAAGACCTCGACGTGAAGAAATCGGCCGCTGCGAGCCCGTCCCAATGACAAACGCCAGCGAAGGCGGCAGCGAGTCCATGGCGCCAGCGTGCCCGATAGGCTCGCCCAAGGCAAGACCGCCGATGCGAGATCGTGCGCCACGGGTTTGGGTCGCGTGCCGGGCCACAAGGCGACTTCGATTGCGTCGAATGCGCCGATTGTCGGCGATCTGGCCTCGACCGAGTTTTCACACAGGGCGGGCGTCCGCTCCAGCCTCAGCTTCAGGACAGCCCCAATCAAAACACCGCGATCGGATTGAGCGGCGACCCGGTACCCCGCTCGACCTGGAGCGGCGCGGCCGTGAACAGGAACTCGTAGCGGCCAAGCCGCTTCGCCGTCTCTGACACACGCTCCAGGTCGAGATTGTCGAAGATATCGACGCCGAGCGCCACGAGCGCTAGCTTGTGGATCGGCAGGCCGACCGACTGCGGCAGCGTCGTCGGCGACACGTCATTCCACTCGTCCGCGCCGATGAACGACACGCCGCGCTCCTTGAGGAAGAACGCCACGTCCGCGTGGTATCCCGCAACGCCCTCCGACGTCTTCCATGGACCGAGTTCCGCGCGGCGCTTCCAGCGTCCAGTGTGGAGCAGGATGATGTCGCCTTCGGAGACTTTGACCTTTTCGATCCGCTCCAGCGCTTCGAGATCGTCGTAGTGAACCGCAGTGGCCGGCTCGAGCCATCCCTTCGGCGCCTTGCTGGGCAGCAGCGTCGCGTCGAAGAGCACGGCGCGCGTGAAGATGCCGTCCTTCAGCGCGAGGATGTCGCCGGTCGGACAGCCGCCGGCCTTCTGCGCGTCTTCCCACGAACGGCCGTTGTACCCTTTTCCGTCCTCCAGCATGTGGCAGTTCAGCGAATCGAGGTGACTGAAGATCGATCCGTGATAGGTGGAAGAGAACGCGTATGTGTCGGACGCCCCGGTCGGCCGCAGGTTGAAGGTCCGCTGCAGGTGACCCCGGCCATCGACGACCTCTTCCTGGAAAATCGGATGCTCCAGTGAGACGGTAATCCCCTCCCTGACCAGCGCTGCTGCGCGGCGCCGCTTGGCGGGCGTAATCAGATTCGCCGCGCCGAGCTCATCGTCCTGTCCCCAGCGGCCCCAGTTCGACAGGTCCTTCATCGCCTGGTGAAATTCAGCCTCGGTAGTGATCGTCTTGTGGTTCCCGGGCGCGGTTTGCGCGACCGTGCCCCACCACCACAGCGCGATGACCGGTACGCTCGCGAGCGTTCCGATGCGCGCGATCCTCGAGTTCGTCATTTGTCCCTCCGCGAGGCCTGAACACACCGATTCAGAAACTCATCTTGACGCCGAACTTCAACAACCGCCCGGCCAGGATCTGCGTCGGCGTTCGCCACGCGGCGCCGTAGGCGTTGTTCACCGACAGGATTGGGCTCGAGTTGAAGGCGTTGTAGATGTCGAACTCCGGCTCGACCCGCTTTCTCGAGACCCAGAACGTCCTCGCGAACCGAAGATCGAACTGCTGGATTCTGCCCTCGAACTGCGTCTGCGGTGGAACCAGATCGACCGTGACGGCCGCGTTCGCACCCGCCGACAAGGTGCGACCGAGCGAGGGTGCGATGTCGGCGTT
The DNA here is from genome assembly GCA_035315685.1 of Vicinamibacterales bacterium. Taxonomy (GTDB): domain Bacteria; phylum Acidobacteriota; class Vicinamibacteria; order Vicinamibacterales; family CAVVIG01; genus QHWK01. The sequence continues at coordinate 6,645 of DATFXR010000040.1, read as the reverse complement.
CCGAAACACGGAACTTCCGTAGTACGGGATACCGGGCAGGTTCTGATAGGTGAACGCGGCCTGGAACTGGTACGGCAACGGCACGGTGCCTGAGAACTTCACCTGCGTGTCAGCCGACCACGGCGGGACAACGTCGCAGTACGCGGTCGAGCGAACACCGGTCACCGTTGGCGGGATCGTCGCCGCACTGGTCGGACCGGCGAAGGCGATCTGCGGATTGTTCAGGACGACATCGCAGTTGTTCGTCTCGGTTCGGCCGGCATTCAGTCCGCCGTTGATGTTGAAGCCTTTCGGCAGGCGCACGTCGAGCGCCACGTCGAACCCGTTGTACACCTCGGTCAACCGCTCGTCGCGAGACACGACCAGCGCCGACTGTCCGAATTTCGACGGGATAATGTCGTAGAGTCCGCAGATCTGGTAGCCGCCGCCCCCCGGCAATCGCGCGTCGCGCGGCGCGGTGACGCAATAAGGGTCGAAGTCGTTGGGACCGACCGCCGTGTTTTCCGTCCTCTGAATCGCGCCCCACGACGTGCGGAAGTAGCCGGCGTTCAGCGCCACGTTCGGACGCAGCTGATGCTGAATCTGCACCGACTTCTGCCAGTTGTACGAGCGCGCGCCGAAGCCGGTGAGGACGCTCGGGTCGTACGTGATCGCGTTCGGATTGTTCAAGCCGAAGTTGTTGTTGTCGATGCGGCCGCAGATGTCGCCGCCGACGCCGCTGAGATCCTGCGCCGCCGGGTTCGCGAGATCGCAATCGGGCGTGAAGTTGCCGTTGCTGTCGGTCCACGGCCGCGTCGTGCTCAGGATCGCTCTCGTGACCGGGTTGTTGGCGCGCGCCATCGTGTAGATGTCGGCAGCCGCGAATCGACCGACGTTCACCTTGATGGCGGTCGTCCCGTTGCCGAACACATCGTACGCCGCGGCGACGCGCGGGTTGATGTCCGTCCAGCAGGGGACGCACCCGACCTCGGCATAGTTGCGCGCCGGCACGAACGGCCCGGCGCCGAGGCTTTGCGGCGGGACGAAAGCGTTGAAGTAGTCGTACCGCAGACCGACGTTCAGCGTCAGCCGCTTCAACGTCCACTGATCCTGAGCGTAGATCCCCAGGTTCACCTTCAAGCGCTCGCTGAAGATGACCGGCTCCGCGTACTCGGTCAGCGACAACGGTCTTCCGTTGAAGAACGTGTAACTGACAATGCCCGGCCCGATGCCGGCGCCGGGACCGTTGTCGTCGTACCACGCGTGATGCCACGCCTCCTGCGTCGTGAATCCCACCTTGAACGCGTGCGAGCCGGTGACGTAGCTGACCGAGCCGCGCTGATTCGATTCGCTCGCGACGCGTTGCCCCAGGCTCGAGGCGAGCGGAGCGTTGTACCTGAAGCCGGTGTTGCTGTTCAGGATCGATATCGCGTTCGCGGCCTCCGGCTTCCTGTGGTTGGGCCAGTTGAAGATGAGCGTCGAATCGGCGAGCTCCCAGATCAACCTGTTGTTCGCCAGGTGAGTCCATTTGATCTGGAGCAGGTAGTTCGGATTCGCGTACGACGTGGTGTAGGTCGCTTCGGGCGCGATGAGCGGACTGCAACCGAGGCACAGATCGGTGTGCTGGATGTCGTAAGAGACATTCAGTTTGTCCTTGGCGGCCAGCTGATAGGTGAGGCGAACCCCGGCGGAGCGATTGTCCTGTTGCTGGACCGCCGGGCGTGAGAGGTCCGGCGTGTACACCGGCGTGTTTTGCGTGAGGTTCCAGTAGTCGCCCGCCATGATGTTCTTGTAGCCGAAGCCGCGCACCGACGCGAAGAACCAGAGCTTGTCGCGCGTGATCGGCCCGCCGAGCGCGACGTTGCCGTCGTAGGTGCGATCCGTCGTGTTCACCATGTGCAGGCCTCGCTGTTCGAGATCCGGCGTCAGGTTGTCGCTCACGAGCCCGTGGTTCGCGTAGTTCGCGCTGAAGAACCCCGAGAACCGGTTCCCGCCGTCTTTCGGCACCAGGTTCGCCTGCGCGCCGCCGTTCTCGAACTCCGCGGTCTGACCGCCCAACTGAACGCTCACCTCCGACGCCGCGGCCGGATTGAAATAGAAGCCGCGTCCCTGTCCCTCTCCGTTGAACTGCATGCCGTCCAGAAGAGCGCGATTGTCGCCATAGTGTCCCCCGTGAATCACCGTATAGCCGTTCATGGGGTCGATGTTGCCGCCGACGTCCTGCGCGGTCGCGCGGATCGTCGCGCCCACCGTGACCTTTGCGAAGCCGCCCATTTCCTTCGTCAGGGGCAGCGAGTAGAGCAGCTCGCCGGACACGACTTTGTGCTGAGCGGTGGTCTGAACGTCGACGACCGGCGATTCGCCGGTGACGACGACCGTCTCCTCGATTTCGCCGACGCGCATCTCGACGGCGACGTTTGCCGTGAAGTTCGCCGTCAGCTCGATGCCTTCGCGTTCGATTGTGTTGAAGCCGGCCAGCACGAACGTGACCGTGTAGGTGCCGCCCGGCAGATCGACGATCTTGTATTGCCCTTGCTCGTCGCTGAAGACGGTCCTGGTTTTCTCGATGAGTGCGGGACTCGACGCTTCGATGGTGACGCCCGGCAGCACGGCGCCGGTGGTGTCTCGCACGACGCCGGCAATACCGCTGGTGCCCTGTGCGTCGGCACGGACAGCCGCCACCAGCAGGCAGGCCGAGACTGCCAATGTAGAGGCTCTCATCGCTGCTCCTCTAGGCCATCAGAAGGTGAATTGGACGCCAAACTTCAACAGTCGGCCGACCAACGTGCTCGTCGGGCGCAGCCAGGCGCCGCCCGTCGTGCCGCTGTAGCGCGTGTTCACGCCGAGCACCGGCCGGGCGTTGAACGCGTTGAAGATGTCGCAGATCGCTTGCAGCCGTCGGGCGCCGCCGAGCCGGACGGCCTTGATGAACCGGATGTCCGTCTGGTTGGACGGATCCTCCCACTGCTGCTGCTGCGGCAGCACGTCGACGACCACTGTCCCCGTCGGCCCCGACGACAGGTTGCGCCCGAGCGACGAGGCGATCATCGAGTTGGTCGCCACGATGTTGGCCGACTGCGTGACCCCCGGGAAGTACTGGTACGACGCGCTCGCCTGAATGTCGTACGGAAACGTGTACACGGCCGCCAGCTTGACCTGCGTCTGCGCGTTGAACGGCGTCACGAGCTCGCAGAACGTCGAGTTTCGCGGCTGCGTGAACGACGCCACGCCGGCCGTCGCCGTCGTCGCGACGACCGGAACCACCTCCGGATTGCCGACGACGACGCCGCAGTAGTCGACGTCGGTACGGCCGGTGTTCATTCCGCCCGTGAGGTACAGCCTCTTCAACCGCGCGTTGGCGATAAGGTCGAAGCCGTTGTACACCTCGGTGTAGTCGCCGTAGTTCGACGCCAGCTCGACGACCTGCTGGCTCTGGCCGAACTTCGCCGGCGTGACGTCGAACAGACCGCAGATTCGACCGCCGCTGTTGACGGCAAAGCGTGAGTCGGTCGGCGCGGTGATGCAGTAGCTGTCGAAGTCGGCGGGCGTCAGCGCCCGGTTCGCGGTCACACGGAAGTTGCCGTACCAGGTCCGGAAATAACCGAACGTGACGCCGACGTTCGGCAGGAGCTCGTGCTGCAGAATCGCCTGCGCCTGCCAGGTGAAGTTCCGCTTCCGCCACCCGCTGAGCAGATCCGGATCGTAGCGGTAGGCGTTCGGATTGTTCTGCCCGAAATTCAGGTTGTCGAGCCCGCCGCACTCGCCGTTGGCGAGCGGATTGGTCAGGTCGCAGTCCGGCTGGTAATTGCGGTTCGCGTCGCTCCACGTCCGGGTCGCCGAGGCCACCGACGAGTTCACCGGGTGGTTCGCGCTCGCAATGTCCACGGCCTCGCCTCCGACGTACCGCCCGACATTGACCTTCAACGCCGTCTTGCCGTTGCCGAACAGATCGTAGGCCGCGCCCAGCCGCGGATTGATGTCCGACCAGCAGGGGAGACACGAGATGGCGTCGAAGCGGCGCGCCGGCACGAAGACGCCGGCCGGCAGGTCGGTCTCGGGGACGCCCGCATTGAGGTAGTCGAAGCGCAACCCGAGGTTCAGGGTCAGCCGCCTGATCGTCCATTGATCCTGCGCGTACAGTCCCAGGCTCGCCTTCAACCGCTCCTCGTCGAGCAGCGGCGTTGCCCACTGCGTGATCGAGAACGGCACGCCGGTCGAGAACGTATAGTCCACGCTCCCGTTCGGCTCCTGGTAGAAATGACGCCACCCTTCCATCACCTGCAGGCCCACCTTCATGGCGTGCGATCCAGTGACGTACGACACGGCGACCTTCTGGTTCGACTGCTTCGAGATCTTATGGCCGTAGCGCCAGCCGCCGGCCGACGAGCGATACCGGAAATTGCCCGGCACTTGAACGCCGTTGACCGTGTAACCGGTCAACTCGAGTACCGAGATCTGGCTCGTGCCAAGCGGCAGATTCTCGGTCGGAACCGTCGGGTAGTCGAAGATGAGCGAGGTATTGCCGGCCTCGAACATCAACCTGCTGGTGATCGGGTACGCCCAGGTGGCCTGCAGCAGATAGTTTGGTGGACCGAAGTTCCATCGATGCACGCCCTCGGGTGAGAAGCCGCCGGTCAAACCCGAATGGCAGACGCAGTTCGACTCCTGGTCCCACGACAGGTTGAGCCGATGCTTCTCTGCGATCTGCCAGGTGAATCGAGCGTTGTTGTGGCGGTTCGTGCTGTCGTTGACCGCCGGCCGGCTCAGGTCCGGCTCATAGGTCCACGCCGCCGTGTTCTTGTTGTAGAACAGCCCCGGCACGAACTGCGAGTTGCCCCACCAGCGGTGGGCGGAGAAGAACCACAGTCTGTCCTGCCGAATCGGGCCGCCGATCGATCCGCTGACGTCGTATACGTGATCGACCGCTCCAATGGTCGGCAGGCCGCGCGCCTTCAGGTCATCTGGTACCGCGGTGGAGTTGAACCTGTCGTTCGTAAACGTGCCGAACAGGTACCCGTGATAGGTGTTGCCGCCGGTTTTCGGGACGAGATTCACCTGGACGCCGCCCAACTCGAACTCGGCGGAGTTGCCGCCAAGCTGAATCGACACTTCTTCCGCGCCGGTCGGGTCGAAATAAAAGCCGGTGCCGGAGTTCCCGACCTCCATCGAGTTCCAGCGCATCCCGTCGATCAAACGCCGCGTGTCCTGCCCCCGGCCGCCGTGGATCGCGAACGTCGCGCCGGTGTCGGCGCCGCTGCTGCCGCCGACGTCGGTGTTGCGCGTCGCGCCCGGCGTGAGGGCCGCGAAGTTCGTGCCGGTATTGGGCAGCGCCTGGATCACCTGCATCTGGATGACCTTCTGCTGCGTCACGTTCTGCGTATCGACGATCGGCGACCGGCCCGCGACCGTGATCGTCTCCTCGAGCGTACCGACCTGCAGCTCGCCGTTGACTGCGGCCGTGAAGCCCGCCGAGAGCTCGATGCCTTCCCGCTTGACCGTGCTGAATCCGGCCAACGAGAACGTCACGGTGTACGTGCCCGGACGCAGGTCGATGATCTTGTATTGGCCTTCCGAGTCGGTGACCACTGAGCGGACGCGCTCGATGAGCGCGGGGCTCGACGCCTCGACGGTGACCCCGGGCATCACTGCGCCTGAGGTGTCCTTCACGACACCGGCGATGCTGCCGGCCGCTTGCGCCGCGGCGAGTGCCGGCAGCAGTACTGCTGCGAGAGCTGCGAGACCGACTATAGACCGCGGCTTCATTCAGACCTCCTGCAGCAAGGAGCCCGACGCGCGGTGAGGAAGCCGATTATAGGGGGGATCAAGACGCCTGGTCCCCGAAAAAGAGGGTGCTACAATCCGCGCGATCGCGTCAGGGAGGTCCCGTGGACCGAGCGTCCCGCTCTGTTTCAGCCGGAGTCACTCGCCGCACCGTACTTCGTCTGCTCGGCGCCGGCATTGGGACGGGGTTCGTGGCCGCGCCCCAACCGGTGCCCCGAGGCGCTATCATCCGGACCATTCTCAAAGATCTGTCACCGAGCGCGCTGGGCGACGGCGCCATCTTGTTCCACGAGCACCTGTCGTTCGGCGCCGAGTTTTTCGAGCGGATGCGGCCGCCAAACGCGCCGCGGCCTGCGACACCGCCGCCGCCGTCGTACCTGACCAAACCCGACATCGTCGCGGACGAGCTCCGCGCGGCCGGCAAAGAGGGCCTGCGCTGCATCGTCGACGGTGGACATGCGGATATGGGAACCAACTACGACGACTTGCGGAAGATTGCCGAGCGCTCGGGCGTGCATGTCGTCGCCAGCGGCGGTTACTACCTGCAGCGGATGTACCCGCCGGAGGTCGCCAGCCAATCCGAGGATCAGCTGATCGACGGCCTGGTCCAGGAAGCGGCCGCGAAACGGTGGGGCGCCTTCGGCGAGATTGGCAGCTCCGCAGAGATGACCGGCGACGAGCGGAAGGTCTTTCGCGTCGTCGGCAAGACGCAGGTGCGCACGGGGCTGCCCGTGTTCACGCATACGTCGCACGCAGGCTGCAAGACATGCGCGCTCGAGCAGCTCGAGATCCTGGAGTCGGCCGGCGCGAATCCGCGGAACCTCTGCATCGGCCATCTTTCCGACATCATCGACGATCCGAAGGCTGAGACTCACAGGGAGATCG
>DATFXR010000039.1:0-6103 GCA_035315685.1 Vicinamibacterales bacterium | reverse complement strand
AGCTTCGCGCACGTGCCGGGCAAGCTGGAGCTGACTGCGCAGCTCACACGGGTCGTACTGCCGTTTCTCCCGATGGTCGCAGTCGCCGCGGCGGCGATGGGCATGCTGAATTCGCTCCACCATTACTTCGTCCCGGCGCTGTCGCCGGCGATGTTCAACGTCGCGACGATCGTCGGCGTGTTCGCGCTGGTGCCGTTGATGCGGCACGCCGGCATACCCCCGATCATGGCGGCCGCGATTGCCGCACTCGTCGGCGGGTTCGGCCAGGTGGCGATTCAGTGGCCATCTCTGCACCGGGAAGGGTTCCGGTATCGGTTCGTCGTCGATCCGGCGAGCCCGGCGCTGCGGCGTGTGCTCGTGCTGATGGGGCCCGGCACCATCGGCCTGGCCGCAACGCAAGTGAACCTCTTCGTCAACACGCTGCTCGCGACGAGCCAGGGCACCGGCGCCGCGTCGTGGCTCACGTATGCCTTCCGGCTGATGTACCTGCCGATTGGCCTGTTCGGCGTTTCCATCGGCACCGCGGTCCTGCCTGCCGTCTCGCGCCACGCGACGACCGGCGACGTCGCCGCGATGCGCCGCACGATCGCGCGCGGCCTGTCGCTGATGATGACGCTCAACGTGCCGGCGACGCTCGGATTGATCGCGCTGGCCACGCCGATCGTGCAACTGCTGTTCGAGCGCGGCCGGTTTCTTCCGGCCGATACGGCCGCAACCGCGGACGCCGTCCGCCTGTATGCGGTCGGCCTTGCCGGATATTCCGCCGTGCGCATCGCGTCGCCGGCGTTTTACGCGATCGGCGACAGCCGCACGCCTGCGAGCGTCAGCGGCTTCGTCATCGCCGTCAACCTGATTGCGAGCGTGGTGCTGGTGCGCGCGATGGGGTTCGCGGGACTTGCACTCGGCACGTCCATCGCCGCCATTGTGAACGCCGCAGTGCTGCTGTGGCTGCTGCGTGCGCGGCTGGGCGGACTCGACGGGCGACGGCTGCTGACGATCCTGGCAAAAGTTACGCTGTCGGCGATCGTGATGGCCGTCGCGGCGGTTGTGATTCAACGCGGAATGGATCGCGCGATTTCGGGATCTGCGCTGACCGTGCGCGCAGTCCGGCTAACAATTTCGATCAGTGGCGCTCTGGCAGCGCTGGCCGTCGCGGCGAAGCTCCTGCGTGTCGACGAGTTCGACGAGGCGATGTCGATGCTGTTCGGCCGGGTACGGAAGTTGCTCGGCGACTAAGCGACGTGCGGCGGGATCCGCCCGCTCACGTCCGGATATAGTACGATGCCGGATCTGCCGCCATGCGCCGTTATCCTTCGACGTACGCCTCATCGTTCTCCTTCGGGCCGGGGCCGATCTCGACCGCGCTCAAAGCGCTGATCGCCGTCAACGTCCTGATGTTCGTCGTCAGGGCATTCGTGTCGAGCGTCGATCTCTACTTCGGGCTCGTGCCTGCGCTGGTCGTGCATCGATTCTGGGTGTGGCAGACCGCCACCTACATGTTCCTGCACGGCGGCATCTTTCACATCCTGTTCAACATGCTCGCACTGTGGATGTTCGGCACCGAGCTGGAGCGGATGTGGGGCTCGCGCTACTTCCTCAAGTTTTACTTCGTCACCGGCATCGGCGCGGGCATTCTGACGGTGCTGTTCTCCCTGCTGCCGTTCGGCTTCGCGCAGCAGTTGCAGAGTGCGACGATCATCGGCGCCTCCGGCGCGATCTACGGCCTCCTCCTCGCCTACGCGATGTACTTCCCGGAGCGTCCGATCCTCATGATCGTGTTCTGGGTCCCGGCGCGAGTGTGCGTGGCGATCCTCGGCGGTATCGCGCTGCTGACGTCGCTGTCCGACGCCGGCGGCGTCGCCAATGCGACCCACCTCTTCGGCCTGCTGGTCGGCTACCTGTTCCTGAAGAGCGGGCGGATGCGGATGGATCCGCTCGCAGAGCTGAAGTACCGCTATCTGAAGTGGAAGATCAACCGCGTCCGCAAGAAGTTCGACGTCTATTCCGGCGGGCGCGCCGACGACTGGGATCGGCGAGTTCACTGAAGGCCCGATTAGGAATTTGGAATTAGGAATTTGGAATTCGCGCCAGTCGTCGCACTACCTGGCTGTCCGACGATAATCACGCATTCCAAATTCCACACTCCGCATTCCTGATTGCCCTCTCGTTTCGTCTTCTTCCTCTCTGGCGCCAGCGCGCTCGTCTGCCAGGTGCTCTGGTTTCTAGAACCTCTGCCTCTGCTGCTGCGCGCGCTTTGGTTCGCGCGGCGCGGGCCCGGCGAAAACTAACGCGAGCGTCGATCCAAGGACAGGCAGACCGTAGCCGTTGGTCAGAAAACTGTAGTGGAACAGCGCGCCGCTGCCGACGTGAAAGTTCAGCGCCATGAAGAAGGCGACCAGCGCGAAGAACCGCGGCCAGGCGCCGAGCACCAGCGCAGCGCCCGACGTCAACTCGCCGAGCGGAACCAGCCGCGCGAAAACGGCCGTCCCCGGAATCGCGATGCGCTGCAGATACGCGTGGCTCCACGAGCCCGCGGGCACCGCGCCGAGCCAACCGATCAATTGACCGCGCAGGATCGAGGTGTCCGTGAACCAGCGGAGCTTCCCTAGGCCCTCGAAGATGAAGAACAATCCGATGCAGATGCGAAGAATCGTGATTCCCGCCGCTTGACGATCGTGCATTCCTGACATGGCTGATAGCTAAGGGCTGACGGCAAAGCGTTGATGGTTGATAACGGCCGATGGCTGGGAAGTCTTGAACCCATTGCCATCAGCCATCAGCGATCAGCCATTGGGCGTCCGCGACAACGTCGCGGACGCCCGCTGCAGTGCGCGGATGACGATCGCCGCCTGCTCGGCCGCGCGGACGTAGTTGCCTGCGTCGACTGCTTCTCGCACGCCGGGAATGGTCTTCACGCCGTAGCCGGTGTACAGGCCCGGCGCGTAGATCACGTGGCGGTACCACGGTCGATCGGGAAGACCGGACGGCTCGATCAGATCGCGCTCTGCCATGATCAGCGCGCGGTTGACGCGAGCGAACTCGGCGTCCGCCGCGGCGTTCGACGCAGGCTGACCGGATGCCGGCGCATGATCGAGCAGCGCATCCGCGTGTGTGCGCGCGGCAGCGCCGGCCCGCGCGAATTCCTGTGCCGCGGCCTTCATGCCCGCGAAGTCGATGCGCTTCGCACCATCCGCCGACGCCTTCGTCGCCTGCTGTTCGATGTCGTTCACGTACTCCAGAACCTGATTGCCGTACGCTTCATAGTCGAACGGCAGGATCTCGGCATCGACGAGCCGGAGCAGCCCGACGCCGGTCAGCTCGGTCGCAAGCACCGAATACTTGAACTGCGGATCGATGTACTTCTTGAACCAGGTCGGGTTGTCGTAGGTCGAGTGGTAGCTGCCGTCGCCACCGGTGCCATTCAAGCCCATGTCCATCGACGCCACGCCGATGTGATCGAGGAAGGCGGTGTAGTCCGATCCCGAGCCAAGCGCGCCGACTGGCGGCGCTTTGAGCAGCGGCTGACCATCGCCCTTCGGCGCCTGCTCGCGCGCGCGATCGAGCCAGCCATCGTACAGCGTCTTCTTCTCACCGGCGGGCTGAATCGACTGCGCGAGCTCGTGAACGAACGGCCCGAGCGAGTGTACGGCGCTGCCGCTGAAGTTCAGTCCACCCGCTCCGGCGTCGCGGTTGACGTAAATCGCCGCTTTCGCCTTCAGCTCCGCGGCGAGGTCCTCGACCCACTCGGTCGATCCGAGCAGCCCCTGTTCCTCGCCATCCCAGCTCACGAACACGATCGACCGGCGCGGACGCCACCCTTTCTTCACCATGTCGCCCATCGTCCGCGCGACCGCCATCATCGACACGTGTCCGCTCACCGAGTCCGACGCACCGAAGGTCCACGCGTCGCGGTGCGAACCGACGATGATCCATTCGTCGGGCGCGATCGCTCCAGGAATCCGCGCGGCCACGTTGATCAGCCGGCGCTGCGCGTAGTCCATCTGCAGCTTCATGTGAACCTTCGCGGGGCCGGGCCCGATGTGGTAGGTGATCGGCAGCGCGCCGCGCCACGCCTCGGGCGCAACCGGCCCCTTCAACCGTTTCAGCAGCTCGACGCCGTCGCGATACGACATCGGCTGCACCGGAATCGGCGCGAACGTCTCGATCTTCTCCATCGGGATCCGCTCCACGCCGGGCTTCGACGGCCGATCGGGCGTCGACGGATCCCCGGGATAGCGCGGCATGTCCATCACGCTGCCGCGCTGAATCATCCCCCAGCCGCGAAACGGACCGTCGGGATACACCTCGCCCTGAAAGTACCCGTCCTCGTGTGGATCGGAATAGATCAAACATGCGATCGCGCCGTGCTCCGCCGCCACCTTCGGCTTGATGCCACGCCAACTGCCGCCGTAGCGTGCGAGGACGATCTTTCCGCTGACGTCGATCCCGAGCTTCGCCAGCGTCTCGTAGTCCGCCGGGATGCCGAAGTTCACGTAGACGATGTCGCCAGCGACGTCGCCGGACGGCGAATACGCGTTGTAGGCAGGCAGAATCCCCGGCTTGTCGGCCCACTGATCGCCGCGGATCTTTTCTTCTTCAACCTGCAGCTTGACCTGATCCGGCGCCGTGATCTCGATGCGGCGTTCACCCGGCCACGGCAACAGCACGCTGTACTCGTACTTGGTCGCCTCGATGCCGAAGTCCTTGAACTTCCCGGCGACGTAGTCGGCGAGCTTGATCTCGTAGGGCGAGCCGGCGTGGTGCGGTTCCGCGGTCATCACGTCGAAATCGGCCTCGTTCGCCTTGGCGTCGGCCGCCGCCCGCAGATCGCGCTCGCGCGCGAGCTCGGCCGCGCTCGCGGCGGCGGAGAACCCTCGCACGCGCGGCGGCGTGATCGTCTGGCCCTGCGCCGAGAGCCACGCGGCGCTCAGGATCGCCGCCGCCAGTGCCACTGCCGGTACCCGCACGCTCATGCCGTCCTCCCTTGAAATGCCATCTCCTTCAACGCGGCAATGCGCGCCGACCGGAACCCTTCCTCCAGGTTCACCTGGCGGCCGAGCGCGTCGGTGGATGCACAAATGCGCCAGCCGCAGGGACGAAGAAGATGTCGAGCCCGGCGCCGATGAAGAAGAGAAAGAGCACCAACGCGGACATCATACAGGCATGTCTTGCGCCGGTTGGCGGCCTGCTGCGCGGTGTGGTGCCTGGTCGCAATGTCGTTGTAGAACTGCCGCGCCAAGCCGACCTTGTTCTCGGTGCCGGACGAACGCCATCAGCGCTGGAAATAGTCGTCGGTGTGATCGAGCCAGTCCTGACGGATCGGACTGAACAGATCGAGCTCGAACGTGTCCTCGAGCGCTTCCGCCTGGTGCTCCACCCAGGACGGAATGTGCAGCACCTCGCCCTCGCGGACGGTGATTTCCTCGCCGCCGATCAGAAACTTGAGCGCGCCCTGGAGAATGTAGGTCATCTGCTCGCTCTCGTGCGAGTGGTTCGGCACGATGCAGCCACGTTTCAGATAGATCTGCGCGAGCATCTCGCGCTCGCCGGTGACAATCTTGCGTGAGAGCAGTTCGGTCACTTTCTCGAGGGCGATCTCGTCCCACCGATGCAGACGAACCGTCTGGGTGCTCATAGGCCGTCGAGCATATACCAACCCCGCTGGATGCTATAAACTGGCTACGCGATGAAGGCGGTGCTGAACGGACGCGACGCGCACGTGTTCGAGGGCCTCGAGCGCCAGCAACTGCTCGCCGTGTATCGCACCATGCTCCTTGCAAGAAGGCTCGACGACAAGGAGATTCAACTCAAGAACCAGAGTCAGATTTTCTTTCAGATCAGCGGCGCCGGCCACGAAGCGATCTGCGTTGCCGCAGCACAGACCCTCAAACCGGGCTACGACTGGTTCTTTCCCTACTACCGCGATCGCGCGCTGTGCCTCGGTCTCGGCGTGACGCCGCTGGAGATGCTGCTTGCGGCGGTCGCGTCCAAGGACGATCCGGCGTCCGGCGGCCGCCAGATGCCGTCGCATTGGGGACACACGAAATACAACATCGTCTCCGGCTCGAGTCCGACAGGCACGCAGGTGCTGCACGCCGTCGGC
>DATFXR010000038.1:0-4815 GCA_035315685.1 Vicinamibacterales bacterium | reverse complement strand
TCGGCGACTGGCGCACGAAGCGATACATCATGTCCTTCGGATTCTTGCCGTAGCGCTGCTGCGGGTTGATCCAGAACTGCTGCTCCTGTCCGGTCGCCATGTTCATGCGGCCGAACTCGCCTTTGCAGTCGCCGTAGACGATCTTCCCCGACGGGATCGGCCGGACCTGGCCGCTCTCGCAGCCCGGCGTCGGCACCCACAACTGCAGCGGATCGTCGGGCCCCCACGACGTCGGCGGAATGTTCGGCACCGCGATGTTCTTGCCGGTGTCCTGCTGCGGACCGTAGATCAGGTAGGGGAACTGCTCGTCGGCATCGACGTGATACATCTCTGCCGTCGGTTGATTGTTCTGCGTCGACCAGCTGCGGCCACCGTCCTGCGAGACGTTCACGCCGCCGTCGTTGGTCTCGATCATGATCTTCGGGTTGTCGGCGTTGAACCAGATGGCGTGGTTGTCGCCGTGCGGTTCGGCGATGTTCGTGAAGGTCTTGCCGCCGTCAGTGGACTTGTGCAGCGCGAGCTCGGTGACCCAGACCTCGTTCTCGTCCTTCGGATTCACGTACATCTTGTTGAAGTAGAACGGCCGGGCACGCAGCGATTGCGCGTTGTTCACGTTGGTCCAGCTCGCGCCGCCGTCGGCGCTGCGATAGAGGCCGCCTTTCGTGCCGACCGCTTCCACCTGCGCGTAGACCACCTTCGGGTTCGATTGCGCGATGTCCACCCATACCTTGCCGACGAGATCGTCCGGGAAGCCGTTGCTCGTCCGCGTCCAGTGATCGCCGCCATCGATCGTCTTGTAAACGCCGCCTTCAGCCGCCGGGCCGCCGCTGATGATCGTCCACGGCTTGCGCTGCGCCCGCCATGCGCCGGCGTAGAGCTCGTTCGGGTTCTGCCAGTTGATCGCGATCGACACCGCGCCGGTCTGCTCGTTGATGAACAGCACCTTCTGCCACGTCTTGCCGCCGTCCTTCGTACGGTAGACGCCGCGATCGGGCCCCCATCCGAACGGATTGCCGATCGCTGCCACATACGCGACGTCCGGATTCTTCGGGTGAACCTTGAGCTGGCCGACCTGGCCGATGTCCGTCAGCCCGACCGACTGCCACGTCTTGCCGGCGTCGCTCGACTTGAATACGCCGCGGCCGAGGATGACGTTCGATCGGATCGCTTCGCTGCCGGTGCCGACGTAGATCACGTTCGGATTCGAGTCCGAAACATCGATCGCGCCAATCGATCCGGTCGGGATCTGGCCGTCGGTGATTGGCGACCACGTCAGGCCGTAGTTCTCGCTCTTCCACACGCCGCCGCCGGTCGTGCCCATGTAGAACACGTTCGGCTGCGTGCGGACGCCAACCGCCGCGGTCGAACGGCCGCCACGGTGCGGACCGACGCTTCGCCAGCGCAGGTCCTGGTACGCGTTCGGATTGATGATGGCGACCGAAGTCTGCTGGGCATGCAGGCGCGAGAACCGCGCTCCGCCGCCCGGGTACAGAGCGAGGAGCGCGGGAATGGTGAAGGTCAGCAGCAGCAGCTTTCTCATGGCGGATCCTCAGGATGAACACCCGATCTTACCGCTACGCGGGGTCAGTCCTGAATGAAGGGCTGCGCTGCCGTTGATTTCGGAACGCGGCTACGACGAGCGATCAGTGAGCGCGATCGACGATCGTGGGCCGGGGTAAGGACGGTAGCTGTCTGTATCCGTGCCGACCACGTCGAGCGAGAGCCGATCGCCGTCCACCTGAACGACGACGAAATGATGTGCGTTCTCGGCGGCGGGTCCTGGCTTCGTCAAGTGCTCGACCTGGACGTGCTCGGCCTGGTTCGCGGCGAGATACGCGCGGAGATCCGGCTCACCCGCGTAGGCGTACTTCGGCGCGCCGCCGCCGCCGGTGACGAGGCAGTCCATGCGATACGTCGCGCCGTCGGACGTATATCGCTCGACCCAGTGGTCGAACAGGTGATCGTGACCGGTGATCAGCAGGCGCACCCGATGCTTTCGGAAGAGCGGCATGTAGAGCGCGCGGAGCGCGCTCGTTTGCGCCTCCACGCGATCCGGCGCCTTCTGACCGGTACCAGGCGCAGGTTCCGCCGAGGCGCCGCTGTGAGGTCCGGACGAGAAGACCACATGATGAAAGAACGCGACGACGTGATGGTAGCGCGCGCGATCGAGATGCTCGAGCTGATCGGTGACCCACGCCAGCTGCACGGGATCGCTGGCGATGTTCGAGTCGAACGCGATGAAGAACGCATTGCCGAACCCAAACGCGTAGGTCGGATAGCCACTCAGCCGCCGCGCCGATCCTTCCGGCGGCAACAGCTTCGACATCGCCGTCAAGGTGTTGTGGAGGCCGAGCGCGCGCCCTGGATCGCCGGCGGGCATGCCGGTGACGTCGTGGTTGCCGACGGAAAAGAAGTACGGCAGATTCGCGCCGCGGGTCAGACGGTCGATGATCGGCGTGAAGCTGACGTTCCACATCGCCGCGCTCGGTCCGCGCAGAACGGCGTCGCCCGATTGGAGCACGAAGCGGATCGGAAACGGTGTGGATGCGGCGTCGTGGACACGCGCAATCAGCCGATCGACCAATCGGCTATGCTCCGGGTGCACGATGTCGCCATCGCCCGGTTCGGTCGACGAGCCCGAGCTTCGCGTGTCGCCGTAGGCCGCAAAGGCGAAGCGCGTCACGGCGGCCGACGCGGCTTCGTCGGGCAGCGGCGTCGCCGGCGGCTCGATTGGCCGCACCGAGGCCCACGCTGGCACGGCCGGCGCCTGGGCGGCCAGTTGCGCACCGATCGGAACGCCGATGGCCATGGCGGCGGCAACCAGCGTCAGTCGTGGCAGATGCACGCGCCGATGTTAACACCCGGCTCGAACCCGGCGTCGTAACAAACATGGAACATGTCGCGCGCGATCTGCGTGCCGCGGTCCGGACGCTGCTCCGCACGCGCGGCGTCTCTTCCGCCGCGATCCTCACGCTGGCGCTTGGCATCGGCGCGACGACCACGATGTTCGCCGTCGGCTACGCGGCGCTCTGGCGGCCGCTGCCGTTCGACGACCCCGACTCGCTCGTGTTGCTCTACGTCACGCGCACGACGCCGAGGGACGGGCTGGTGCGGTTGCGCTGGTCGCGCCCGATCATCGAGCAGTTGAACAACACGACGTCGTTCGAATCGATCGCGTCGTTCTCCAGCGCGACCATCGCCGTTGCCGGCGGCGCCGGCATGCCCGAGCAGATCGACGGCGAGATCGTCTCACCGTTGTACTTTCGCGCGATGCGCGTGTCGCCGAACGCAGGCCGCGCGTTCCTTCCCGGGGAAGACGCCGCACCCGGCGCGCATCCGGTCGCCATCGTGTCCGACCGGTTGTGGCGGCGCCGCTTCAATGCCGACCCGTCGCTGGTCGGCGGAACCATTCGCGTCAATGACGTCGCCCTGACCGTCGTCGGCATCATGCCGATCGCATTTGCCGGGCTGAGTGGAACGGCCGACGTGTGGATGCCGCGCACGATGGCCCCCGCGCTCACCTACTCCGACTATCTCGTCTCGCCACAGCATTTCATCAGCGTCGTCGCCCGCCTGCGGCCGGGCGTCAGCGCCACGCGGGCAACTGCCGAGCTCGCAGCGATGCGCGACCGCTTCGCGGATCGCGAGAGTCCGCCCGATGCACGGTGGAGCGCGCTCGCGCTGCCGGCGCGCGAGGCGCGCGTCGATCCGACGCTGCGGCGATCCGTGCTGATGCTGCTCGCGGCGGCCGCGTGCGTCTTGTTGATCGCGTGTGTCAACGTCGCCGCGTTGATGCTGGCGCGCGGGCGCGCACGGCAGCGGGAGATCGCAATCCGGCTCGCGATCGGCTGCGACCGGCGCCGGCTCGTGCAGCAACTGCTCACCGAGGCCGCGGTGCTCGCGGCAGTTGCCGGCGCCGTCGGCACACTCTTCGCCGCGTGGAGCGTGGACGTTCTCGCGAGCGCGTCGCCGGCGACGATCGCCTCGTTCGGCAACGATTACCTCGCCGTCGCGTCGTTCGCGGCGCCGCGTCTCGACGTTCGCGTGCTGGCATTCGCCATCACGGCGACGATTGGGACCACCGTGCTGTTCGCACTGCTGCCGGCGGTCGCGACATCGCGCCAGGATCTGGTCACGGTCCTGAAGCAGGACGATCGCGCCGGGGCTCGCGCGAAGGCGCTGCCGGCACTGGTCGTCAGCGAGATTGCGCTCGCGGTGCTGTTGCTCGCGGCCGCCGGACTGCTGATTGACAGCTTCGCGCGGATCGCGAGCCGCCGCGCGGGGTTCGACCCGGAGCGCGTGATCACGTTCTGGATCCGGCCGCCGAACTCGCGCTACGCACCTGCGGACGGTCCGGCAATCATCGAACGCATGCTGACGCGCATCGAACGAGTCCCGGGCGTCGAGGCGGCAGCGGTGAACCGCGCCACGCCCTTCATGGGCGGATCGCGCAGCATCGTGTTCTTTCCCGACAGACCGGCGGACCGCGCGAACGCGCCGCCGGTCGGACGCCACTACGTCTCCGCCGACTATTTCCGCGCGCTCGGCATTCCGGTTCGCGCAGGCCGCGTGTTGACCCCCGCCGATCGCGCCGGACGGCTGCCGGTCGCCGTGATCAACGAGTCCGGTGCACGGCAGTTCTGGCCCGGTGACGATCCGATTGGCAAGCGGGTGTGGTTCGGGACGACGACCGGCCCGTTCTCCGATCGCGAGCATGCGGTCGAGATCGTCGGCGTCGTCGGCGACGTGAAGTACTTCGGCGCGGACGATGCCATCGGCGCCGATTTCTACACGTCGTATCTGCAGTTTGCGTAT
>DATFXR010000037.1:0-5593 GCA_035315685.1 Vicinamibacterales bacterium | reverse complement strand
AGGAACAGCGCGGCGGCGATCGCCGCCGCGAGGTAGGGGCCCGGCGTCCGCAGCTGCCGCCGGGCCGGCGTCAGCACGATCGCCGCGGCGAAGCCGGCGCCGAGCCAGAGCACGCTGATCTTGTTCAGCAGCCCGAGGCCGAGGATCAGGCCCAGCAGCACCCACGTCGCGGTGCGCGGCCGATCGACGGCGTCGACGAACACCCGCATCGCCGCGGTCCAGGCCAGGACGTCGAACACGTTCATCGAGTAGAAGCTGCCGTAGGCGAGGAACGCCGGCCCGGCCGCCACCGCGATCATGGCCAGGGCCTCGCCGAAGGCCCCCGCGCCGAGCCGGCGGGCGATGCTCCCGGTCAGGAGGATCGCCGCCGCGAGTGCCGCAGCCGCCACGATCCGCAGCACGAGCAGCGATTCGCCCGCCACGTGCCGCACGATCCACAGCACCGCGATCGACAGCGGCGGCTGGTCGACGTAGCCCCATGCCATGCGGCGCGAGCAGGCGAGATAGTAGAACTCGTCGCGGAAGTAATGATCGACGCTCGCTGTCATGGCCAGGACGGCCATGACAGCGAAGACGATGGCGGAGCGCACGGTCATGAACGCTCAGTGCCGTGTTCGGCGCCGGTTACCAGACGCGGACCGATTCGATGCTGACACGCCACATGGCGTGCAGGTCGCCGACGTCGCGGCGGACTTCTCCGGAGCGGCCGTGGTAGTCATGGTCGGTGAACACGCGCACTTCGGCGGGGCGCACGCAGAAAGTAGCGTCCGCCATAGGTGATGTTCTCGTAGAAGCACGCGCCCGCCTCGGGCCGGCGCTCGCGCCCCACGACTGCGCCGACGCCATCCCCGCTACGCCGAGCCACACTAGGCTGAAGAGAAAGACAACCGGTCGTGTAAGCATGCGGCGGATTCTAGCGCAGAGCCCCGCGCGGACGTGCGCGTCTTTCCGCGGACACGCGCGTTTCTATTCCTGCGACTTGGTTATCAGTGGACGGACCGCGGTTTAACGGCTCGGGTGAGTGGAGTGCTCCCTCTGACGTTACGAAATCTTCGCTGGGCAGATAGAGATGGGAGGGTGATGCGAACGCTGGCTACATTCCAGAGCACGGCGTTCAATACGACAAAGCCGAAGGCTTACTTCATCAACCGGGGGTGCTACGGTGATGACGCGCGCCTCTGGCTGATGTCGCGCCTTCGGGCCGCCGGCGTGGCGACCGATCCTGAGCCCGGCCAAGAGGATTTCGGTTGGTACTTCAATTTGACGGTGCCCGAAGGGAGGCACTGCTGCGTTTTGGGGTTGCGTCCGGCGAGTGACGGAGATCCCGAAACCTGGATCACTTGGATGGAGCGGCGTCGCGCTATCCTCGGATCGATTCTCGGTGGACGTACTCGCGGTATTTCATCCACCGCAGTCTCGGCGATTCACCAAGCGCTTTCAGCACCTGAAATCCTTGGGCTCCGGTGCCACGACAAAGGCGAATTCGACCGCGGGCAAGAACAGGGGCCCTTGCCGCCATAGACATGCCGCCGATCTGTCTCTGCTTAGGCGACATCCCTAAGAGTCTTGAGCTGCTGCAACCAGACGGCAAGGCGGTTCCATCTGGCGCCCGTCAGGTCCACCATCTCCTAACTAACAGGCGTCCAACCGGTTGCAGCCGCCGCGACGGCGAAACCGCCCATCGCGCGCGGCGCCATCCCGATCGACGAGGCATTGCCGATCGCGAAACAGATCGCCGAAGCGCTCGAGTCGGCTCGCTCGGCGGCGTGATCCTCGGCACGGCCGCCTACATGGCGCCCGAACAGGCGAAAGGCAAGCCGATCGACCAGCGTGCCGACGGCGCTGGGCTGCGTGCTCTATGAAATGCTCGCCGGCAGGAAAGCCTTCGACGGCGAAGACGCCACCGACACGCCGACGTCGGTGATGCGCGACCAGCCGGACTGGAGCACCCTACCTCCCTCGACGCCGCCGGGCATCCGACTGTTGCTGCGACGCTGCCTCGAAAAGGACGTCCGTAAGCGCGCACCGCACGTCGCAGTCGCGCGACTGGCCATCGAGGACGCGATGACTCCGGCGGGCGATCTGGCCGCGGGCGCAGCGATCGCGTCACCGCGCGCGCGGTCGCGGATCATTACCGTGTCAGCCGGCGTGATTGCCGTTGCCCTCGCCGTCGCGGCCGGCTACTGGGCCGCGATGCCGCGCACGATCGAGAGAGCTCCATCGCTCTATCGCTCGACTCTCCTGATCGACGAGAACATCAACCCGCGCGCGCCGAGTCAGCGACTGGCACTGTCGCCCGACGGTCGTCGTCTCGTGTACGCGGCGGCCGAAAACGCAAATGCCGCCGTCGGCGCGCGCATCCGGCTGTGGCGTCGATCGCTCGACGGCCTGACGTCGCAGGTCCTGCCAGGCACTGAAGGGGCGATAGGACCGTTCAGACGGCACTCGGCTTCGGCGGGTCGCGCCTGGTGTGGATCACCCGCGCGGGTGTCCAGACCACGGTCGTCGACGAGCCAATCGTGTATCGCGATCTCAGGCTGTCGCCAGCGGCACGCGCGTCTCGTTCGCGTCGCTCGACGAACGCGGCCGCAGCGATCTCTGGGTGCTGAACGTCTCCCGCGGCGTGCGCACACGATTGACCTTCACCGGCACCGCGCAGTCCGCCGCGTGGTCGCCGGATGGCAAAACGCTGATTTTCAACGGCGCGGAGACCGGCGTCCGCTGCTGCGGAAGGCGGTGGATGGCAGCGGCGGCGAACAGCCGGTGCCTGGAGACGACCAGCCCAAATTGCCGTTCGACTGGTCGTCCGACGGACGCACGCTGCTGTACGAGACGTTCTCGCAGCAGACGACCAACGACGTGTGGGCGCTGCCGCTCGATGGATCCGGCGTTCCGGTTCCGATTGCCATGACGAGATTCTCCGAGCGGTGGCCGCAGTTCTCGCCGGATGGCCGCTGGATCGCCTATGCGTCCGACGAATCGGGCGTCAGGGAAGTGCACGTCACGCGGTTCGGCGGCGGCGGCAGGTGGCAGATCTCCGCCGCCGGCGGCTCGTACCCGCGATGGAGCCGCGACGGCCGGGAATTATTCTTCTACACACCGAACAACAAGATCAGCGCCGTCCAGATCAAGGTGGTCGGTGATGCCATCGAGGCGGGACCGACGACACCGCTGGTCGATGCCCGTTCCCCCGCAGGCTTTGGGCGGTGCTTCTACGACGTCGCGCCGGACGGACGATTTCTGTTGAGTTCGCCTGCCTCCACGAACACGTCGGCCATGGTCACGCTGCTCGTCAATTGGCCGTCGATGCTGACGGGGCGATGAGCGAAGCGAGAAACACGCGTCGTCAACGTTCTACATTCCGACAGCTGGGCCGAAAGGACGAACGGCTCACGACAGCCGATCGCATCAGCGGCTGACTTACGGCGCGCGTCCGAATCGTTACGCCGCCTGTAAGACGGCCGAGCAACGTTGCCTCCTCGTGGCTCTGCCTGTCCGATCCCTCTCGAGCGGGAATCTGTCTTGCCAGTCATGTCCCGCACCGTGATCGCGGCGACCTCCCCTGCGCCGATCACCGTGCGAAGAGAGGACAGAATGCACTCGAGCGTTGGAACTCAGCGGCGTCGCTCCACGACGCGGTTCACTCTGCTTGCGAGCACGGCGGTGCTGGCGATCGGGCTGTTCGCGCGTTCCTTCCTGGGCTCGGTCGCCGCACAGGCGCCGGCAGGACCTGTCGTGCTCGACTCCAACCTGCGTGTACGCACCGTGGTGGCCGGTCTACAGACTCCGGTTACGATGGCGTTCCTCGGGGCGAACGATTTCCTGATCACCGAAAAGGCGACGGGGCGCGTGAAGCGGGTCGTGAATGGTGCGGTGGTCGCCACCGCGCTCGACCTCGCCGTCAACAACAATTCCGAACGCGGACTTCTCGGGATCGCACTACATCCCGACTTCGCCACGACGCATTGGGTTTACCTGTACTGGACCTGCGCCACGCCGCCGGCGCCGACACCCAACACGCCCCAGCACGACTGCGCCGCCGTACCACAGACCGGCGCGGACAGCGCCGACGTCCTGGCGACGGCGCTGCTTGGAAACCATGTCGATCGATTCGTGTGGAACGGCGCGACGAACACGCTGACGTTCGACCGGAACATCATCGCGCTGCACGCGTTTCAGTTCGACCAGACGAATGGGCGTGCGCGCGGCAACCACAACGGCGGGGTCATTCGATTCGGGCCTGACGGCAAGCTGTACATCATCATCGGCGACAACGGGCGGCGTGGCCAGTTGCAGAACCTCGTGAACGGCCCGTTTGGCCCGGGCATCCCCGACGATCAATTCGGCGGGCCGGCGCCCGACGATGAACACCTGACCGGTGTGGTTCTCCGGTTGAACGAGGACGGGTCGACGCCGTCCGACAACCCGTTCATCGGCGTGACGCAAGCCGCGTCGGCGGCCGCGGTCGCCAACATCCACAAGATCTACGCGTACGGCGTGCGCAACAGCTTCGGCATGGCGTTCGATCCCGAGTCGGGCAACTTGTGGGACGAGCAGAACGGCGACGACACCTTCGACGAGCTGAATCGCATCGAACCGGGGGCGAATCTCGGATGGGTGCAGGTGATGGGACCGATCGCGCGGGTTGCGCAGTTCAAGCAGATTGAGACGACGCTCGGGGCGCGGGATCTTCAGCAGGTCCGATGGCCGCCAACCAACATCGCCGACACGCCGGAAGAGGCGCGCGCGCGGCTCTTCATGCTGCCGAACGCCCACTACGAGGATCCGCAGTTCAGCTGGAAGTTCGCCGTCGCGCCGGCCGCGATCGGATTCATGGACGGTCGCGGGATCGGCCCGCAGTATTCGGGCGACCTGTTCGTCGGCGCGGCGACGCCGGTGCTCGATGGCGGGTATCTCTTCCACTTCAACCTGACCGGGAATCGCCGAAAAATTGGCGTCGACGATCCCCGGCTCGACGATCGGGTCGCGGACAACACGGCGAAGTTCAATCCGACGGAAAGCGAATCGCTCCGCTTCGGCACCGGCTTCGGCGTGGGAACCGATATTCAGACCAGCCCGTCCGGCACGCTCTACGTCGTGTCGCTCTCGAGCGGCAACGTGTACGAGATCTTCCGTCCGTAATAGAAGGAGCGCTGGCGCCTTACCTCTTCTTCAGCAGCGTCTCGGCATTGCGCCTGTAGATCTGGTCCCGCTGGTCGGCCGTGAGGCCCAGCGCTTCCACGCACCTGATCGTCTCTGTCGCGTAGAGGCCCGGCGTCGGCTCGAAGGGCATGTCCGAGGCATAGACGACCCGATCGATGCCGAAGAAGTCGTAGCCGCATCGCGTCGCGGCCGCGGCGCCGAACAGCGCGGTGTCCGCGTAGAAGCTCTTGAAGTACTCGACCGGCCGCTTCTTCATCGCCTTCAGGAGCGCCTTGTAGTCGGTGTCCGACGTGCGAGTACCCAGCTGGTCCCAGCCGTAGCCGACGCGTCCCTCGAAGTACGGAATCATGCCGCCCATGTGGTGCGTGATGATCTTCAGGTTCGGAAAGCGATCGAAGTAGCCCGAGAAGACGAGCCTCGCCATCGCGAC
>DATFXR010000036.1:0-10451 GCA_035315685.1 Vicinamibacterales bacterium | reverse complement strand
GAACTCGTCGACGAAGATCCGCGAGAACTTCTGCTGCAGGTGCGACCGGACGACGCCGTTGGTCGCGATCAGGTCGCGGGTCCGGGCGAGCAGATCCGCGAAGTCGAGCGAGCCCGACGCGCGCTTCAGCTCCTGGTATCGCGCGGTCGCGCCCGCGAACTCCTGCTGGAGCAACGCGGCGAGATCCGCGTCCGCGTCTTTACGAAACTGCTGCAGGTTCGCGAAGAGCGCGTCGCGGGCGGCCAGGACATCGCTGCGATTCACGCTCTTCCCGTACTTGTAGCCGCTGCCCTTGCGAGTGCGGGAAAACCCGCGTTCGCGCGTCAGATCGACGAGCCGCGCCTCCCACGCGTCGAGATCGGTCTGGCCGAACGACTGCTCGAGCTGAATCTGGCGGCTCAGGCGGCGAACTGCATCCGTGTCGATGAACAGGTTATCGCGCATCGACGTGGCCGCCGCGGTGAGCGCCGCGAGGCGATGAAGGGCGTCGACATGCCGTGCGATCTCGCCCGCTCGGTCGAACGGCGGTCGCTCCCATGGATGAGGGAAGTCGCGCCACTCGGCGAGGAGCCGGCCGGCGCCGCGAAGCCGATCGATCGGTCCGCTCGATTCGAGGGATCCGAAGATCGGGACGCTCGTCCGCCGGAGCGCGCGACGCAGACCCTCGGGCGGCGCTTGCAGTTCGTCCTGCAACCAGGCGCGAAACGCACGTGCGTAGAGGCGATCCGCCTGCGGCTCGGTCAGCACTGCGAACAACGGGTCGACGCACGCTTCGACGGGACGTTCGCGCAGCAGTTCAGCGCAGAAACCGTGAATCGTGTTCACGTGCGCTTCTTCCAGCGTCCCGAGCGCATCTTCGAGGCGGCGCTCCACCGCCGCGTCTGCCGCGCCGGCGCGCGCACGCTCGAGCTCTTCGCGCAGCCGCAGCTTCAGCTCGCCGGCCGCCTTCTCGGTGAACGTCACGGCGACGATCTCTTTCATCGCCGCGCGGCCGGTTTCGAGAATCCGCAGGATCCGGGTGATCAGCTCGGTCGTCTTGCCCGTGCCTGCCGCGGCCTCGACGATCAGCGTCGTGTCGAGATCGTCGCAGATGGCGCGTCGTGCCGCGCGATCGTCGAGCAGCATCGTCATCGCGCGCCAGCCGCGGCAAACGTGAACCACAGAGACACGGAGACACCGAGGTTCAGAGACGACGCTCGACGCGCCGCCGCGCAGCGGCGATCAGGCGGGGCCAATCCGCTGAACGTACAACGCGGTGAATGCCGTGGCGTTGCTCGTTCAGTCGATTGGTCCCGCCTGCACGGCGGCCTGCTCTGCAGGCCGCGCGCGTCGAGCGAGAGCCTTGGGCATGACAGCGTTCTCTCCGTGTCTCGGTGCCTCTGTGGTTGCATCATCGCATCGCCCTCAAGGCGATCAGATCGGCGAGCTTCTCGCGCGCTTTTCGGCGCGTCCGCTCCTCTTCCCGCGGACCGCAGACCGGACGGAAGTCGCACCAGGTGCAGGCGCGTTCCTCCGGCGCCGCCGCCAGGAACCCGGTTTCGATCGCACGATCGACGATGGCGAGCACCCGCAGGCCCTCGCCGCGCGTGTAGTCGTTGATGTCGACGTCCTTGTCGGCGAACCCGCCGGCGGTGGTCGAGTAGTAGTAGCGGCCTTTCATCACGCGCTTGCCGAGCGCCTGCTCGACCGCGACGCTGTAGAGCACGCCCTGCAGCATCTTGCCGCCGCCGACGACGAGGTCCGGCGTCGCCCGGTTCTTCCCGGTCTTGTGATCGGTCACCCGCAGGACGTCGAACTGCGTGTGCTGCTCGATCAGATCCACCGAGCCTCGCAGGACGTATTTGCCGTCGACGACGATCGGATCGGGCAGGCTGCGCGGGTCGCGGCCGGCGTCGTTCAACCCGAAGCTGTACTCGAAATACACGGGCCGCCACGCGTCGTCGTCGGCCAGCTTCTGGACCCAGATCACGAGGTCGCGCTGCAGCTCGTCGATCTCGTCAC
Organism: Vicinamibacterales bacterium; assembly: GCA_035315685.1. Lineage (GTDB taxonomy): Bacteria > Acidobacteriota > Vicinamibacteria > Vicinamibacterales > CAVVIG01 > QHWK01. Next base: position 8,450 of record DATFXR010000036.1, on the reverse strand, counting down.
GCCAGACGCGCTCAATCGCCGGCGCGAGCAGCTCGGCGTACTCGGCCGCCTCACGATCGAGCACGTGCTCCAGGAGCGACACCGCGTCGGGCAAGTCGGTGCGGGTCACCGGCAACGCGCCGCGTTCCTGCATCGCGCGATAGAACTCGGTCTGCACCGTGTGGAACAGGCTGCCGCGGGTGAGCGGATCCATGCGCACCAGCGGCTCGGGTTCGTCCCATGGCTCGAGCCGGTAAATCGTCGATAGGAGAAACTGATACGGGCACGTGGCGAAGCGCTGCAGTGCGGAGAGCGAGTATGGACGCTTCCCGAGGCGCTGCGCCGCGAGTGCCGATTCGGTCGTCGGCGACACGCGGATCAGCCCGTCGCCCGCCGCCCAGGCGACGCGGCCGCGCGCCCATCGACTGATCACCGATCGCCGCAGTGCCTCGTTCAACCCGAGCATGTAGTGGGCGCGGCCTCTCGCCAGGGCGGAATCGCGCATCTGCAGCAGCGGTTCGAGGATCGCGAGGTCGTGTTCGAGATCGTCAATCGCGCGATCGGGATCGTGTGGCGCCGGCCAGGCGAGGTTCGCGCCTCCCGCTTCGGACGCCTGCGCCGCGAGCACACGGTGATCCGGCACGCGGCCGGTGATCGCGCGCATGACGTCGAGCGCGTAGAACGACGGCACGCGCGCGCGCGTTTCCGCGACGTCGAGCCGCGGGTAGGAGAGATACAGACGCTCGGTCGCCGCGCCGATCGCGATCTTCAGCAGCAGACGCTCGGCGCTCCCGCGTTGCTCCTGATCGACGAGCGCGGGATCGATGCCGCGCCGCCGATCGTCGAGCAGCAGCGGATCCTCGCGCGGACGCTGCGGCACGACCCGCTCGGCGAGCCCCGGCACGAAGACGACCCTGAACGACCGGCCGCGCGCCTGGTGCGGCGTGCCAACGAAGATGCGGCCGTAGCGCCGCGCCGGCGGCTCCCAGTCGAGCGTCACGAGCCGATCGTGGAGCACGTCGCGGGCTTCCTCGAGGCTGACCGGACCGATCGCCGCCATCGGCCGCAGATCCGCGAGCACCTGCAGCACGCGGTCCGGCCGCCGCAGCGTGCGCGCGGCAAGCGCGGCGAAACGCTCGAGCCACTCGCCCCATCGCGCGCGATCGGGCCACTCGGCGAGCGCGTCGACGATCGGCAGCGCGAAGTGGCGCAGATGGGCGAGATTCGACAGATCGCGCTCGTACCGCGCGATGCGCGCCGATTCAGGTTCTTCCTTCCGGAGTTCGTCGATGCGGAAGCGGTAGTCGGCCGCGAGCCCGTCGAGACGACGCCGCCACCGCGCGCTGCCCTCTTCGCGCGTCCGACCACCGACGACCGCCGACTCGACAATCAGCTCTTCCCATTTCCACGGCGATCGGAGCGTGCCCGCGATGACCGCTTCATCGTCGGAGTCGATCGCCGGCGCGGTCGGATCGAGCGCGGCCTCGTCCGGCTGTTCGGGATCGGCCTGGTCCGCCGGTACGCCGAGAAGCGCAGTGGCCGGAGAGTCGATTGAGCCGGCCGAGAACTCGTCGCGCCGCCCCTTGAACTGCGGGACCTGTCCCAGCGAGAGATATTCGTCGAACCGCTTCGCCGAAAGGCCCTCGGCCGCGCAGGCGAGCAGCGCGACGAACGCGCGGCCTGCCGGATCGGGACGCCGCGTGCCCCGATCGAAGTACACCGGCACGCCGCCACGCGCGCAGGCGTGCTCGAGCAGACCCAGATACTGACGCGGCGTGCGCACCAGCACCGCCATCTCGTCGAAGCGAACGCCGCCTGCCGCCTCGTCGAGCACTCGCCGGACGATCTCGACCGCTTCGCGTCCTTCACCCGGCGCGGAGAAGAGCGTGACGTCGCCGGCGCGCGTGCGGACCGGCGGCGGCTCGCTGCGAAACACGAAACGCCGGAGGCTCGCGAGATCGGAACCCGCAGCCGCGTCATCGTCGCCGTGCACGATCGTCGCACCGATCGATCGCGCCGCCTCGAGTGCGGCGGCGTCGTCTTCCGGCATCGTTGCGAGCACGGCGGGTGATCGCGCGGCGAGCGCCGCGGCGAATCCCTGCTCCGCCCGCGAGTCGAGCGGCAGGTCGAGAAACACGAGCGGCAACGCCGCCCAGCGGACCTGTCCGGCGCGGCACGCTTCGGCCGCCATCCGAAACAGCGCGGCGCGATCGTCGACGGCGCCGTTGGCCAGCTGCTCTTCGATGCGCGTCAGGAGTCCGGCGAGATCGCCGATCGACGCAGCGTCGGTGGCGCGCAGGCGATCGGCGGTGACACCAGTGAGCCGGAGCTCGTGGACCGTCCGCGCGAGCGCCTTCGGAAATCCCGGCAGCGATGCGACCGGACCGAAGTAGGCGAGCTCGCCGGCCGCAACCGCGTCGAACACCGCGCGCGCGGCCATCGCTTCCGCGCCGGCCGACGATCCGGGCACACGCCGCGTGCCGGCAAGCGTGGACGCGGCAGCGCGGGCGGCAACTTCGGTGAGGCTGAAACGGGTCAGGCCGAACGTCGCGCCCGCACGCCGCCCGACATCGCGCGCGAGATCGTCGGCCGCGCCGCGCGACGCGCCGACGATGACGACTTCGGAACCCGGTGGATGTCCAGCTAGGAATTCACGGGCCGCAGCGAAGCGGACCGATGCGGACGAGGAGATGACGACGCGCATCTGGAATGCTCCTTCCGGACGCCATGCCGGAGTCATTGATAACGGCAGCGCGACGCCACCGTGGGATCGGAGGATAGCACTAAGTGCACGGCTCGACGCGACGGGAGCGCCGCGCGTCAGCGCCGCCCGCGGGCCCGGGCGTAGTAGTAGCCGTCGAGCGTCTCCACGGCGACTGGCGCGTCGAAGGCCTCACCGAGGCGAGCTGGCTGCAGGGCGTCCACCTTGGGCCCGTCGAAGGCGACCCGCCCACGCTTCATGAGCACGACGCGATCGATTTCAGGAATGATCTCGTCGACGTAGTGTGTGACGAGCAGGAGCGTCGTGCCGTTGCGCGCGATCGTGCGGATCCGTTCCATGAAGTGGTGCCGGGCGACGAGATCGAGGCCGCGCGTCGGCTCGTCGAGCACGAGCGCACGCGGGCGGTGAACGAGCGCGCGGGCAATCAACACCCGCCGTGCCTCGCCCGTCGACATCGTCGCCAGCGGCGTGTCGGCGAGATGGGCCACGCCGATGCGATCCAGCGCGTCGCGCGCGGCGTCGCGCATCGGTCCCGTCACCTGCTGATGGGCGAAGATGCCGTGGCTGGCAAAGAATCCAGAGGTCACGGCATCGATCGCGGTCACGACGCCGTTTGCGTTCCCCTGCACGAACCGATCGTGGAGATCGGCGGACACGATCCCGAGCAGCGATCGAAGCGCGAAAACGTCCCAGCGGTCGCGGCCGAAGACACGGATCGGCACGGCGTCCTCGTCCGCCAGCGGATACTGCTGCAGCGTCAGGAGCTTGACCAGCGTCGACTTGCCGGCGCCGTTGGGCCCGAGTACGGCGGTGTGCTCGCCGGCCGGAATGGTGAGGGTGAGCCGGTCGAGCACGCGGGCGCCGCCAAGGACGACCGTCGCGTCGCGCAGCTCGACGAGCGGCGCCGTCGCCACGCTAGCCGGCTGCAACCGATCGCGTGCCGAGCTCGCGATCGAGGTCGAGGATCGCCGCCGGGTCGTTCTTGACCAGCCGGAACTTGGCGACGATCTCGCGCGCGGTTTTCTCTTCCTCCACCTGCTCGGTGAGGAACCACTGCAGCTCGGTCATCTCCGCGAACGCCTTCTCTGTGAAGCACAGCTCGTAGAGCGCGTTGATCTCCGTCGTGACACGCTGCTCGTGCGCCAGCGCCTGCTCGAACACCGCATTGAGCGAGTCGAAGGCGACTTTCGGCTGCTCGATGGTGTGGAGCTCGACCTTGCCGTCGCGCGCCAGAACGAAGTCGAACAGCTTCAGCCCGTGCATTCGCTCTTCGTCGCTTTGCATGCGCAGCCACTTCGCGGCGCCGAGAAACTTCTGCTCCTCACAGAACCCGGCCATCGCCAGATACGTGTACGACGCCTCGAACTCGGAATTGATCTGCTCGTTGATCGCACTTAGAACGGTCGCATTCATCTCGTCGAATCCTCCATGTCCTGCTTGCCCTTCCTGCCCTCCTGCGCTTCCTGCCCTTCCCGCCCCTCCTGCCTATCTGATCCGCCAGCCGTTGACCGGCCCGGCATGGAAGAACGCCGCCGGCGTCATCACGCCGTCGCGTTTGAAGACCAGCCCGTCCTTCATCACGAACTGGACAGTCTTCAGGGCATTCACATCGTCGAGCGGGTTACCGGGCAGGGCAATCAGATCGGCGAAATAGCCGGCCTTGATTGGCCCACGGGTCCTGTCGATGTCGGCGATCCGATAGCCGTTGATGGTAATGGCGCGGATGATGTCGGCGTTCGGAATACCGGCGTCCTTCCACGGCTTCAGGAATTCGAGGCACAACTCGCCGCGGGTCTTGCCGGCGACGAAGTAGTCGGCGTCGGTCGAGAACGCCGCCATGACTTTGTTCTCGTACGCGTTCTTCAGTCCGGCAACGGTGCGCGCGTAGGCTTCGGCCGACACCGGATGTCCCTGCAGCCCGGTCGGTGTCTCGGTACCCGCGCGCCAGATGCCTTTCGCCGCCATCTGTTTGTGCAGGTCGTCGTTGAGCGCGCCGCTGTGCTCGATCGACCAGATTCCGGCGTCGATCGCGTTCTTCGCACCGGCTGCCGTCTGGACATGCCCCGCGACCTTCATGCCGGCTTTGGCCGCCTCCCGGATGAATAGCCGGATTTCGTCGGCGGTGTAGCCATACGGCTTGCAGTCCACGCAGATCTTGATTACTTTCGCGCCGAAGAGGATGTTCTGCCGCACCGCCTTGACGATCTCATCGGGCGTGTCAGCTTCGAGATACTCCGGGTAAACGATGCTGTGGTCTTTCGCCATCTCCGGCGGCGGAAAGAACTGCCCGCCCATCCCGCCGATGATGATCCCTGAATTGATGATCGTCGGGCCGGGCAGCCATCCCTGGTCGATCGCCTGCCGCAGCGCGCTGTCCGCGTAGTTGCCGTTGTTGCCGAGATCGCGCACGACGGTGAATCCAGCCGCCAACATCTGCATGCCGTTCGAGGCGGCCTCGATGGCGCGCAGCGCTGTCGACTCCTGCACGTAGGTGTAGTAGTAGACGTTGCTCTCCGGCTCCGGCTTGTAGGTGAGCGCGAGGTGATTGTGCGCGTCGACCAGCCCCGGCATCACGGTCATCGCCGAGAGGTCGATCACCTGCGCGCCGGGCGGAATCGCGACGTTCGGTCCGACGTCGCGGATCCTGTTGCCCTCGACGAGGATGATCTGGCCGGTGAGGATGCGGCCGGCGTCGGGATCGAGAAGGCGACCGGCGCGAATCGCCGTCACCGCCGCAGGCGCCGGCTGTTGCGCGGCGATCGGCGGCCGGCCGATCGACAGCATGAGACACGTGCAGGCGACGGCGCCGGCGGATAGCTTGAGCATGGCGCTGAAGCTATCCGGAGGCGCGAACAAAAGCAACCGCCCGGCGGCTGCGTCCTTCTCCCGCCATCGCTGTCGCCCTCGCGCGGCACGACGACGCCAGGTCAGGGAGGAATTAATTCGCGGCCGGTTCGCTATGGCTCCGAAGTCGTCGAGACGCGCCCGCCGGATTGACGGGTGAACTTATTGAACCAACTCATCATGTACAGTTGGGTGCGGATGTAATTCGACGGCTTGGCCGAACCGGTGCCGTGATACTCGTCGTTGAACTGCAGCAGCTTCGTCGGTACGCCTCGCACCTTGAGCGCGGAGTAGTACTCCTCGGTCTGCGGCATCGGCGTGCGGCGATCCAGAACGCCGGTCATCAGCAACGTCGGCGTCGTCACCTTCCCGACTGACATCAGCGACGAATGCGACAGCCAGTCAGACGGATCTTCCCAGAACGGTTTCTTGAAGAAGCTGTAGGTGAACAGGGGGATGTCTGTTTGACCAGCCATGCTGAGCCAGTCGGTAACAGGACACCGCACGGCAGCCGCGGCAAAGCGATCGGTGTGGCCGATCACCCAACTCGACAACACGCCGCCGCCGCTGCAGCCCGAAACGTACATCCGTGTCGTATCGATATAGCCGCGGCCCACGACCAGGTCGACGCCCGCCATCAAGTCGTCGAAATCAGGTCCCGGATAGTTATGGTCGATGCCGTTGATGAACTCGCTTCCGTATCCGGTGCTGCCGCGCGGATTCGTCACGAGCACGACGAATCCGTTCGCGGCGAAGTTCTGGAACATGTAGTTGAAGCCGACATTGTAGTTGCCGAAGGGCCCGCCATGGATTTCCAGAATCAGCGGGTACTTCTTCGACGCCTCGAATGACGGCGGCTTCACGATCCATCCCATCACCTTGGCGTTGCCCGTCGAGGTGTAGGTCACTTCGTCGATTTTCGCCAGCTGGATGCCCTGGAGCACGTCGCCGTTGACGTCGGTGAGCGTCGTCACCTGCCCGGGCTGACGCAGGTTCACTTTCACCACGTCCGGCGGATGACTGAGATCGGACGACACGCCTGCCGCGACCAGATCCTTGGACATCGAGTCGAACGACAGCATGCGGCGCCCGGTGGTCACCGGCTTGACGCCGCCGACAATCGACGCGAGCTGCAGGTTGCGGGCGCCGCTGTCGTCTGCGTCGAAATAGATGCCGCTGCCGTCGGGCGCCCAGCGGAGGTTGATCGGATCGCGATCGTAATCCGCGCTGATCTTGCGCATATCGCTGCTGCCACCGGAGAGCGGGATCACGAACAGATCGCTGACGGAGTGCGTATGCCCCGTCGGCGAGTGACCGCTGAATGCGACCGTCCGGCCGTCGGGTGAAACGGCGGGCCGGCCCCAGTTGCCGGCCTTCGTCACGAGGTCGCGGATCGCGCCGCCCGCGACGTCGACAACGTAAATCTGCGACGCTTCATACCGCGTGTCGCTTTCCGGGGACCGATTGCCGTCGAAGACGATCGACTTGCTGTCCGGTGTCCAGTCGATCGACGCGCCGCCACGGAGCTCACCCGCACCGACGTTCCACTTTCCCGACGTCAGCTGCCGCGGCGTCCCACCCTCCGCGGGCACGACGAACAGGTGCGTGTAGCCGTCTTCGAGGAAGCCAATCTGATCCTGGCGGTAGTGAAGGCTCGAGACGACGCGCGGCGCCGACGTCCACTTCGCGCCCTTCGGCTCGGACGGCATGCTGATCGTCCACTTCTCCTGGTCGGGGACGAACGCCGAGAACGCGACCGACTTGCCGTCGGGCGACCAGCGCGCGTTGCGCGGCGCTTCGGCAACGTGTGTGATCTGGGTCGCCGGACCGTCTGCGTCCACCCATCGCACGAACAACTGCGTGCCCTTCGGCTCGCCTTCGGCGAGATACAGCAGCCGCTTGCCATCGGGCGACCAGCGCCCGTTGGATCCCTTGACGAGGAACCGATGCTGCGATCCGTCACCGTTGAGGAGCCACAGCGCCGATTCCCACTTGTCCTCGAGCTTGTTCACGGCCTGGCGCGTGTAGACGATGCGCGAGCCGTCAGGCGAGATCTGCGCGTCGCTGACGCGCTCCCAATCGAGGTAGTGTTCGGTGGTCAGCAGCGTAGCCGACGGCTTCTCCTGCGCGCGCACCGCGACACCGGCGATCGCCACCGCTGCGACTGCTGCGACGCACATCCGACCAGCAGTACTCATTGCCATCACTCCTTCAACTTGCAAACGCACCTGACCCACGACCTGCGACCTGCCCGACCAAGTGGACCTACCGACTTACCCGACGCACCTGACCTGACGACCCACTCGACCTACTGCTGCGGCTGTGACGTGGACCTCGTCGGCGTCGCCTGGCGCAGGCCCTCGAGCGCAGCGCGCCGGTTCGGTGTCCGCGTCAGCGACTGCTGGAACTGGGCCGCTGCTTCGTTCGAGCGGCTCATCGACTGCAGCAGCATGCCGTAGAGCTCGTACGACGGCTTGATGGGTTCGGTCGGACCGGACGGCGCGTCGAGCGTCGACTCGATCTCGGTCGCTTCCTTGATGTTCTTCTCCGCGGTCGCGAGGTCCTTCTGCGTGAACGCGATGACCGCCGCGACTTCCTTCTCCATGATCGCAAATGGCTTCGCCCGGTAGGCGTTCGATCCCGATTCGGCCTGCGTGCGCATCGCCTTCAGCTTGTCGAGGGCGACGTTGGCGGTGGCGAGGTCACCGAGATTCGCGGCGCTCACCCCCGCCGCAAAGACGTACGCGGCGCTGCCGTCATAGCCGGGCGCTCCGCCGTCCTTGACCGCGCCGGTCGGCAGCGGCAGCCGCTCCCACTTCGCAGTCTCGACCACCTGGCGCGCCTTCATCGACGCGTAGCCGTCGCGGATCCGCGGGTTGTCCAGGTTCTTGTCCGCGACCGCCTT
>DATFXR010000035.1:0-2747 GCA_035315685.1 Vicinamibacterales bacterium | reverse complement strand
GGCGTCTGGAACGTGCCGTGGGTCAGAAACATGGGGCTGCGCATCGACAAGACGCAGAGCGGCAGCGATCTGCCGTCCGCCGGCGGCCGCGTCGGCCTCGTCGGCCACGACATGAAATACGACGGCTCGAAGCTCGAGCCGCTGGTGCCGTTCATGCCGTGGTCGGCAGCCGTCTACGACTACCACGTCGCGAACGAATCGAAATACGACCCCGAGGGCTACTGCCTGCCGCCGGGCGGTCCGCGCATGATGGCGACGCCGTATCCAATGGAGATCATTCAGCTGCCGGAGCAGAAACGGATCCTCATGACGTTCGAGGGCGCCACGCACATCTGGCGCGAGATCTACATGGACGGCCGTCCGCATCCCACCGGCGACGCGCTGAATCCGACCTACCTCGGACATTCGGTGGGCCGCTGGGAGGGCGACACGCTCGTGATCGACGTCGTCGGCTTCAACGAAGCAACCTGGGTCGACTATTCCGGCCACCCGCACACCGATCAGCTGCATGTGATCGAGCGACTCACGCGCCCGGACAAGAACACGCTCCACTACGAGGTCACGATCGACGATCCCGGCGCGTACACGAAACCGTGGACGGCCGCATGGAACATTCCCTGGCGGGCCAGCGGCGAGCTCGCCGAGTACATCTGCCAGGAGAACAACCAGTATTTGTGGCGGCTCACCGACGATCTCGGCCAGCCGCTGTTCGGACGCAAGCCTTGATCGGCAACCAGACCATCGACGTCGGCGAACTGCTGGACCGCTCGCCCTGGAGCGCGTATCAGAAGCTTCTCGTCGCTGCAACCGCGACAACGATCATCCTCGACGGGCTCGACAACCAGCTGATTGGCGCGGCGGTGCCGGCGATGATGCGTGAGTGGAGTCTGCCGCGGTCGGCGTTCGTGCCGCTTCAGACCGCCGGCATGCTCGGCATGATGATCGGCGGCGCGATCGGCGGCGTCGTTGGCGACCGCCTGGGCCGCCGGGTTGCCCTGCTGGGCAGCGTGATCACGTTCGGCGCGCTGACCGTGCTGGTGGCACTGTCGAACGGGGTCGCTCTGCTCACCTTGCTCCGGTTCCTGGCCGGGTTCGGCCTCGGCGGCGCGATGCCGAACGCGGCGGCGCTGTCGTCCGAGTACGTGCCGATCAAGAAACGTCCGTTCGCCGTGACGCTGACGATCGTCTGCATTCCGCTGGGCGGATCGCTCGCCGGTATCGTCGGCGGGCTGCTGCTGCCGACGTTCGGTTGGCGCGGCCTGTTCATGGTCGGCGGCATCCTGCCGCTGGCCATCGCGGCGGTACTGGTGAAAGTGCTGCCGGAATCGCCACGTTTTCTCGCGCGGACGCCGACGCGATGGCCGCAGCTTCGCACGCTGCTGCGGCGCCTCGGTCACCAGGTGCCGAACGACGCGCAGTTCGCCGAGTCCGGTGACCGGAAGATCGTCCGGGTCGCCACCACCGAACTGATGACGCCGGAGTTCCGCGGCGACACGATTGCGTTGTGCGCGTCGTTCCTCTTCTGCCTGCTGACCGTGTACATCGGCACCAACTGGGTCCCGACGATGCTGTCGGGAGCCGGCTTCGACGTCGGTACCGCCAGCTACGGTCTGACGGCGTTCAATCTCGGCGGCGTCGTCGGTGCGATCGTCGGCGCGATCGTGATCATGCGGCTCGGATCGCGGCTCACGATGCTGGTCATGGCGGCGGGCGCCATTGCCGGCGCCGTTGTGCTGGCATCGATATCGATTGGACCGCAGTCGACATTTCTCGTCCTCGCGATGCTCGCCTGGACCGGGGGGTTGATCAACGCGGTGCAGACCACCATGTACGCGCTCGCGGCTCACGTCTATCCGACTGCCGTGCGCGCCACCGGTGTCGGCACCGCTGTCTCGATTGGCCGCTTCGGCGGCGTGCTCAGCCCCTCGGTGGGATCGTGGGCGCTCGAAGCGGGGCCGGCGCGGTACTTCGGACTCATGGCAGCGACGATGACGGTGGCGCTGGCCGCGCTGGCGGCGGTTCGCCGTCACATCCCTGGCGCGGTCGCCGCGCCGCAGCGTCACGCGGTTTCGCGGTGATGGCGGAGCGCCGTCGCCGGCGCTTCTTCCGCTCGCTCTACGGACAGGTTCTCGTCGCGACGATCATCGGCGTGGTCGTCGGCGCGGTCTGGCCGACGGCGGGCATGGCGATGAAGCCGCTCGGCGACGCGTTCATCAAGCTGGTGCGGATGATCGTCGCGCCGATCATCTTCTGCACGGTCGTCGTCGGCATTGCCGGTGCCGGCGAGGTGAAGACCGTCGGCAAGGCCGGCATCGTCGCGCTGGTCTACTTCGAAATCGTGACGACCGCAGCGCTGATCATCGGTCTGGTGATCGTCAACCTCGCCCGCCCCGGCGCAGGGATGAACGTGGACGCCTCGCGAATCGACGCCACCGCGGTCGCGCAGTACGCATCCGCCGGCAAGGCGCAGACGGTCACCGAGTTTCTGCTGAACCTCATTCCATCGAGTGCCGTGGACGCGTTCGCGCGCGGCGACGTGATTCAGGTGCTGGTGGTCTCCGTGCTGTTCGGCGTGGCGCTTCGGTCGGTCGGTGCGTCCGGCAGACCGGTGTTCGATTTCCTCGATCGGCTCACCACGGTGCTGTTCGCGATTGTCGGTTTCATCATGCGCACGGCGCCGCTCGGCGCCTTCGGCGCGATGGCGTTCACGATCGCGAGCTTCGGCGTCGGAACGCTCGCGCCGCTGG
>DATFXR010000034.1:0-3546 GCA_035315685.1 Vicinamibacterales bacterium | reverse complement strand
CATTCGATCGCCGCGCAGGGTGGCATCAACGCTGCGAAGAACTATCAGAACGACGGCGACAGCGTCTATCGCCTCTTCTACGACACGGTGAAGGGCGGCGACTACCGCTCGCGCGAAGCGAACGTCTACCGGCTGGCGCAGCTGAGCGTGAGCATCATCGATCAGTGCGTCGCGCAGGGAGTGCCGTTCGCCCGCGAGTACGGCGGGCTGCTCGACAACCGATCGTTCGGCGGGGCGCAGGTGTCGCGCACCTTCTACGCGCGCGGACAGACCGGTCAGCAGCTGCTGCTCGGCGCGTATTCGTCGCTGATGCGCCAGGTCCACGCGAGGACCGTGCGTCTCTTCGCGCGGCGCGAGATGCTGGACCTCGTGGTCATCGACGGCAAGGCGCGCGGGATCATCTGCCGCAACCTGACGACCGGTGAAATCGAACGCTACGCCGGCGACGCGGTGATCCTCGCGACCGGCGGCTACGGCACCGTCTATTACCTGTCGACCAACGCGGTCAACTCGAACGTCACCGCCTCGTGGCGCGCGCACAAACGCGGCGCGCTGTTCGCGAACCCCTGTTTCACGCAGATCCATCCGACCTGCATTCCGGTCAGCGGCGAGCACCAGTCGAAACTCACGCTGATGAGCGAGAGCCTGCGCAACGACGGCCGTGTCTGGGTGCCGAAAAAGAACGGCGACAAGCGGCCGCCGGAGCAGATTCCCGAAGACGAGCGCGACTACTACCTCGAGCGCAAGTACCCGTCGTTCGGGAACCTCGTGCCGCGCGACGTTGCATCGCGCAATGCGAAGCAGATGGCCGACGACGGCCGCGGCGTCGGCGACAGCGGCCTTGCCGTCTATCTCGATTTCAAGGACGCGATCGCCCGCCTCGGCCCCGAGGTGATCAAGGAGAAGTACGGCAACCTGTTCCACATGTACAAGAAGATCACCGACGAAGATCCCTACAAAGTACCGATGCGGATCTACCCGGCGATTCACTACACCATGGGCGGGTTGTGGGTGGATTACAACCTGATGAGCACGATTCCCGGCCTGCACGTGCTCGGCGAAGCGAACTTCTCGGATCACGGCGCCAACCGGCTCGGCGCGAGCGCGTTGATGCAGGGACTGGCGGACGGCTATTTCGTCATTCCCTACACAATCGGCGACTATCTCGCCAGCGGACCGCTGCCGAGAATCACGACCGACCACGACGCGTTCAGGGACGCGGCCAGCTGCGCGCAGGCGCAGATCAGCCGGCTGCTGTCGATCAAGGGGTCGCGCGGCATCCGGGAGATTCATCGCGAGCTCGGACGCATCATGTGGGACGACGTCGGCATGGCACGCACGGACGCGAGCCTGCGCCGTGCGCTCGAGGCGATTCCGAAGCTGCGTGACGAGTTCTGGCAGAACGTGTCCGTACCGGGCACGAACGACAACCTCAATCAGAGCCTCGAATACGCCGGCCGGGTCGGCGACTACCTGGAGTTCGCAGAGCTGCTCGCGCTCGATGCCCTGCAGCGCCGGGAATCGTGCGGCGGCCACTTCCGCGAGGAGAGCCAGACGCCCGACGGCGAAGCGCTGCGCGACGATGCGCACTTCTCGTACGTCGCGGCGTGGGAGTTTACCGGCGTCGGCAGGGAGCCGGTGCTCCACAAGGAGCCGTTGGAGTTCGAGGAAGTGCATCCGACGCAGCGCAGCTACAAGTGAGGGGACTGGGCGCTGGGAGCTGGGTGCTGGGAGACTGACGGACAAGGGGACCAGGGACGACTCGACGATCTGGTGACTCGAGATCCGGGCTTCCCAGTCCCCAGTCCCCAGTCCCCAGTCCCCAACCCCCTGCCCCGTGAGGATCAGCGTGAGATTGAATCTGAAGATCTGGCGACAGGCGGGGCCGGCCGTGGCCGGCAAGCTGGTGGACTACACCGCCAACGACGTATCACCCGACATGTCGTTTCTCGAGATGCTCGACGTCGTCAACGAAGGACTGATCAAGAAGGGCGACGAAGCGATCGCGTTCGATTCCGATTGCCGTGAAGGCATTTGCGGCATGTGCAGTCTCGTCGTCAACGGCATTCCGCATGGCCCGGACCGCGGCACCACGGTGTGCCAGCTGCACATGCGCCGTTTCAAGGACGGCGACACGATTACCGTCGAGCCGTGGCGCGCCAAGGCCTTCCCCGTCGTCAAGGATCTCGTGGTCGATCGCAGTGCGTTCGATCGGATCATCACCGCCGGCGGCTACGTCTCCGTGAACGTCGGCGGCGCGCCGGACGGCAACACCGTGCTCATTCCGAAGGACGTCGCCGAAACCGCGATGGACTCCGCGGCGTGCATCGGCTGCGGCGCGTGCGTGGCAGCCTGCAAGAACGCCTCGGCGCACCTCTTCATGAGCGCGAAGATCTCGCAGCTCGCGCTGCTGCCGCAGGGACAGCCCGAACGGGTCACGCGGGTCACCGCGATGATTGCGCAGGCCGACAGCGAAGGGTTCGGGAGCTGCTCGAACGAAGGGGAATGCGAGGCCGTCTGCCCGAAGGAGATTTCCATCTCGAACATCGCGCGTATGACACGTGAGTACATCCGCGCACGGTTGAGTCCCCGATAAGCTGCCTTATTTACGTATTCCGCGCACGACCGACACACGACAGGAGTATCATCCGCGCCGACTGGACTCGTTGTGCGGCGCGCCGCAGCGTCGAGTGGCCTCCGCCGCTTTGTGCGGGAAAGCAACCGCAGAGATCGCAGAGGACGCAGAGAATTCTTTCCAACCAAAGCCAAATCTCTGCGTGCTCCGCGGTTGCTCTTCCGTGGACTGGGAGGATGGCCATGGCGCCGATCGACAGTCGTTCGAGGCTACCTTTCTATCGCCAGCTGGCGTGGACGGCGGTGCTCCTGCTGGCGACTGCGGCGCCCGCCGTCGCCCAGTTCGATCGAGGCACGCTCTCCGGAACGATCAAGGACGAACAAGGCGCCGTGATGCCCGGCGTCACCGTCACGGCGCACAACACGCAGACGCAACACGACATCACGACGATTACCGACGGGACCGGCTTCTATACGTTCCCCAACCTGCTGCCCGGCCGCTACGACATCGTGGCCGAGCTCCAGGGATTCAAGACCATCCGCCGGGAGAGCGTTCAACTCGACGCCACCGCGAATCTCACGCTCGACCTCGCGCTGCCGACAGGCGTGATCAGCGAGGAAGTGCTGGTGACGGCGAGCTCGCCGCTGCTGCAGACCGACGTCGCGCTCCGCAAGACGATCGAAGCCAAAGACATCGAACAGCTCGCGTTCTCCGGACGCAACCCGATCGGTGTGGTCGGGCTGAAGGTCGGCGTGATGGGCGGGAATTTCAATTCGCGCGGCTTCTCCGATCTCGGCAACGGCGGCTTCAACATCAACGGCAGCCGGACGGACGAGAACAACATCACCATCGACGGTGCGACCGCGATTCGGACGCGCTCGTCGGGCGCGATCATCGGCATCCAGAACGTGGACGCGATTCAGGAAGTGCAGGTGCTGACCGGCAATTACATGCCCGAATACGGGCGCGCC
>DATFXR010000033.1:0-3858 GCA_035315685.1 Vicinamibacterales bacterium | reverse complement strand
ACGATCGCGAAAGGATCGCGCGCGTTTATCGCGCGTTCGTACCAGTCGGCGGCTTGATCGATGTCCGAGCACAGCACGTGGTACAGGCTGGGCGAGATCGTGGACCGCGACATCGCGACGTTCAACAAGCTGGTCGAGGATCCACACATTCCCGATGTAACGGTGAAAGCCGCGCGCGAAGAAGATCTCCAGCCAGATTGTAGGGGCCGGCTTGCTCGGCCCACCGCCCTACTTACGGCCTGCTGCGATCCCGTTCACGACAATGCTGATGTTCGGACCGGTGCCTGGCAGGACCGCATCCATCAGGAACCGTTGCCCATCCTTCGACACGTCATAATTGACCGGATACGGGGGATAGGTCGGCCGCATCTCCGTCTCGAACAGTGCGCGTGGCATTCCGTACACGAACGTGGCGCCCGGCGTGACGGGCACGACCATCAGCCGGCGATCGGGCGCGAGAAAGAACAGCTCGCGTCCGTCGCGCGACCAGACCGGCTCCGACCCGCCGTCCGTCGATACCTGATGCCTCGAGCCCGGGGTTGGAAACGAGTCAACGATGACCTCCCAGCGGCCACCCTCATTCGAGGCATAAGCGACCCAGCGGTCGTCCGGCGAGAAGCGCCCCTGGATGTTCTGGGCGACGCCGTGAAAGAGCGGCGTAATGCGGCCGGTCTCGAGCGAGAGCGCCGCGATGTCGCGGCCCGTCGTCGCAGGTGTGTCGACGAGAGCCGTGCGGCGGTCGGCCGACCAGTCGGTGGCGCGATAGGCCCCGAGCGCGGCGCCTTCGGTGTCGGGGATGATGCACACCAGACGCTCCCGTTCCGTACCGCTGGCCGGGCGGCGGAACAGCGCGACCGACCCTTTCTCGAACGAGGTGAACAACATCTCTCGTCCATCGCGCGACCAGATCGGTCCCACGGCGCCGCCTGCAGTGAATGAGAACCTCGACGGGGCTCCGGCCGAATCCATCAGCCAGATGTCGGCGACGTTGGGCACCACCATCCACGCGCCCGATGCGCCGGCGACAGTCCGGGTGAAGGCGACCTGCCGTCCGTCGGGCGCGATGGCCACGGTCTCAGTCTGCGATGGCGCTGGCAGCGCCGGCAGCCGATTTCCCTGGCGGTCGAACCACGCAGGCTTGGTCGAGACCGTCGTGCCATCCCAGTACGCGAGCACGCCGCTGGCGGCGGAGACAGCAGGGTACCCTGATCCGGCGGCGTAACGGACCGAATCGAGCCACGCGGCGGCCGCGCCGATCGGTTTGAACGACCTCGGATCGATCGCCTGTGCCATCAGCTTCGATGACCCGGCAGCCGACCGGAACAGGAGAAATCCGGCCGGGCTGTAGACCGCCGTCGCGCCGCTCGTCTTCACCAGTTCTTCGGACGCTGTGGAATCGAGCGAGCCGAGCATGACCGAGCCGCCGCTCTCGGCGTAAATGAAATGGCGCCCGTCAGGCAGAAACTGCGGGAATCGATGGCCCTTCGTTACCCGGCGGTCGCCGGCCAGAGGCCGCATCACGGTGGCCGGTGTCATCGCACCGCCCGACGCTGACATTCTGGTGACCGGACCCGTCTGATGTCCGATGAGGATGACGTCTCCGCTCCAGGCGCCGCCGGCAGCCTCGGGCGTGGTGGTCAGCGTCGATGGACGCTCGCCCTGCAGCGCGATCGTCTTTACGCGTCCGTTCGCGAAAAACCCGATCGCGCGGCCGTCCGACGACCAGAAGGGGCTCGACGCATCATCGCTGTCCGGGATTGACCGCGCCGACCGCGAATCGAGTGGTCGCACCCACAGAGACGGCGGCCGGCCTGCCGCCGACGCGACAAACGCGATCTGCCGGCCATCGGGCGACAGCGCGAAATGCGGCGCGCCTGAGGAAGCGAACGGTGTCAGCGCCAGGCCTGGCGGCGCGACCATCGTCAGCGTCATCGGCGGAGTGCTGGAAGAAGGAACGGAGGTGTGCGAGAACATCACGGTCACCGCAGCTGCGGCCGCGGAAACCACGGCCGCCGCGGTCGCCCAGATGGCCGTGCGCCAGCGGATCCGGGCGTCGCGCGGCGGTCCGTTGCCCGTAGACGTTTGACCGGCGGCCCACCGGATCTCGCGTCCCACGTCCGCGATCGATTGCCACCGCAGCTCGGGATCTTTCTCGAGGCAGCGACGGAGGACGTGGTCGAGCGCCGGCGAAACGAGCGGCTGCCGGTTCGTCACCGGCGGCGGGTCGACGTGCATGATGTTCGCGATCAGGCTCGCGTGCGATTTGCCCGTGAACGCGCGCGTGCCGGTCAGCATTTCGTACAGCACGCAGCCGAACGCCCACACGTCGCTCCGCGCGTCGGCGTCATGGCCTTCGATCTGTTCGGGGGCCATGTAGTGGAACGTGCCGAGGATCGTCCCGTGTGCCGTCAGCGGCGTCGTGGCCGTTGGTGGCATGGACATCGGATCCATGGGCGGCGCTTGCGCGAGCACCGGCGTCGTCTTTGCGAGGCCGAAATCGAGCAGCTTCGCGTCGGGCGGACCGCCCGGACCGGCATGGCTCCGGATCAGAAACACGTTTCCCGGCTTCAAATCCCGATGGACGATGCCCGCGCGATGCGCGGCGGCAAGCGCGTCCGCGATGTCGGTTGCGATGCGTACCGCCGCGGCGGCGGACAGCAGGCCGCGCTCGAGCCGCGCGGCGAGCGTTTCGCCCTCGAGATACTCCAGGACCAGGAAGTTCGTGCCGTCGGACTCGCCGACGTCGTAGAGCGTACAGATATGTGGATGCGAGAGCTGCGAGATTGTGCGTGCCTCGCGGTCGAATCTGGCACGAAAAGCGGGATCCAGCGCGAGCGCGGCCGGCAGCACCTTGATCGCGACCGTGCGATCGAGTCGCGTGTCGCGAGCCGTCCACACTTCGCCCATGCCACCCGCGCCGAGCGCCGCGACGATTTCGTACGGACCGAGTCGAGTTCCCGCGGAAAGGGCCACGTTCAGCTTCGCTGTTGCGAGACGCAGCGATTGTAGCGCCTAAATGGGCATCCAGCGTTTTCGCAGGGCATGCCAACAGATCAACGCACAAGCCAGCGAGAGAAAGGCCTCGTGGATGTCGGCGCGTTTGTCGTACCGGACGCGCAGACGACGGAACTGATTGAGCCAGGCAAACGTTCGCTCTACGACCCAACGCCACCGCCCCAAGCTACTGCCATGCTTCGTACGCCGCATCGCCAGCACCGGCAGAATGTGACGGGCCCGCAGGCCGTGCCGGATCGCCATCGAATCATAGCCGCGATCGCCGAGCACACAGACCGGCCGGCACCGGGGGCGGCCGCGGTCGCCTTGCAAGGGCGGAATCGCATCGACGAGGGCCAACGCTTCCTGCGAGTCGTTGCGATTGGCGCCGGTCAGGCGGACGGCCAGCGGGACGCCCTGGCCATCACAGGCCAGATGCCGTTTGCTCCCGCGCTTGGCGCGGTCTGTCGGATTCGGGCCGGTCTGCGTTCCGCCACACACCGCACGCACCGAACAACTGTCCACGATGGCGCGTGACCAATCGATATTGCCGTCGCGCGCGAGCCAATCCAGCAGCGCGAAGTGCGTCAAGTCCCAGACGCCTTGTTCCTGCCAGTCACGCAAGCGTCGCCAGCACGTCATGCCTGATCCGCAGCCAATTTCCCGAGGCAGCATCTGCCACGGAATCCCGCTCCGCAGGACGAAGAGGATGGCGGTGAGGCAGGCTCGATCAGGGACGCGCGGACGTCCACCCTGTGGTCGCAATGATGGAACGGGTAACAGCGGTTCGATCAGATCCCACAATGCGTCGGGCAGCAGCACGGCAGCCATAAACCGCCGACGGTACTGTGCCGAAGCACGAGG
>DATFXR010000032.1:0-5836 GCA_035315685.1 Vicinamibacterales bacterium | reverse complement strand
GCTCGCGCTGCTCGGCGAGCGGCCGCTGCTGATGGCGACCGCGGGCGAGGACTTCGGCGAGTACCGCCAGTGGCTGCACGCCGCCGGCATCGACACCTCGCAGGTCAAGCAGATCGACGGCAAGTTCTGCGCGTCGTTCTTGTGCAGCACCGACGAGGACAACAATCAGATTGCATCGTTCTATACCGGCGCGATGGCCGACGCCGGCCAGCTGTCGTTCCGCACGGTTCGCAACTGCGGCCTCGCGATCATCGCGCCCAACGATCCCGGCGCGATGGTGCAGTACGCCGAGGAGTGCCGGACGCTGGGCATCCGCTTCATCTTCGATCCGGGCCAGCAGTGCGCGCGGATGCCGGGCGATGATCTGCGCCAGGGCGTGACCGGTGCGGCGATCGTGATCGTCAACGACTACGAGCTCGAGCTGCTGCGCCAGAAGACCGGGCTGAGCGAACAGGACATCCTGACGCTGGCCGAGGCGCTGATCGTCACGAAGGGGGAGCGCGGCTCGACGGTGATCACGCGTGACCGGAACGTCGACGTGCCGGCCGTCGCGCCGCACCGGATCGTTGATCCCACCGGCGTCGGCGACGCATTCCGCGGCGGGCTGATGAAGGGAATTGCGCTCGGACTGCCGTACGACGCGTGCGCGAAGATCGGCAGCGTCGCGGCCACCTACGCGCTCGAGCATCTTGGCGGCCTGAGTCATTCGTACACCTGGGACGAATTCAAGCGGCGCTACCAGGAGCACTTCGGATTCCTGACAATTCCGGCGTAGTCATCGTCTTCTGCACGACCGTGTCCTACGGGATCGGGTGGGCGATCGGCATGCCGACGCTCGTCCCGATCCTCAATACGATCGCCAGCTTCCCGTTCATGGTCGCGGCGCTGCGGCGCGGCGACCTGAAGCTCGCCGTCGGCCGGATGCTGCTCTGGGCGCTGACGATGGGTGTGGCGGCCACGCTGCTGTCCTACATCTACCCGGCTCAGACCGAGGAGCTGTTCCTGCGCAGCGGCGACTACCGCCGCGAGATGTTCACGTGGGTGATCACGGGGCGCGGCGCCGAGAGCACCCCGTCGCTGTTCATCCCGCAGCAGGCCGGGCATGCGGGGCTGTTCACGGCGCTCGCGCTGGCGAGCGGCGGCGTGCTCGCGATGCCGATGGGAGCGGCGCTGATGAACTACATGGGCCACTACGTGGGGACGCTCGCCGGCGTGAGCCGGCATCCGGTCGCGATCATGCTCGCCGGCTGGCATCCGTGGGCGGTGATTCGCGTGATCAGCTTCGTCGTGCTCGGCGTCGTGCTGTCGGCGCCGCTCCTCTCACGCGTCTTCCACTTTCCGGTCGACTGGTCCGCCGCGCGCCGGCTGGCGATCTGGTCGTGCGCGGGGCTCGTCGCGGACGTCGTGCTCAAGGCGCTGCTCGCACCCTCATGGCAGCGCCTCCTCGTGCGCATGATGGGTTGATGATCGCTGCCGCTGGTCATCTCGATCGAAACCATCGATCGATCGACAACCCTCATGCTACCCGCTTTCGGGCGACGCAGCGCGAGCGCGCGGACCGCGCGCGGAACAACTCTCCGCGAAATAACTCGCTTCGTGCCTTCGTGGCGTCCCAGCCGGTCGTGCAGCCCGCCATGCTAGCTGCTTTGGGGTGACGCGGCGGCGAGCGCGCGGACGGCGCGTAAATCGAGCTTGCCGGTGCCGAGCGTCGGGATCGACTCGACGAACCGGATGTCCTCGCGCTTGGGGATCCAAAGCTTCGGCAGCGAGGAGTCGCCGAGCTGTTCCCAGATCTCCTGCGCGGACAGATCGGGATCGGTGTGGAACGCAATCAGCCGTTCGCCCTTCGCGTCGTCCGGCACGGCGGTGACCACCGCGCTGTGCGGCTCGTGAAGCAGCGCCTGCAACTCCTCTTCGACCTTCATGTGCGGCACCATCTCGCCGGCGATCTTGCTGAAGCGCGACAGGCGATCGGTGATGTGAATGAAGCCGTCCCCGTCCAGCACGGCGATGTCGCCGGTCACGTACCATCCGTCGCGGATCGCCGCCCGGGTCAGCTCCGGCTCGCCGAGATAGCCGATCATCTGGCTTGGTCCGCGCACGAGCAGCAGCCCTTCCCGGCCGACCAGCGGTCCGGCGCCGGTGTCGATGTCGACGACCATGGCGTCGATGCCCGGCAGTGGCCGGCCGACGGAGCCGCTGCGGCTGCCGCGTCGCGACGGGTCGTCCGCGTTGACCGCGACGACCGGCGCCATCTCGGTGCAGCCGTAGCCCTCGAGCAGATCGACCCCGAACTTCTCCCTGAATGCCGTCGCGATCGGGTCGCGCAGCCGCTCGGCGCCGACGATCGCGAGCCGCAGGTGGGCGAACTGTTCGGGTTGAATCTTCCGGACGTAGGCGGCAGCGAACGTCGGTGTGCTGACCAGGATCGTCGCGCGATATCGGCCCGCCAGCTCGCCGATCGTCTTCGCGTCGGTCGGGTTCGGATGATAAGCCGCGGCGCAGCCGATGCAGAGCGGCAGCCACAGCGTCGCGGTGAACCCGAACGAGTGGAAGAAGGGCAGGACGCCGAGCATCACGTCGTTCGGCTGCAGCTGAAACACCTGGTTCGCGGCGTCGATGTTCGCGAGCAGGTTGCGATGCGTCAGCAGCACGCCCTTCGGCGTGCCGGTGCTGCCGCTCGAGAAGATGATCGTCGCGAGGGCGTCGGTCGCGGTCGGCGCGAGGAAGAGGCGGGCGAGCGCCGCGGCCGGCAGCACGCGGGCGGCCGCCAGCATCGCCGCGCGCGAAGCCGTGCTGGTTGCGGCGAGCAGATCCTCGACGTAAATCATCCCGGGCAGCGTCTCGATGCCGGCTTTGGCGACGAACGCGCGCGAGGTCAGGATCGTCGCGATCCCGGTGCGTTCGATCGCCGCAGCCATGGCGTCGTGGCCGGCGGTGAAGTTCAGGTTGACGGGTACCATGCCGGCGAATGTGGCGGCGATGTTCGCGAGCGCTCCGCCGACCGAGGCCGGCAGCAGCAGACCGATGTTGCGATCCTGCGGGGCAAGCCGTTTGATCGCGCGCGCGAGAATCAGCGCCCCCGCCAGGGTGCGCCCGCAGCTCAGCTCGCGGCCGGTCGAATCGGCGATGCACAAGGCCGACCAGCGTCGCTTGGCTTGTGAGAGGAACCGGGTACCGAGCGTATCCGCCACGTGGCGATTTTACGAGGGGACTGGGGACTGGCGACTGGGGACTGGCGACTGGGGACTGGGAGCCCTCCGTGAGCGCGTTTCTCGTTTTCCTGTATCACGTAGTGTCCGGCTTTAGCCGGACTTCTCAGGTCCGCCTGAAGGCGGAACACTACATACAAATGAAACGTGCTGTAGCGCTGAGGACTGAGGGATAGCCGAGCCGGTGACGCTCGGCTAATGCCTTCGCCCCAGCCCCCAGCCCCCAGCTCCCAGCTGCCAGCTTCCAGTCCCCAGCCCCCAGCCCCCCGCCCCGACACAGGTTCACCAGTGCGTATTCCAGCCTGCCCGTTCGAGATTTCTCAGGTAGGTCTCGGCCGTCGCGAGCGCTTCCTCGCGCGTCGGACAGTGGCGCGCGAGCACGAGCGTGTTGTCGTAGAAGAACTGCAGCTCGACGCCGCCAGTGTGGGCGGCGTCGAGGAGCCGCGCGTCGATCCAGGTGTGGTTCTTGCGAACGCGCCACACGCGGATCACGTCAGTCACTGACGGTCGGTCACTGACGCCCGGTCAGCGCGTTCGCGGTGCTGATGGCCGAGGCGGCCGCAGCGGCGTTCAGCGTCGACGTCGCCGTGGGCGACGCGCCAACGGCCGTGGCAGCGCCGGTGCTCGTCGTCGTGATGCCGACCGATTGCCCGGCCGGACCCGCTTCCTGCAGCGCGTCGAAATCGACCAGCGAGAGATCGTAGGAGAGCACGGCGCCGAGCTCGCTCGTCCGCGCCTGCGACAGGTCGCGCTGCGCCTGGATCACGAGGAAGCTGGTCGACATCCCGACCTCGTAGCGCTTGCGCTCCGCGTCGAGCCGCTGTTCCGCGAGCTCGCGCGCGGCCCGTGTCGTCTCAATCCGCTTCGCGTTCATCTCGATCGTCCAACCCGCGTCGCGCACCTGCTGGATGGCGCGCGCCTGGGCGCTCTTCAGCCGCTCCTGCGACTGCGCGTGTTCGAGCTGGGCGCGCGCCGCATTCGCCTCTTCCGTGCTCTGACCAAGCGGATACGACACGCTCACGCCGACCGACCATGTCGGATAGTTCGATGAGAAGAGCTGCGACAGGACGTTCGAGAACGGCGTGACCGGGCCGGGGCCGACGATCGTCCCGGGGAAGCCGCCGGTCCGAAGCACCTGTGTGCCGCCGAGGCCGCTGGCGAGGTAGCTGGCGTTGAGTCGGACATCCGGCATCTTCTGGTTGTCCGCGTATTTGACGCCGATCGCCGCGTTGTCGATGTCCTTGCGCGCGCGCTGCAGATCCGCGCGCTCGCTCAGCGCACGGGTGACGGCGGCCTCGACGTCGATAAGCGCAGTACCCACTGGCGGGGAATCCACTGTCTCGATCTGAATGTTCCAGTTCTCGCGCTTCGTCGGATCGAAGATCAGCACGCGCAGGCGGTCCTCGGTGGTTTTCACCGCCGTTTCCGCGACGATCAGCTGCTCCTGATCCGATGCGACCTCGGCTTGCGCGGACACGAGGTCGAGCGGCGGCGACGTGCCGACGTCCACCTTCGCCTTGTTCACGCGGCTCAGCTCCTGCGCGAGCTCGAGCGAGGTACGCCGCGCGTCCACGTTCGCGCGCGCCGAGACGAGCGCCCAGTATGCGCTCTTCACCGCGGCCGTCGTGTGCACGACGCTCTCGCGCAGCCGCGTGTCCGCGATGTCGCGATTGGTGCGGCTCACCGCGAGGTTCTGCCGCGCCTGGTCGATCGCCAGGTCACGAATGAGCGGCTGCGAGACGTTCACCGACAGCCCCGACTGGATGAGCGGGTCGTAGCTGTTCAGGAAGCTGTTGCTGCTGGTGTGATTCCAGGTCCACGACAGGTTGTAGGTGGTGCCGAAGCGCGGCAGCCGCTGCCCGAGGCCGGCGTTCGACGAGACCACGTCGTTCCGTGTCGCGACCGGCACGAGGAAGCTCGACGGCGGCTGCAGCTGATTGTTCGAATTGAGGCTCGTCAGCAGCGTCGGCCTGAACACGCCGGACGCGGCGGCGACCCGCGTATCGCTGATCTGCGGATCGAGGCGATCCCCGCGCAGGTCGACGTTGTTGTCCAGCGCCATCTTCACCGCTTCGTCGACCGTCAGCCGGAGCGCCGCCGGCGCGCTCTGCAGCGCCGGAGTCGTCTGCGCGGTCTGAGCCGACGCCGTCGCCGCAAGCGCCAGCGCCGCGACGAGGATCAGCGACGTCCGCCGCAGCGCAGCGCCTGCCGGCAGCGGTGCGGACGAAACCTCGACCGGCGCCTCCGCCTTGCGCCTGCCGAACAGCCGCAGCTTCGCCGCGTCGTCGAACAGGGAGTAGGCGACCGGCGTCACGAGCAGCGTGAGCAGCAGCGCCATCGTCTGCCCGCCGAAGATCACGAACCCGATCGCGTGGTTGGTGCCGGCGCCGATTCCGCGCGACACGATCAGCGGGATCATGCCGGCGACGAACGCGAACGTGGTCATCAGAATCGGGCGCAGACGATCGCGGCTGGCCTGGACAATCGCGTCGCGCGTGGACATACCCGCCTCCTTGAGCTGGTTCGCATGGTCGATCTGCAGAATCGAGTTCTTCTTGACGACGCCGAAGAGAACCAGCAGCCCCAGCGCGGAGAAGATGTTCAGCGACTGCCTGAAGATGATG
>DATFXR010000031.1:0-9596 GCA_035315685.1 Vicinamibacterales bacterium | reverse complement strand
ACGACAACACCAAGGGGAACAAGAACAATCCCGATTCCGATCAGTGGGTGGGCTTCGGCGATCGCACCGTCGACGAGATGGCGCACGCCTGGATGAACGTCACCTATCTGACCGATCAGGAGTTCAAGGATCTCCAGGCCGAGCGGAAGGCCAGGGCTGCTAACACAACGACCGCTGACGGCCGGGACAGGCAGCAGCAGTAATTGACAATTTAAGAATTGAGAATTAAGAATTCGTGCCACGCCGCAAAACGTGATCGCGTATTCTTAATTCTTAATTCCGAATTCTTAATTGCGTCTTCCGTGTGCGCAGCGTCCGCGTCACCGGACTCACTACTCATGGCGTAATGCCGCAATCGGATTGAGCCGTGCAGCGCGATGAGCCGGCACGAACGCCGCGCTGAGCGCGACGGCCAACAACAATCCCGTAGCCATGACCAGCGTCAGCGGATCCTGCGGCGCGACGCCGTAGAGGCGGCTGTCGATCAGCCGTGCCGCCGCCCAGGCCAGGCCGCCACCCACGACCAGGCCGACACACACCACCGCGGCGGTCTCGCGGAGGATCATCGAGATCACCCGATGGGCCTGCGCGCCCAGTGCGATGCGGATCGCGATTTCGCCGGTGCGCCGCGCGACGCCGTAGGAGAGCACGCCGTAGAGACCGATCGCCGCGAGCGTCAGCGCGACGATCCCGAAGACGACCGCCAGTTGCGCGGTCGCGCGGTCCTGCGCGACGAGCGGCGCCATCTGCGCTTCGATTGGCACGGCGGACATGATCGGAATCGCCCGGTCCACCTGCTCGATCGCCTTGCGCACGGCCGGCAGCACCGCGGCGGGTGCCGCTGTCGTCC
The DNA here is from genome assembly GCA_035315685.1 of Vicinamibacterales bacterium. GTDB lineage: Bacteria > Acidobacteriota > Vicinamibacteria > Vicinamibacterales > CAVVIG01 > QHWK01. Next base: position 8,746 of record DATFXR010000031.1, on the reverse strand, counting down.
TGATCAGCAGCGTCGGGCTGTTCGACGACGACGCGGGCTTTCTCACCGCCACGAAATACCGCGGCGCGACCGCTCCGCGCAGCGCGTGCGTCCGCGCGTCGTTCGCGACGCCGACGATCTGGTACGAGGCGTGGCCATCGTCGTTGATCAGCGAGATGCGCCTGCCGATCGGGTCGCGGCCGGCGAAATAGTGTCTCGCGAACGCGTCGTTGATCACGCAGACCGCCATGCCGTCGCCGCGATCGCTGTCCTGGATATCGCGCCCCAGGCGCATCGGCACACCCAGCGTCGAAAAATATCCCGGGCCGATCACGTCCAGCGCTGAGTCGTGGTCGTTCTCGTTCTTCGGCACGTAGCCTTCGACAGCGACAGAAGTAGCCGACTCGCCGCCGGTGAACACCCCGAGCTGCGAGAAGCTTGCCGACTGAACGCCGGGAATTCGCCGGAGCACGTCGATTAGATCGCCGAGCACACGCTGGCGGCGCGCGTCGAGGTATCCGGCCTCGCGGAGATCGACGCGCACGAGCAGCAGGCGCTCGGCGGGAAAGCCGAGATCCGCGCGCTGCAGGTTGTAGACCGTCCGCGCGAGCAGGCCGGCGCCGACCAGCAGCGGCAGCGACAGCGCGAGCTGCAGGCTCACGAGCAGGCGTCCGGACCGAAGGTGGCCGACCGGGCCGCCGGCGCCGCGGTGCTGGTCCTTGAGCGCGGCGACGGGGTCGGTCTTCGTGGCCTGCCACGCCGGCAGCGCGCCGAACAACAGCGTCGCGCCGACGGTCGCGGCGACAACGAACGCCAGCACGAACGGGTCGATCGTGAAGCGCATGGCGAAGTCGTTGTCGGACTGCGCCAGCAACTGGACCAGCGCGCCGTGAAAGATGCCGGCGACCGCGATCGACGCAAGGCCGCCGACTGTGGCGAGCGCGAGGCTTTCGGTGACGAGCTGACGGACGATGCGTCCGCGGCTCGCGCCGAGCGACAGCCGCAGCGCGATCTCGGACGCGCGCGCCGCGCCGCGCGCGAGCAGCAGATTCGCCAGGTTCGCGCAGGCAATCAGCAGCAGCACCCCGACCGCCGCGAGCAGCGTCGTCAACGACGACGACAGCTCCCCGCGCACCGCCGATGCGCCGCGCGCCGCCGGTTGCACGTGCAGCTGCTGATCGAGAAATTCGTGGCGCCGCGCACCGGACGCCGCAGCGCCGTAGAACGATTCCAGGCCGGCATGAAACACCGCGTTTGCCTGCGCCTCGGCCTGCGCCGGCGTCACCCCGGGTCTCAGCCGTCCGAACACGTGCAGCCACATCGAGTTTTCCGGCGGCGTGTCGTGGAGGCGATCGGCATCCGGCGTCACCATCGGCTGCACCCGCAGCGGGAGCCAGAAGTCCGGCTGCTGTCCAGAGGTCTCTCCGATGAAGCCGCGCGGCGTCACACCGATCACCGTCAGCATCGCGTTGCGAATCGTCAGCGCCGTGCCCAGTACATCGCCGCGTCCACCGAAGCGTCGCTGCCAGTAGCTGTGGCTGATGACGACACCGGTCGTGTCCGTGCGGTCGTCGGCGGGCGAGAAGACACGGCCGATCGCGGGACCGACGCCGAGGACGTCGAAGAAGCCGCCCGAGACCAGCCGTCCGCGCGCTTCCTCCGGTGCGCCGCCGTCGATGCGCACGCGCCACGTCGCCAGGCTGCTCTGCGACGCCATCACTCCCGAGAACGCGGCGACGTGATCGCGCATCTGCTCGAACTCGGCGTAGCTGAGCCACGATCGCACGCCGGTCGTGCGGCCGTTCCAGCTGCCCTGATCGTCAGGGTTGGACAGGATCACGATCTCGTCTGGGTTCGCCACGCCGGGCAGCGAGGCGCGCACGATGCCGTGCCACAGGCCGAAGATCGCGGTGTTGGCGCCGATGCCGAGCGCGAGCGAGACGATCGAGACGATCGCGATGCCGGGAGACTTGCGCAGCGCACGCAACGCGTAGATCACGTCTCGTCGGGTGGCCTCGAACAGCACCAGGCCTCGCGCATCGCGGCAGTCGTCCTTGCGCGCCTCGATCGCGCCCATCTCGCAGCGCGCCGCGTAACCCGCCTCCTCGCGAGACATGCCGCTCGCCACGAAATCGTCGACCAGATGCTCGAGATGGAACTGCAGCTCGTCGCCGAGCTCGCGCTCGACGCGGCCGCTTCGGAACAGCGAACGAAGACGGAGACGAAGCGTCTTGTGCCAGCGCATGATGTCCTCACGTCGGCTTGACGACCAGCGAGATGGCGGCGGAGAGACGTTCCCACTGAGCGGTCTCGGCTTTCAGCGCCTTCCGCCCATGGGCAGTGAGCCGGTAGTACTTCGCACGGCGGTTGTTCTCGCTCACGTCCCACTCGGCTTCGATCCAGCCTTGCTGTTCGAGCTTGTGGAGCGCGGGATACAGCGCGCTCTGGCCGACGCGCAGCTGCTCGCTGGACAACTGCCGGATGCGCTGCGCGATCGCCCAGCCGTGCATCGGCTCGAGCGACAGGACGCGGAGGATCAGCAGGTCGAGTGTCCCCTGCACGAGAGCGGTCGGCTTGCTCACCGTCGTGCACCCGTAGCGTCACGCTTCCGCCGGACACGCGAGCGGAAGCAACCGCGGCGTACCCAGAGAGCGCAGCGTCCTTTCTCTATAAACCGGGACATCGGGCCTCTCCTATCAGTTACTGACAGGAGCATACACGGGACGGTGACGCTTGTCACGGTCCGGCTAAAGCCGGACACTACCGCTGATGGTTCGGCTGACGCACGTGGCCAGTACCAATCGGCGGCAGCGTCCGGCTTCGGCCGGACCGGAATCCGAACGGTGACGCGTCTCATGCGCGGCTCGACCGTCATTTGCGTCGTGCTGACGGTGTGCGGTGCTGAAGCCGCGGCCGCCGGGCCGGTGACGTTCGCGAACGACGTCGCGCCGATCCTGTTCGAACACTGTGCGCAGTGCCATCACCCCAACGGATCCGCGCCCTTCAGCCTCCTGACCTACGCGGCCGCAAAGCAGCATGCGACGCAGATCGCGCGGGTGGCGAAGACGCGTGTGATGCCACCGTGGAAATCGGAGCCAGGCTACGGTGACTTCATCGGTCACCGCCCGCTCACCGATGGTCAAATTGAGGTCCTGCAGCAGTGGGTCGCGGACGGCGCGGCCGAAGGCGACGCCGCCGCAACGCCGCCTGCGCCGTCGTGGACGGATGGCTGGCAGCTCGGCACACCCGATCTCGTCGTCCGGTTGCCGCAGCCGTACCGACTCGCCGCCGAGGGTACCGACGTTTCGCGCGTGTTCGTGTTCCCGATCCCAATCGACAGGATCCGGTATGTCATCGGAGTGGAGTTCAAGCCCGGCAATCCGAGCGTGGTGCATCACGCCAACATCCGGATCGATCGCACATCCGCGTCGCGCGCGCTGGACGAACAGGATCCTGATCCCGGCTACGAAGGGCTGCTCTCTCACTCGGCGGTCTATCCCGACGGTCATTTCCTCGGCTGGACGCCCGGCCAGGTTGCGCCGCTGCTCCCCGAGGGGCTCGCCTGGCGGCTGGCGCCGCACACCGACCTGGTCGTCGAAGTGCACATGAAGCCGAGCGGCAAGCCGGAAGCGGTCGAACCGTCGATCGGTCTGTATTTCGGAGATCAACCGCCGGACCGCACACCGGCGATGATTCGCCTCGGACGACAGAGCATCGACATCGCAGCCGGCGACAAGCACTACACGATCAGCGACACCTTCGTGCTGCCGGTTGACGCCGAGGTCCAGGCCGTGCAGCCGCACGCGCACTATCGCGCTCGCGAGGTGCAGGGTATCGCGACGCTGCCGGACGGGTCGACACGGTGGCTGATTTACATCAAAGACTGGGACTTCAGGTGGCAGCACGTCTATCGCTATGTCACACCGTTCATGCTGCCCAGAGGCACGGCGCTGTCGGTGCGCTACACGTTCGACAATTCGGCGGACAATCCGCGCAACCCGCAGCAGCCGCCGGGGCGCGTAACGTGGGGACAGTGGACACGGGACGAAATGGGCGACCTGTGGATTCAGGTGCTGACCCGCAGCGATCACGATCTGCGGACCCTGAACGCCGCGTTTCGCGCGAAGGCGATCGCGGAGGACATCGTCGGCTACGAGAGCATGATTCGACGCGATCCGGCGCGGGTCCAGCTCCACGACGACGTCGCGCAGTTGTATCTGGATCAGGGACGCGCGTCAGAGGCAGCGGCGCATTTCGAAACGTCGGCAAGGCTGAAGCCGGAGTCGGCGGCGGCGCACTTCAACCTCGGCACCGCGCTGACGGTCGAGGGCAAGCTCGATCAGGCGATGGATCAGTATCAGCAGGCACTGACGATCAATCCCGGCTACGCTCTCGCGCACAACAATCTCGGCAACGTGCTGCTGAGCAAAGGGAGTGGGGCCGCCGCTCTTCAGGAATTCCGTGAAGCGCTTCGCCTCGATCCGTCGAACGCCGACGCCCGCTACAACGTCGGCAGCGTGCTGCGGGCGCGCGGCGATCTCGCGCAGGCCGTCGATCAGTTCCGGGAGGCGCTGCGGCTGCGGCCGGACTGGATTCCGGCGGCCGCGAGCCTCGCCTGGCTGCTCGCGACCGCGCCGGACGCGGCACTCCGCGACGGGAATGAGGCGGTGCGTTTCGCAGAGCAGGTCGACGATCTCACCGGCCGCCAGGATGCGAGCGCGCTCGACGTGCTCGCGGCCGCGTACGCGGAGGACGGTCAGTTCGATCGCGCCGTCGCAACGTGCGAGCGGGCGCTGAGCTTGAACCCAGACGCGCCGCTCGCGGCCGCGATCCGCGGACGGCTCGAGCTGTATCGGCGGCGTCAACCCTATCGCTCAGCCGAGCGCGGCACAATTAAGAATTAGGAAGTAAGAATTAAGAATTCGTGTCACGCTGCGACGCTGTATCCATGGCGACGAATTCTTAATTCTAAATTCTTAATTCTCAATTGCCAGATTCTCAGAATTCCACGCTCATCCCCAACTTGATCAACCGGCCGCGCTGGATGTTGCTCACGCGCAGGTAGGTCGGTCCGAGCTGTGTGATGCGGCCCAGGATTGCTGCGTTGTTGGTGAAGTTGTACAGATCGATCCGCGGCTCGAAGGATTTGTTGCCGGCCCGCCACGTCTTGCGCACGCTGACATCGAGCGACGATACCGACGGCAGCCGCGTCGTGCCGCGCGGCTCGACGGTGAGCACCTGCGTTCCCTGGGTCAGCGCAACCGTGTTGTTCCCGACCGAGACCGTCGTCGTGTCCGGGAATCCCTGATAGAACTGCCAGGTTCCACTGAGCCAGATCTGGCGCGGCAGTTCGTACACGCCGGACATCCGGTACGACCACGGCACATCGTTGCCGACGACGCCGCGACGGAACGTGTTGTTGGGATTGTTGAGATCGACCTGCGAGCTCACCGCGCTCGCCGCGTAGATGTCGCCGACGGTTTTCCCGAAGCTCGCGCCGCCGGCCATCGACCAGTGGTTGCTGAGGCGCCGCGTGGCGGTGAAATCGGCGCCGTTGAAGTTGGTGTCGAACTCGGGCGCGTTGTCCCACAGGTAGTCGGTCTTGCCGCGCAAGGCCGGCGCCTGGTTGTAGACGGTCACCGGCTTGCCGCTCTGGGCTTCGGTGACCTGCAGCGGGATGTAGGTATCGAGCGGTACGGCGACGTTCCGGGTCCCGATGTTCCTGCGCGTCTCCCGGCGCGTATACCCTGCGGAGAGAACGATGCTGCCGGGCAGCTGGCGCTGCAGCTCGAGGTTGTACTCGTTCGACACCGGCCACTCGAGGCCGTCGGCATAGCGGTTGTTCGTCCCGAACGGAAACCCGGTTGACACGCCGAGCTCGTTCAACTGCGGTGTCAGATCGCCGTTGAGATCGCAGCCGATCCGCTGCCCCGGCGTGCACACGGTCCACGCGCGCGTGTCGTTGACGATGCCGAGCGGGTTGACGCGCTGCACGTTGCTCAGGGTAATCGGCTGATCGTAGCGGCTCGCCGAGACCTTGACCGCGGTCTTGCCGTCGCCGAAGACGTCGTAGACCGCCGACACACGCGGCACCAGGCCCTTGAAATCGGGCGAGCCGTTGATCGCCGCGAAACACTGCTCGTTGACGAAGGTGGTCGCCGGCCGGCAGGTCGCCGGCAGCCAGCCGTAGGTGGTTTCGAAGCGCAGGCCGAGATTCAGGGTCAACTTCGCGGTGGGCGTCCACTTGTCCTGGATGAACACGCCGTGATCGCGATGCCATGGCTCGAACGCCACCGGAATCTTCGACGAAGTGGACAGGATCGGGACGTTGTAGGTGTTGACCGAGTCTGGAACTCCGCTGCGATAGACCGCGCGCATCCCGGACGTGGACCAGTTGGACGACTTCTCGCCGCCGTCGATGAACTGATAGCCGAAGCGGATGTCGTGGCGGCCGGTGAAATAGCCCATGCTCGTCAGCACCTGATCGCGGAACATCGCGTTGTCGCGGTAGGTCGGCAGCGCCAGCAGATAGGTGCTGGTCACGGCATCGAAGCGCGAGATGTCGCCGGCCTGTACCTCCGGCTCCTGGCCGAACATGTCGTCGGCGCGGAACCGGCTCCACGACGCGTCGACGACCATGCGCGATCGGATCGGCGAGGTGAACTTCACCTGATGCACGTCCGGGTACTTGTCATTGAGGTTCCGCGCCCGGCTTTCGGCGAACGTGCCGCCGCCGTTGCGGTGGCCAATCAGCTTGTACTGCAGGTTGTTGAAGTACGAGAGCTGCGCCGTCCGGGTCATCTGCCACGCAACCTTGGACGCGATCGTCCACATCAGGTTGTCGTCGAGCACCTGCGTGCCGTCCGGGTTGTAGTTGCCGAGCAGGTACTGATCGAGGGCCTGATCGTGCGCGGAGAACGAGAACCACAGCTTGTCGCGCACGACCGGCCCGGCCAGCCACGCGCCGACGTCGTAGATCTTCAGGATGTCGGCGCCCGGCACGATGTTGGGATTCGCCTGTCGGACGATGTCGGGAATGCCGGCGAGCAACTGCGCGCGCAGCTCGTCGGAGTAGTTCGCGGAGCTCATGCCGTGATTCGCGCCGTTGAACATCGCGCCGCCGTGAAACTGGTTGGTCCCGGTCCGCGTCACCATGTTGAACAGCAGGCCGCCTTTCGACGAAATCGCGGTGCCGCCGCCGCTCGTCTGGTAGTTGGTTTCCTGGAACGCGTAGGGATCGAGGTAGAGCACCGCGCCGGTTCCGTTGCCGTCGAGATTCGAAACGTCCATGCCGTCGATCAGGAATCCGTTCTCGTTGTTGCTGCCGTGCACGGTGGCAGTCGACTGCAGGAACGACTCGGATCCGCCGACGTCCACCTTGCTCAGCACGACGCTCGGAATGACGCGGGCGACCGACCACACGTCGATCCGGTTCGGCAGGCTGTCGAGCACGTCGCGCGACAGCACCGTCTGCTTGAGCGCCGACGTCGTGTCGAGCAGCGGCGACTCGCCGGTCACGGTGATGCCTTCCTCGAGCGTGCCGATCTCGAGCTTGAGATCGACGCGCGTCGTGGCGTCCGCGTTGACGACGATGTTTTCCAGGACCGCTGAGCGGAAGCCGCCGAGCTCCGCCTTCACGGTGTAGGTGCCGGGGACCAGTCTGAGGAATTGAAATGCGCCGCGCGCATCGGTGAAGGCTTCCTGGTTGCCGCCGATGCTGCCCCGGGGGTTGGAAAGCGTGACCGAGACGCCCGGCATCACCCCGCCGGACGCGTCCGTCACGGTTCCGCCGATCGCGCCGACGCCCTGCGCCATGGCCGGCCGCAGCGAGCATGCCCACATCGCCAACAGGACAGTGAGTCTGACGAAGCGTCCAGCCGTCATCGTCATATCCCTTCTCGTCAGGGCGGTTTTGCCGAGGGTATTCGATTACGCGAGAGCATACACCTCGCGGGCAACGCGCCGCGGCTCCTTCACGGTTCTTTTGGCAGCGCGAAGGCGAACATGGCATCGCCCGCCGCGATCGCGATGTGCTGACGTCCGTCGACCGAGAAGCTCACGGCGGCGGTGTGGATCGATGCGCCGAGCTGGATGTGCCAGAGGTCCTTGCCGCTGTCCGCATCGAGCGCGATGAAGTTGCCTTGCCCGTCGCCGGAGAAGACGAGTCCGCCGGCCGTCGAGAAGACGCCGGCCCAGGCCTCCGCATGTTCCTTGAACTCCCAGCGGATGTTGCCGGTCTTGGGATCGACGGCGCGGACCGCGCTCTCCTGCCGTTCTTCGGGAAGCGGGAAGAACGCGCTGCCGATGTACAGCCGGCCCGGCTGGTAGGGCGGTTCGAGCTTGTCGTCCGACATGAACGAATCGCACTGCTCGTAGCTGAAGAAGTAGACGAGGCGCGTGCGCGGACTGTAGGACGGAGAGTGCCAGTTCGTGCCGCCGGTGCCGCTCGGGCAGACGCGGTTCCCGTCGGCCGTCGGGTCGGTGTTCGGCAGGACCACTGGCCGGCCGTTGCCGTCGATCTCCTTCGCCCACGTGACCTGGGTGTACGGTCTGCCGAGCAGGAACGCGCCGGTCACCCGATCGAGCACATAGAAGAATCCGTTGCGGTTCGCCACCGCGACCAGCTTGCGCGGCTGTCCGGCAATCGTGTCGTCGAACAGGATCGGCGTGTGCGTGGAATCCCAGTCGTGCACGTCGTGCGGCGTGAACTGAAAGTACCACTTCAACGTGCCGCTGTCGGGATCGATCGCGAGCAGCGAATCCGAGT